>JAQXMD010000073.1 GCA_029012465.1 Oscillospiraceae bacterium | reverse complement strand
CCCAAAATCCTTGCACATTCCGCTGGAGCGCCCCAGCGTTCCAGCGGAAATACGCATTGTAACAATGTCTGAATATCGCAAAAACAGCCCCAATTAGCTGTTTTTGCGATATTGCGCGGCCCTTGCCGCGCGAATAAACCGCTTTGCGGTTTATTCAGTAGACATTATTATACAGGAATGAAAATCGAAATACAAGTCCCTGACAGGGGGAGCTTTTGTCGAAGAACAGCTTTTCCCTCAAATAATCTCCGGAAGTATCAGGAACCATCAGTTTCCATGGGGATTGTACGGTTTCTGTGGGTTTAAGTCTTGCAAAAAGGGCTATCATAGGTTATAATATAGGATACTGCATACTTATAAGTGTTGGAGAGAATAGGTGGCAGACTTCCTTTTCTCTGAGGAGATGACATAATTATGATAAAAAGCATGACCGGGTACGGTCGGGCGCAGGGAACCTTTTCCGGCGGTGAGATTACCGTTGAGATCAAATCCGTCAACAACCGCTATCTGGATGCCGGCGTGAAGCTTCCCCGGGTATACAGCTTTCTGGAGGAGTCCATTAAGGCCCTTGTTCAGAAGTCCATTTCCCGGGGTAAGGTGGACGTATTCGTTTCCATCAATGCCGCCCAGGCCACCAATGTGAAGATCTCCGTCAATACGCCCATGGCGCAGGGGTATGTGAATGCCCTTCGGCAGCTGGCCTCGGATTTTGACCTGAGTGAGGAGTTCTCCGTCAGCACTCTGACCCGTTTCAGCGACGTATTCATTGTGGAAAAGCAGGAGGAAGATGAGGAAGAGGTCAAAACCGCCATTCTCTCTGTGGTGCAGGAGGCGCTGGATGCCTTCAACGCCATGCGTGAGAAGGAGGGGAAGGCCCTTGAACATGACCTGCTGGAGAAGAGCGAAGGGATTCTCAGACTGGTTGAAAAGGTGGAGGAGCGCAGTCCCATCACCGTGGAGGCCTATCGGGCCCGCCTGACGGCCAAGCTCATGGAGGTTCTCGAGGGGCGTCAGCTGGACGAGGCCAGAATCATTCAGGAGGCCGCCATTTATGCGGATAAGGTTGCCGTGGACGAGGAAACCGTTCGTCTCCGCAGCCATATCAGCCAGCTCAAAACCATGTTATCCGACGGCGGTGTCATTGGCAGAAAGCTGGACTTCCTGATGCAGGAGATGAACCGTGAGGCCAATACCATCGGCTCCAAGGGCAACGATGTGGAACAGGCAAGAAACGTTGTGGACATCAAGTCTGAACTGGAGAAGATCCGGGAGCAGATTCAGAACATCGAGTAAGGAGCGGCTTATGAAGCTCATCAGCATTGGCTTTGGCAACATGATTTCCGCTGACCGGCTTTTGTCCATTGTCAGCCCGGATGCGGCTCCCATCAAGCGTCTTGTGCAGGAGGCCAGAGAACACAGCATGCTCATTGATGCCAGCTGCGGAAGAAAGACCCGGGCTGTTCTTGTGATGGACACGGATCATGTGATTCTCTCCGGTCTTCCTCCTGAGTCCATTGCCAAGCGCGCAGGTTTCCATCTTGAGGATGACGCGAAGGAGGAAGAATTGTGAAAAAGGGAAAACTGATCGTAATTTCCGGTCCCTCCGGCGTTGGAAAGAGCACTGCCATCCACGGTCTCATGGAGCGGTGTCCAGGAATGTACTTCTCTGTTTCCGCCACCACCCGTGAACCTCGGCCCGATGAACAGGAGGGCGTTTCCTACTGGTTCAAAACCAGGCAGGAATTTCAGAGCATGATCACCGAGGATGCATTCTACGAATACGCCGAGTATTCCGGAAACTATTACGGGACCCCCAAGGCCCCTGTGGAGGAACGTCTCCGACAGGGAATTGACGTGATTCTGGACATTGAGCCTCAGGGCGCTATGAATGTGAAGCGGCTCTGCCCGGAGGCAATTCTGGTGTTCTTGACTGCCAAAGATTTTTCCATCATTGAAGCCCGGCTTCGCGGCAGAGGTGACACTGACGAAGCGGCAATCACAAAGCGCCTGAAACAGGCCAGATGGGAATATACCCAGGCCCCCAGATATGATTACATCGTCGTAAACGATACGCCGGCGCGTACCGTTGAGGATATATACTGTATACTGACAGCATCCAAGCTGCGTGCTGCAGACAATTTGGATCTTTTGAAAATGGAGGAATCGTTATGATGCTATATCCGCCCGTTCCCAAGATGCTCGAGAGCGTGGGAAGCCGTTATCTTCTGGTGAATGTCATTGCCCGCCGGGCACGTCAGGTCGCAATTGAGGCCGAGTCCTGCAACATGCCCCTGGACAAGCAGCCCGTCAGTCAGGCTGTGGACGAGATCGCTGAGGGTAAGATCACCGCAACCGTGAAGGAAGAATACATGCGATAAGCCGCCGTGGGCGAGGATACCCGCGATGCCTCGCGCCGCGTCTGAATGAGGAGCTGCGGCGTGAGGCTTTTGTCCATGCAGGAAAGGAGGCAGCCTGTGATCGCAAAAATCGTTGTGGCTGCCGCCGTGTATGCCATTGACAAACCATATGATTATCTGATTCCGGAACAGCTGGAGTCTGTGTGTGTGCCCGGCGTTCGGGTGATCGTGCCCTTCGGCCAAGGGAACAAACGGACAGAGGGGTTTGTGCTGGGTCTGACAGAAACCTCCCCTGTAAAAGTCAAGCCCGTGGAATCTGTGCTGGATGCGGAGCCGGTACTGGACGAGAACATGATTCGTCTGGCCGCATTCATGCGGGAACGATATTTCTGTACGTTTTTCACCGCTATTCGCGCCATGCTTCCCGCCGGGCTTTGGTTTAAAGAGAGGGAATCCGTGACGCTGACCGCGGCAGGTCTTTCTGAGGATGCGGAAGAGAAGCTGGGCAAATCTCCCGAAGCGAAAGAATTGCTGTCTCTGCTGAAAGCACTGGGCGGCAAAGGGGAGCTGCCGGAGCTGAAAAGGCTTCTGGATGAGTCCACCATTGAAACAGGCCTGAAACGGCTGAAGGTCAAAAGAATGGTGCTCAGTGAAGAGACTTTGATCCGGAATGTCAATGACAAAACCGAAATGATCGCTTCTCTGGCTGTACCGGCCGAAGAAGCTGAGGATTACGCAAAAACCCGTAAGCGTGCCCCACAGCAAAAGGCGCTTCTTGACATGCTTGTGGCGCTGGGCAGCTGTTCGGTGAAGGAGCTTCGATACTTTACAGGCGCTTCCATGAATTCATTGAACGCCCTTGTAAAGGCCGGTTATGTGGAGCTGAGCCACAGGGAGGTTTTCCGCAGGCCTGAATTCAGCCCTGTGGAAGCGTCCGGGGAACCGATCCTCAATGGGGAACAAACCCGGGTATACCAACAGCTTTCCGGGCATCTGGACAAAGGGGATACCAGCGTATCGCTCCTTTATGGCGTTACCGGCAGCGGCAAAACCATGGTATATATGCAGCTGATCTCCAAGGCGCTCCGGCAGGGAAAATCCGCCCTGATTCTGGTGCCTGAAATTGCGCTGACGCCCCAGCTCATGCGTACCTTTATGAGCCGGTTCGGAGATCAGGTGGCGGTGCTCCACAGCGCTTTGCAGGTGGGGCAGCGCTATGATGAGTGGAAGCGGATTCGTTCCGGAGCTGCCAGAGTGATTGTGGGAACACGTTCCGCTGTGTTTGCTCCCGCAAAAAATCTGGGCCTTATCATTCTGGATGAGGAGCATGAAACCACCTATAAATCCCAGACCAATCCCCGGTATCACGCAAGGGAAGTGGCCATCTGGCGTGGAAAACGGGAGAAGGCTCCTGTGATTCTCGGCTCCGCCACTCCCAGCGTCGGCACCATGTTCCTTGCCAAAAGCGGCATTTATGACTACGCGGAGCTGCGCCACCGGTTCAATGGTCAGAAGCTGCCGGAGGTTCTATTTGCGGATATGAAGCAGGAGCTGAAAAACGGTAACGCCACCTCCATCAGCAGTCTGCTCCGTCAGGAGATCGATTACAATCTGGAAAAAGGGGAGCAGGTAATTCTGTACCTGAACCGCCGGGGGGCCAGCCGCACGGTGATCTGTCCCTCCTGCGGATATGTCCCAGGATGTCCCCGGTGCAGCGTCAGCCTGACCTTTCATTCCGCCAACAATCGGCTCATGTGCCATTACTGCGGTTTTTCGATGCCTGCCACCTCCGCCTGTCCCATATGCGGAACCGGTTTGCGTGCTGTGGGTACAGGCACCCAGCGGATTCAGGAGGAGGTTCGCGGTCTTTGGCCCTGGGTGGAAACCATTCGTATGGATGCCGATACCGTCACCGCTTCCAACCCCCATGAGAAAATACTGGAGCAGTTCCGGACGGAGAAAATTCCGATCCTCATTGGAACCCAGATGGTGACAAAAGGGCTGAATTTCCCCAATGTGACCCTTGTGGGTATCATTGACGGAGACGGTTCCCTGTATACCGACGATTTTTACGCATCGGAGAACACCTTCTCCAAGCTGACCCAGGTTATTGGCCGCGCAGGCCGGGGAGAAAAGTCCGGTCGGGCAGTTCTTCAGACCATGACCCCGGAAAATCAGGTGCTTCTTCAGGCAGCCAAACAGGATTATGATGCCTTCTACGAATCCGAGCTGTCTCTGAGACAGCTCCAGAAGTGTCCGCCCTATCAGGATGTATTTGTGGTGCATTTTTTTGGGATCTTTGAAAGTGAGGTATCTCAGGGCGCCCTTCGGTTCCGGGAAGCCCTTGGGGAGCTTCTCAGAAGGCCGTCCTTCACCGGGGGAAATGTGTCCGTCATGGGACCGGCTCCAGCCCCGGTGGTGAAGATCATGAACCGATACCACCATCAATTGACCATTCTTGCGAAGAACTCCAGAGAGCTTCGCAGCATTCTATCAACTCTGCTGATATGGTTTAAGAAAGAACAGATTAACAAGAATATTACGGCCTCTGTGGACGTCAATCCCATTGGCTGATTGTAAGGAGAAATTGAAATGGCACTTAGAACGATCTTAAAGCGCGATACCGACGAAGAGAGCCTGCGCAAAAAGTCCAGACCCGTTACCGTATTTGATAAGCGACTGCACATGATGCTGGATGACATGGTGGAAACCCTGAAGGATTCCGGCGGTGTTGGCCTTGCCGGTCCTCAGGTGGGCATTCTCCGCCGTATTGTGGTCATAGAGCGTGAGGATGGCTCCATTCTGGAGCTGGTGAACCCCAGTATTATCGACGAAGCAGGAGAGCAGGAGGGCCTCGAGGGCTGTCTGAGCCTGCCCGGCATCTGGGGCGTGGTGAAGCGTCCCATGACCGTTACCATCAAGGCCCAGGACCGGAACGGCAACGAATTTACGGAAACCGCCTCCGGCCTCATTGGCCGCTGCTTTATCCACGAGTGTGAGCATCTGGATGGCATCTTGTTTGTGGATCGGGCTTCCCGAGTTCTCACCGAGGAAGAGCTCCAGCAGTTGGAGGAAGAGGGAGAAGAACTGGAGGAAGAAGCTTGAGAATTGTCTATATGGGAACACCTGAGATCGCACGGGTCTGCCTCCAGCGGATCGTGGAGGACGGCCATGAGATCGCAGCTGTTTATACGAAAATCGACACCCCCAAGAACCGGGGGATGAAGCTGACGGCTTCTCCCGTGAAGGAATATGCTCTGGAGCAGGGGATTCCCGTGATCCAGCCCACCACCTTCAAGGACGAGGCTGTGGTAGAGGAGCTGCGGGCGCTGGCTCCTGAGCTGATCGTTGTGGTGGCCTATGGCAAGATTCTGCCTCAGTCTGTTCTGGATATTCCCGAAAAGGGCTGCATCAACATCCACGCAAGCCTCCTTCCGAAGCTCCGGGGCGCAGGGCCCATTCAGTGGAGCATTTTGAACGGAGACAGGGAAACCGGTGTTACTGCTATGTATCTGAATGCCGGCATGGACGAGGGCGATATGATCGACACCCTGACCACACCCATCGAGGACACGGACACCACGGAAACCCTCACGGAAAAGCTGTCCGTTCTTGGGGCTGAACTGCTCAGCAAGACCGTGAAGTCCATTGCAGAAGGAACTGCCACCCGTACGCCCCAGAATTCCGCAGAGGCCACCTATGCGGCTATGCTCCGGAAGGATATGAGCCCAATCGACTGGACAAAGAGCCCCAGAGAGATCTCCTGTCAGGTTCGGGGACTGATTCCCTGGCCTGTGGCCACCATGGAGCTGAGCGGAAAGCTATGTAAGGTCTATGGCGTGACCATTCTGGATAAAACCACCGACCGGGTACCCGGAACCCCCGTGGCTGTGACAAAAAAGGGCCTTGAAATGGCCTGCGGTGAGGGTCAGGTGATCCTTGTGACCGAGGTTCAGGCTCAGGGCGGCAAGCGTATGCGCTGTGCCGACTACCTCCGGGGACACCCCATTGAGATTGACTAAGGAGAGAGAACATTGCCGGCAAGAATTACCGCACTGAAAACCCTGATGCAGTGCCGAATGGCAGACGCATGGTCAGACGCCGCTTTGGGAGAAGCCATTGAACAGGCAAAGCTCTCCCGAAAGGATGCCGCGCTGGCAACCACCATCTGCTATGGGGTGTTGCAGAACCAGGCACTTCTCGATTACTATATTGATGGGTTTCTCACCGGCAGAAAGCGCTTGCAGCCTGCCCTCCGGGATATTCTCCGGGTGGCCGTCTATCAGATCCTTTTTCTGGACCGGATTCCGGATTCGGCGGCTGTGAATGAAGCAGTCAAGCAGGCAAAAAAACAATTCTCTCCCAGAGAGGCGGGGCTTGTGAACGGAGTTCTCCGGAATCTGGTTCGCGGAAAAGATCTGCTTTGCCCGCCCCGGGACTATCACATCCGATACAGCCACCCTTCAGAACTGGTTGACCTGATGAAGGAGTCCGTGGGAAAGAAACTTGAAATGATTCTCGCGGCTGATAACACAACCCCGGAAACCTCTGTTGTGTGCAACAGCCTGAAAACAACCCCTCAGGAGCTTCAAGCTGTGCTGGAGGGGGAGGGGGTATCCGTTAGGCCTCACCCGTGGCTGACCGGGGGCTTTCTGCTGAAGGGAACCGGCAATCTGGAGGAATTGGATTCCTTCCGGAATGGCCTTTTTCAGGTGCAGGATGCCGCTGCAAGGCTCTCCGTGGATGTACTGAAGCTGAAGCCCGGCATGAAGATTCTGGACCTCTGTGCCGCCCCCGGGGGCAAATCCATGGCGGCGGCCATGTATCTCCAGAATCAAGGCTCCATCCTGTCCTGCGACCTCCACGGTGGAAAGCTGCCCCAGATCGAAGGAGCGGCCCGGCGGTTGGGCGTCACCATTGTCAAAACCATGGAGCATGATGCCTCTGTCTTTACCCCGGAATTTTCCGGACAGTTTGACGGTGTGATAGCGGACGTTCCCTGCTCCGGGCTGGGGGTCATCCGGAAGAAGCCGGATATCCGCTACAAGGACTTAAAGCCTCTGGAGGACCTTCCGGCTTTGCAGCTGGAAATCCTGACCCAGGCGGCAAAATACGTCCGCCCCGGCGGGGATCTCATTTACAGTACATGTACCATTTTGAAACGGGAAAACGAAGCCGTTGTCCACGCATTTCTAAAGGACCACCTGGAGTATGAGACAGTTTCTCTGGAACTCCCGGAGCAGCTGACCCAGCAGGAACCGGGAATGCTGACCCTCTATCAGGGCATCGACCACTGCGACGGCTTTTTCCTGTGCCATATGAGGAAGAAACCATGAAACAGGATATCAAATCCATGACCCTGCCTCAGCTGGAGGGGGCCATGGAGGAACTTGGCGAGAAGAAATTCCGGGCCAAACAGATTTTTCAATGGCTTGGCCGGGGCGCTGAGTGCTTTGAGGATATGACAAACCTCTCAAAGCAATTTCGACAAAAGCTGGATGAGAATTTTTACCTCTATGCCCCTCAGGTGGTTCGCCGTCAGGAGAGCCAGCGGGACGGCACCATGAAGTACCTCTGGCGGCTTCGGGACGGAAACTGCGTGGAAACCGTTCTTATGCAGTACCGATACGGAAACACGGTCTGCGTTTCCACGGAGGTTGGCTGTGCCATGGGCTGTGCCTTTTGTGCATCCACTCAGGGAGGACTTGTCCGTCGGCTCACCGCCGGTGAGATTCTCGATCAGGTGATTTTCACCCAAAAGGACAGCGGGAAAAAGATCTCCCGGATCGTTCTCATGGGAATCGGAGAGCCGCTGGACAACTTTGATGCCGTAATGCAGTTTCTGGAGCTTGTGAATCACCCTGATGGGGTGGGCATATCCATGCGGCATATTTCACTTTCCACCTGCGGTCTTGCAGAAAGAATTGACAAACTGGCCTCTCTTCATTTACAATTAACTTTATCAGTATCTCTCCATGCGCCGGATGACGAGACCAGAAGCAAGATCATGCCTGTCAACCGGAAATACAATGTGCAGCGGCTTATGGAATCCTGCCGGAAATACTATCAGGAAACCGGACGCCGAATCTCCTTTGAATATGCCATGATCCGCGGAGTCAATGACACCCCGCGGCATGCGGAAATGCTGATCCGTCAGACACGGGGCATGGATGCCCATGTGAATATGATTCCTCTGAATCATGTGGAGGGCAGCTCTCTGGTGCCATCCACAAAGGAGGATATCCGCCGCTTCCAGCAGCAACTGGAGCAGGCGGGGATTACCGCCACGGTCCGGCGAAGTCTGGGCGGCGACATTGACGCTTCCTGTGGACAGCTTCGGAAGAAGCAGCTTCAGCAGGAGGAGCAAGGATAAGAGGTGAATAAAATGGAAATATGGGGTGCTACAGATCAGGGGATGGTTCGGAAACAGAATCAGGATTACTACCGCTGCCACAATGTGGGCAAAGGACAGTTTCTGGCCGTTGTCTGTGACGGTATGGGCGGCGCAAAATCCGGGGATGTTGCCTCACGGCTTGCCTCGGATGTATTCCAGAAGGATGTTCTCCACTCGGTTACAGCCCACATGACCCAGCAGGAAATTGTGAAAATGCTGGTGTCTGCTGTCAGGAACGCCAATCGGGCTGTCTATGAGCAGTCGCTCCTCAGCCCGGATTTTACCGGAATGGGAACCACCCTTGTTTCCGTTTTTCTTCAGGATAATGAGGCCTACATTGTGAATGTAGGTGACAGCCGCTGCTATTATGTGGGAAATGACAGCGTATCCCAGATCACGGAGGATCATTCCGTGGTGGGGCTGATGGTTGCCAGAGGACAAATCACCGAAGAGGAAGCCCAGACACATCCCAACAAAAATCTGATTACCCGGGCCATTGGCACGGAGGAGCATGTGGAATGTGACTGCTTCTATCTGGAGCTTGAGAAGGGTGAGCATCTGCTGCTCTGCTCGGACGGGTTGTCAAACTTGGTGTCCAGACCCGAGATTCTATATGAGGTTTCCCATGGAGACGGCAGCGACTGCTGCATGCGGCTGATCGACATAGCCAAGAGCCGGGGCGCACCGGACAACGTCACCGTTGTGCTGATGCGGTACTGATCTCCGAATAAAATTGAAATACACATTGCTTAGGAGCGATGATTATGGATAAATATATCGGACGGCTGCTGGATGGCCGTTATGAAATACTCGAAGAAATCGGCCGGGGCGGCATGGCGGTTGTGTACCGGGCCAGATGCCATCGTCTGAACCGGTTTGTGGCAGTGAAGATCCTCAAGGAGGACCTGAGCCGGGATGAGGATTTCCGCAGAAGATTCCACGCGGAATCACAGGCAGTTGCCATGCTGTCTCATCCCAATATTGTCGCGGTTTACGATGTCAACCACTCCAATGATGCTGATTACATCGTTATGGAGCTGATCGACGGTCTGACGCTGAAGCAGTATATGCAGCAGCGGGGCGCCCTTTCCTGGCGTGAAGCTCTGCATTTTGCAACGCAGATTGCAAAGGCGCTGGAGCACGCCCATGGCAGGGGAATTGTCCACCGGGACATCAAGCCCCACAACATTATGATTCTGAAGGACGGCAGCGTTAAGGTTGCTGACTTTGGAATTGCCCGCCTCAGCTCCACCCAGAATACACTGACCCGGGAGGCCCTTGGCTCTGTCCACTATATTTCCCCCGAGCAGGCAAAGGGAGCGCAGGTGGATGCAAGATCTGACCTGTATTCTCTGGGTGTTGTGATGTATGAAATGCTTACCGGCCGTCCTCCCTATGACGGAGAATCTCCGGTGGCCATTGCCATTCAGCATATCAATGCGACACCCACGCCCCCCAGACAGCTGAACAATGCCATTCCTCTGGGACTTCAGCAGATCACCCTTCATGCCATGTGCTCGGATTTGTCTGCCAGATACTCCTCTGCCACCGCCATGATCGAGGATTTGGAGGCCCTTCGGAAGAACCCCCAGATCGTATTCCGGTTCAATGCCGGTCCCGGCGGCACCACCGCCTATGTGGATACCCATCAGGTTTCCGGCGCTGCGGCGGGCACTGGGGTTCAGAATAACGTTCAGCAGCGTACTGCCGGCCAGAGTACCCCGCGTCCTGTGTCGCAGCTCCAGTCGGAAGGGGCAAACCGAACTGTCAATCGTCCTGTCGATCCCCAGCAGGCTGCCCGGCAGAAGGCCCGTAATATGGCACAGAAATCTGTCCAGCGGGCGAATCAGGAAAAACGGGCCGGGACCCGCAGAGGCTATGACCCGGACCCCTATGAGGAAGAGGAGGAGAATGACCGGTCCAAGGTGCCCATCATTGTGGTGTCCATCCTGCTGGTACTGGTTCTCATCTTTGGATTTGTTGCATGGCGTACCTTCTTTGGCGACAGCGGCGAGGACATGATTCTTGTGCCCAACTTCCTGGGAAAAACTCTGGAGGATGTACTGGACAACCCCGCCTATGAGGGGCTGAATCTGGTGGAGGGCGACCATGTTTACAACAACGATTATGCAGCCGGAGAGATTTGCGAGCAGAGTGTTTCCGCCAATGAAAAAGTCACCTCCGGTACCACCATCCGCCTGAGCATCTCCAAGGGTTCCCAGTCTGAGCCGATGCCGCAGCTGGTGGGCAAAACCGTTCAGGAGGTCGACTCTCTTATGAGCGATCTCATTACCAAGCTGTCGATCAGCGTCACCTATAACTATTCTGAATCCGATACCGTGGAGGAGGGGCATGTGATTTCCACAGACCCGGCGGGTGGAACCATGCTCAGTGTAGGTAGCACCGTTACCATTCTGGTTTCCTCCGGAAAGGGCGAATCTCTTACCACGGTTCCCGATGTGGAGGGACTGACCGAGGAGGATGCCAAAGCGCGGCTTCAGGAGCGGAATCTGTACGCCTCCGTTTCCTATGTGGAGAACGATGCGGAAGAGGGTCTTGTATTCTATCAGAGCATTAAGAGCGGTCAGGAGGTGCCGGAGGGCACCACAGTAAGCATCAAGGTCTCCCTTGGCCGGCCTGAGCCCTCACCCAGCCCGTCTCCCAGTCCATCGCCCAGTCCCACGCCCACCCCAACGCCCACGCCCACACCGGCGACACCTACACCGGATCAGCCCACACCGACCCCTGTACCCCCCACACCGGATCAGCCCACGCCCACCCCTGTGACGCCGACACCGGAGACGCCACCCACTTCGGAGCAGCCTATTCCCGCGCCGGATGAATGATTCAGGGAGAAATAACATGGAGCAACAGGGTATCATCATCCGCGCTCTAAGCGGATTCTATGATGTGGATACTGGGGAAACCGTAGTTCGATGCCGTGCAAGGGGCAAGCTCCGCAAGGAGGGGATTACACCTGTTGTGGGTGATCATGTGACCTTTCAGTCCAGCGGTGACAGCGGCTATGTGCAGACAGTTCTGGAACGCAGAAACGTGTTTGTGCGTCCGGCCGTTGCCAATGTGGACGCACTGGTTATGATGGCCTCTCAGGTGAATCCTGTTACGGAGCCGTTCCTCATTGACCGGGTGGCAGCCATTGCGGCGGTTCAGAACGTTGACACCTATCTGGTCCTTACGAAATGTGATCTGGACCCGGCAAACAAGCTCTATGAGATTTACCGGGATACAGGCATTCATGTGCTTCGTACCAGCACCGTAACCGGTCAGGGGGTGGAAGCGCTTCGTGAGCTTCTCCGGGGCAAGCTGGTGGCCTTCACCGGCAACTCCGGTATTGGAAAATCCACCATGCTCAACGCCTTGTACCCGGAGGCAAACATGCCCACCGGTGAGGTCAGTGAAAAGCTGGGCAGAGGCCGTCATACCACCCGGCACGTTGAGCTGTTCACGCTGCCTGACGGCACAAAAATCATGGACACCCCCGGCTTTTCCTCCTTCGATACGGATATGATGGAGCTGGGAGAACCCGAGAATCTGGCCTATGCCTTTCCGGAATTCCGTCCCTTTTTGGGAAAATGCCGGTTTGACGACTGCATGCATGTTAAGGAGCCGGGCTGTGCCATTCTGGAGGCACTTGCAGATGGAAGAATCCACAAAAGCCGCCACGACAGCTATCTGAAGCTGTATGAAAAGCGCAGGGAGATCAAGCCATGGGAACAGAAAAAGGATTGATCTTCGGCTCTATGAGCGCTCCTTCCTGGGAATATCTCGATTCCTACCGGGACTGGCCTGATGTGGTGATCGCCGCAGATGGTGGCCTTGGCTGTGCCAGAGCGGCCGGCTTCAGGCCGGATTTCTACATTGGAGACAGCGATTCCGGCGGGACACCGGAGACCGGAATGGATGCGATTTGTCTGAAGCCCGAAAAGGACGATACGGATTTACAGGCGGCCTACTGCTGGGCGAAAGGTCAGGGAATCCGGCAATTGATTTTTACCGGATGCTCCGGTGGCCGGCAGGACCATCATCTTTCCGCCCTGCAGCTGCTGGAGACCGCTGTTCGCGATGGGATAGAGGCGTACTTTCTAGACCCTGTCAACCGAATTCGGTTTCTGCTTCCCGGAACCTATGACCTTCCCAACAGCGGATATCATTATTTCTCGATCATTCCTGTGGACTCCGTCCTGAAAGAACTGTCTATCTTTGGTGCCAAGTACCCCCTTGGGGGCAGGGATGTTTTCCGGGGCGACAGCCTTACGGTCAGCAATGAATGGGCTGAGGATGTGGTCACGGTGCGGTTTACCGGCGGCTGCTGTTTTCTCGTTGAATCGGAACCAACTGCATAGGAACAAAATGGAATCCCTCTGCATAGTATGTGCAGGGGGATTTTTATGATTTGCAGGCGGGAAGCAGCCGGGATTGCAGCGGTGGCCTTCGGGTTGGGCCTCCTGATTTCGACGCTGTTTCAGAGCTGTTTTATTCTGATTATTCTGGGCTTGGGCGCAATTACATTTGGCGTTTTACTCCTGCGCCAGTCATAGAACCGGCTTGTCCGAATATAATTCCTTGAGGTGGATTCTAAAATCACAACAAGGAGTGAAGCATATGAAACTGGAACTGGAGACGAAGCCCTTTTCCTGTTTGAAACGGGTTCTGAATGAGACCCGAATGGTGGAAGAAACGACAGATGTGATCATACCGGATTCCTGCCCGGACGCGGAGGATGTCTTGTTTTGCGACGGCCTTGTATTTCTCAGAAACAAGGACCTTTCAGAGGGGTGTTTGTCCCTTTCTCTGGGCGTCAGTGCCACCGGTATGATCCGACCGGAGGGCAGAGAGGAGCCGGAGGTGCTGGAGGCATATATCCCCATCAGTCTTCGGCTTGAAAACAGCGCGTGGAAGGCCGGGCAGCAAACACCGGTGGAGGTGCAGTTGAACCGGCTGGACTGTCATCTTGTGAATCCCAGAAAGGTGATGTTCCGGGCCTCTGTGACCGTTCATGCAGCGTGTTTTGAAGAGAATAAAGCGGAGATCGTCTGTGCCTGCCCGGAAGAAACGGTTCAGGTTCTGCAAGAAACAGTGCCGCTTTGCTGTCTGAGCATGATGGGGGAGAAGAGCTATACCGTAGAGGACATCATTGGGCTGCCCGATGAAGATCAGGGAAAGGCCATCTGCGCCCTTCAGGTGCAGATTCGCCATTCGGAATCCAGACTCAGCGGTTCAAGAGCGGTATTCCGGGGAGAAGCTGAGGTGCGAATGCTCTATCTCACTATGGCCGGAGCGCTTCGCACGCAGATGCAAAACCTCCCCTTTGTGCAGTATATTGATCTGGGAGACTGTCAGGAGGAGGACCGGCTGGAGCTTTGCTCCATGGTCACAGGCTGTGACGCGGATATCAGCGGTTTGGGGGACCGGGTCAATATCTCCCTTGCCATACAGTCCCGGGCCATGGTCTATTCCCGCAGGGAGGTTCATTATCTGAAGGACCTCTACAGCACCACAGGAGATGTGGAGGCCCAAAGGGAGCCTCTTTGCTACAGCTCCCTGCTGGATACGCAGTATTTCAACCCTATGGCACAGGCAAAGCTGGAGGGAGACCTGTTGTTTAGCCGCGTGTCCATATCTGAACCACAGATTCAGCGCAGCGGGCAGCAGGTGGAGATGACAGTGCCCCTGTCCGTTCACTGCCTTGTGCGAAATGTGGAGGGACAGCTGGCAGGTGAAACCGTGAAAGCCGAGCTGAAAAGCAGGACCCAGGCTGCGGAAAACTGTGTCACTGCGCTGGAGCCGGGGAATACCGACGTAACGGCTGTCGGGAACTCCCTGCGTATCAGCGGCATTGTAAAGGCAGTCACCTCTGCGGATACCTGTTTTGACATGGTTACGGAGGCGGAACTGACCCCCATGGAAGAGAAGGGAAAGGGACCGGGGCTGATAATTCGACATGCGGATGAACGACATTCCCTGTGGGAGCTTGCCAAGGAGTATCGAACCACTGTAGAGGCCATCGCTTCTGCCAATCATCTGGAGGGGGATGTCCTTCCGGGCCAGCTTCTTCTGATTCCCGGATGCAGTTTCGGTTCTAAGGGCAGGACAGGCGTCATAGAATCGGACAGGTAATTCATGCAAGGAGGATTCAGCTTGAACAGCATCTATGAGGAAATCGGGCGCAGAACCGACGGAAATATCTATCTGGCGGTGGCCGGACCGGTGCGAACCGGGAAAAGCACCTTTGTGAAACGGTTTATGGAGCAGCTTGTGATTCCCTCCATAGACAACGTATACCACCGGGAACGGGCAAGGGACGAGCTGCCCCAGAGCGGCTCCGGGAAAACCATTACCACCTCCGAGCCGAAATTCATCCCGGAAACTGCTGTGGAGATTTCTCCGGACGGCACCACAAAACTCCGGGTACGTCTGATTGACTCCGTGGGCTATATGGTTGCAGGGGCTATCGGCGCCGAAGAGGATGGGAAACCACGGATGGTCACCACACCCTGGTATGACCACGAGATCCCCATGACAGAGGCAGCAGAGCTTGGGACAAAGAAGGTCATGGAGGATCACTGTACCATCGGCCTGATCGTCACTACAGACGGCTCCATCACCGACATTTCCCGGGAGGATTACATCGAAGCGGAGGAACGGAGCATTCGGGATATGCAGAACACTGGAAAACCCTATCTGGTGCTGCTGAATTCCCGGCACCCGGAACAGGAGGACACCCGGCAGCTTGCAAAATCGCTATCCGAAACCTATGGCATAACCGTGCTTCCGGTCAATTGTCTCACCATGGAGGAAGCGGACATTTTGAACATACTGGAGCAGCTGCTCTATGAATTTCCCGTACAGGAGCTGGCGTTTTATCTGCCTGGCTGGGTTATGGCCCTGCCGGAGGGGCATGCCATCAAGGAAGAGCTGTATCAGATGCTGCTGGGACGGGCCTCAGAAGCCCGGCGGCTTCGGGAGGTAAAGACCATATTCGGAGACAGTGAAGAACTTGGCTGCCTTGAACAGATGCAGGTCACAGCGGTGGAGCCGGGAACAGGAATTGCGGAAATCCTTCTGGTGTTTCCGGAGCAGCTGTTTTATCAGGTTCTCAGCGATCAGGTGGGCATGGAAATCACCGATGACAGCGCCCTGATGGAGCTGCTGACAGAGCTGGCACAGGTGAAGCGGGAATATGACCGGGTTGCCGGAGCGCTCCAGCAGGTGAAGGCCACCGGTTATGGGATCGTAATGCCGGATACAGACGAAATGACTCTGGAGGTACCGGAGATCGTTCGGAAAAACGGCAGCTATGGGGTGAAGCTGAAGGCCAGCGCCCCATCCATCCATATGATGCGGGCGGACATCACCACGGTACTCAGTCCCATGGTAGGGGATGAAAAGCAGTCTCAGGAGCTGGTCAACTATCTGCTCAAGGAATATGAGGGCAACACGGAAAAGCTCTGGGAAAGCAACATTTTCGGAAAATCTCTCTTTGAACTGATTTCCGAGGGGCTGAACACCAAGCTCTCCCGGATGCCCGAGGATGCCCGGATGAAGCTCCGGGAAACCATCAGCCGGATTATCAATGAAGGAAACGGCGGACTGATCTGTATTATCCTGTAACATCGCCCCGGAGCACATTGCTCCGGGGCATTTCGCGCCCAAATGAACCCTTGTATATTTCCCTGATTTCGTGTACAATGAACTGTGATCTTTGAAAAGGAGACAAAACAAACAAAGATTATTTCACCCCAAACAATCCCGCATTGCGGCTGACTATTTGGAAAAGGAGAACGAAAATATGACGAAGCCTGTTGTTCTTGTGGTAATGGATGGTGTGGGCATTGGTGACGGCGGCCCCGGTGACGCTGTAAAAAAGGCGCATACGCCCAATCTGGACCATCTTCTTGCCACCTGTCCCAATACAACGCTGAAAGCCCACGGCACCGCTGTTGGTCTGCCCACAGATGACGATATGGGCAACTCCGAGGTGGGTCACAACACCCTTGGCTGCGGTCAGATCTATGCCCAGGGGGCAAAGCTGGTGGGAGAGAGCATTCAGTCCGGCAGTATTTTTCAGTCCCGGGCATGGAATACCCTTCTGGACGGTGTGAGAAGAGCTGACGGTCGGCTGCACTTCCTGGGGCTTCTCTCTGACGGAAACGTCCATTCCCATATGGATCACCTCATTGCCCTGCTCCGTCAGGCAAAGGTGGAAGGAATCCATACGGCATTCTGCCACATTCTGCTGGATGGCCGTGACGTTCCCGCCACCTCTGCCCTTCAGTATGTGGAGCGGCTGGAAAACGTGCTTTCTGATCTGAATGACGATACCTTTACCGGCAAAATTGCCTCCGGCGGCGGCAGAATGAACATCACCATGGATCGCTATGAGGCCGACTGGGATATGGTAAAGCGGGGCTTTGACTGCCACGTCCACGGCATTGGCCGCCAGTTTGCTGATGCTAAAACCGCCATTGAGACCTACCGACAGGAAACCGGATGCATCGATCAGGATCTTGGGGCCTTTGTGATTGCCGAAAACGGTGCGCCTGTGGGGAGAATCCGCCCCGGGGACAGTGTGATTTTGTTCAACTTCCGGGGAGACCGGGCGCTGGAGATCAGCCGTGCACTGGGTGACCCTGATTTTGACCGGTTTGACCGGGGAGATTATCATGACGTGCTCTTTGCGGGCATGCTGGAGTATGACGGAGACGCCCACATCCCGGAGCGTTATCTGGTGGAACCCCCTGTCATTGAGAATACTTTGACGGAGCTTCTTGTTGCAAATGGCATCAACGAATTCGCCCTGTCTGAAACCCAGAAATACGGACATGTGACCTACTTCTGGAACGGCAACCGCAGCGGGAAGGTGTCCGAGGAGCTGGAAACCTATGTGGAGATCCCCTCTGACAACTGTCCCTTTGACCAGAAGCCGGCCATGAAGTGCCGGGAGATCACCGACTGTCTTATCGAGGCCATGGAAAGCCATCGGTACGGCTTCCTTCGTTGCAATTTCCCCAACGGCGATATGGTGGGACATACCGGCGTATTTGACGCGGTGGTCACTTCCATGGAGGCCCTTGACGTGCAGCTGGGGCGCATTATGCAGGCCGCTGAACGGGAGGGCTATGTTCTGGCAGTCACCGCTGATCACGGCAACGCCGATGTGATGCTGGAAAAGAACAAAAAAGGGGAGTATCAGGTGCGGACTGCCCATTCTCTCAGCGCGGTTCCCTTTGTGCTTCAGGGCTACGAGGGAAAGCTGGGGGAAGGACCCTATGGACTGTCCAATGTGGCGGCAACCATTGCAGAGCTGCTTGGTCTTGAAAAGCCCGCTTCCTGGGACCCCTCTATGCTGGCATAACAGATTTTTCCTGTTTTGTTTGGACAAGCGGAAAAAATTCCTTGTGCTTTTCAGAAAAATGTAATATAATATATTGAATTTTCTTGCGAGAATCCCAACCTGACTGAAGGAGGTCAATCCTTATGATGCGATTGAATACCGAGAAGGGCCTTGTGACCATCAGCACAAATGTCTTTACCAACATTGCTGGCATGGCTGCAACCAACTGCTTTGGCGTAAAGGGTATGGCTGTCCGT
The DNA here is from genome assembly GCA_029012465.1 of Oscillospiraceae bacterium. Classification (GTDB taxonomy): domain Bacteria; phylum Bacillota; class Clostridia; order Oscillospirales; family Oscillospiraceae; genus HGM13006. The sequence continues at coordinate 5,572 of JAQXMD010000073.1, read as the reverse complement.
TCCAGAACCGACGGACTGGTTCATCTGCTCCGTAGAGAAGCTATGGACAAGGGCGTTCTTGTTACCTACAACGAGGACGAAACCGTTTCCATTGATCTGCATGTGATGATGGATCACGGCATCAACATTGCCGCAGTGGCTCCCGCCATTATCAACCAGGTCTCTTATGTGGTTACAAAAACCACCGGCGTTTCCGTAAAGGATGTTAACGTCTACATTGATTCCATCAGCGTGGACTGATTATTTTGAATCAGACGGTCAATCCGTCTTGGAGGTGCAACACACTTGAAAGAATTTATCAGTGGCGCTGAATTGAAGCAGATGTTTATCAGTGCTGCCGCCTTGGTGGACCGGAACAAGCAGTCCATCAACGACCTGAATGTTTTCCCTGTGCCGGACGGCGACACCGGCACAAACATGGCCCTGACCATCGGGAATGCCGCCAAAGAGCTGCAAAAGGCTTCTGACACCGCAACTGTCGGCAAAATCTCAGAAATTGCCGCCTCTGCACTGCTTCGTGGTGCCCGGGGCAACTCCGGTGTCATTACCTCTCTGCTGTTCCGCGGCTTCTCCAAATCCATCAAGGAGAAGGAGACCGCAAACGGCGCCGATCTGGCCGCCGCTTTGGCTGAGGGCGTGGAAACCGCCTATAAGGCCGTCATGAAGCCTGCTGAGGGCACCATTCTTACCGTTTCCCGGGTTTCTTCGGAAGCTGCCGTGGAGGCCTGTGCCGAGTCTGAGTCCATTGAAGCCATTCTGGACGTTGCCATTGTCAGCGCCAAGGCTGCCCTTGCAGAGACCGTCAACCAGAACCCCGTTCTGAAAAAGGCCGGTGTTGTGGATGCCGGCGGTATGGGCTATGTCTATATTCTGGAGGCCTTCAAGGCTGCCATGCTGGGAAATCCCATTGAAGCTTCTGAGCCTTCCAACGCTGCCGAGGAGCAGCAGGTTCTGGTGGATATGGAGAACTTCACCTTTACCTACGATACCGTTTATATCGTCCGTAAGGGCGAAAACTGCGATTTGAAGGCCTATGCTGAATACCTCAACACCATCGGCGACAGCCTTGTAATCGGTGAGGATGACGAGGTGTTCAAGGTCCATGTGCATACGGATGTTCCCGGTGAGGCCCTTACCGAAGCCGCAAAGCACGGCACTCTGGAGTTGGCCAAGATCGAGAATATGCGTACCCAGTGTGAGGACATTGCTGCCGGTAAGAAAGCCAAGAGCACCGATGATCTGGAGGCTGTGGAGGAAGAGCTGGAAAGCGCCGAGCCCTGGAATCCCGAGTCCTCCGGTCGTAAGATTGCCCCGCCGGAAAAGAAATACGGCGTTGTTTCCGTATGCGTGGGTGACGGCGTCGCCGAAATGTTCCGTGATCTGGGGGTAGACCAGCTGGTCTCCGGCGGTCAGACCATGAATCCCTCCACAGAGGATATTTTGAAAATGGTAGACGCAACACCCTCTGAGGTGGTGCTGATTCTGCCCAACAACAAGAACATTTTCATGGCTGCCGAGCAGTGTAAGCCCCTTTCCGAAAAGGAAGTGGTTGTGGTTCCCACGGCTACCGTTCCTGAGGGCATCACTGCCATGCTGAATCTCGACCCCTCTGCAACTGTTGAGGAGAATCTGGAGACCATGACCGAGGCCATCAAGGGTGTTACCACTATGCAGGTTACCTATGCGGCCCGTAATTCTGATTTCGACGGTTATGCGATCAACGAGGGTGACTATCTGGCTCTGTGTGGAAAGAGCCTCTTTGGCACCGATCAGGATGTCAATGTTCTGCTTCGTGCTCTTGCCGAAAAGTGCAGGGAGCTGGACAGCGAATTCCTGACCATCTTCTACGGAGAGGATATTACGGAGGAAGAAGCCAAAACAGCTGAAGCAATCTTTGCTGAAATTTGTCCGGACGCAGAAGTCACTTTGCTGTCCGGTGGTCAGCCTGTATACTATTATCTGATTTCTGCTGAATAAAAATGAAGGAACCCACAGCTGTACATGCATTTGTGCGCTGTGGGTTCCGCTGATTTCCGATAAATACAGCATGGAGGAAAGAGGAGAGGCATATGAAGATTTTATATGCAGTCAGTGAAGCGTTACCTTTTGTCAGGAGCACCAGCTTGGGAGATGTGGCCAGCATGTTTCCCAAAACCGTGAAAGAACTGGGCACAGATATTCATGTAATCATGCCCCTGTATGACGTTATTCCGGAGGAGTATCGGGAGCAGATGGAACTGGTGCTCAATTTCACTCTGGAGCTGGGCATTGAAACCCTGTACTGCGGTCTGTATAAGATGATCTGCAATGGGGTTTGCTTTTACTTCGTGGAAAACAATACCTATTTTATGCGCGGCAAGACCTACGGCTGTGAGGATGATGACATTCGCTTTGCGTTTTTCTGCAAGGCTGTCTGTGAAAGCATCCGGCATCTGGGCTGGTTCCCGGATGTGGTCCACTGCAATGACTGGCAGACTGCTTTGGTTCCCTTCTATCTGAAGGACGGTATGCTGCGGTATCCGGGAATGCGTAAAATCCGCACAGTCTACACCATTCACAATGGAGAATTCCAGGGGAATTTCAGCTATCACACCCTGACGGATGTATTCGGTCTTTCCGGCTTCCTGTTCTCTGAGGGAACGCTGGAGCTGGATGGGAAGGTCAATCTCATGAAGGGGGCCATTACCGTCAGCGACGTGGTCACTACCGTAAGCCTCCCGGGTCAGCATGGAGACGTGCAGACGGATGTGATTGCGGCCAACGGCTCGGTACATACCTTTGACATGAATAAGGACTATTCCTGGAAGGAGCTGGCCGGGGTATACATTTCCATGTATGAGCAGCTTCTGAAATAACGAGAGCAAGGATAGCGGCATCATCTCGGAAACACAAAAGAGTTCTTTACAAACGCCCTTCTTTGGTGTATAATCCATTTAACGAAATAAAGTGTCTTCAGGGCGGGGTGTAATTCCCCACCGGCGGTAAAGCCCGCGAGCAATCGGTTTCCGATTCGCAGATCTGGTGTGATTCCAGAGCCGACAGTATAGTCTGGATGAAAGAAGACTGCATCTCTTTTGCTATGTTTTCCCCCTGAAATGAAGGTTCATTTCAGGGGGATTTTTACATGGACGATGTCAATGCCCTGCGGATCAATCCGTGGGGTTTTTGCTTTCCACGGGGAAAGGAAGCGAATATGAACGATCAGGACTTCATGGGCCGTGCCATTGCTCTGGCCAGACAGGGGGCAGGATGGACTGCCCCGAATCCCATGGTTGGTGCGGTGATCGTGAAAAACGGACGCATCATTGGGGAAGGATCTTTGCTTTATCACCATCAAGGATCTTCAGGACTATCTGCGCCGTTATGAATGCCATATGCAGCGGGAGGCCTGCACAGCGCTTCCAACAGACTATGGCGATTTTCAGATTTACGGGTATGTAAACGACATCACCGGAGAGCATCATGTGGCGCTGGTCTGTGGTGAAATCGGCGATGGTCAGGATATTCTCTGCCGGGTCCACTCCGAGTGCCTCACCGGAGATGTATTCGGGTCCGGACGCTGTGACTGCGGTGCACAGCTGAAAACCGCCATGAAGATGATCCAGCAAGAGGGCCGGGGAATCCTCCTGTATATGCGTCAGGAGGGCAGAGGCATCGGCCTTATCAATAAGCTCAAGGCCTATGAGCTTCAGGAGCATGGACGGGACACCGTGGAAGCCAATCTGGAGCTGGGCTTTGCGGCTGATCTGCGGGAATACTGGAGCGGCGCACAGATTCTTCAGGATCTGGGGGTGAAATCCCTGCGGCTGCTCACCAACAATCCCAGCAAAATCTATGGGTTGGAGGGCTTTGATTTTGAAATCCGGGAACGTGTCCCCATTGAGATCGCTCCCGGCAGTCATGATGCCTTCTACCTGAAAACCAAACAGGAAAAAATGGGTCATATTTTTAAGGAAATCCATTTTGCATAAACAGTATTGAATTATTGGAGGAATTATTTATGAACATCAATCTGATTGAAGGAAAAGTAGTCGCACCCGAAGGGATGCGTGTGGGAATCGTTGCATCCCGGTTTAACAGCTTTATTGTGGAAAAGCTGTTGGATGGTGCCGTGGATGGTCTGGTTCGCCACGGGGTTCAGGAAGAGAACATCACCGCCTGCTGGGTGCCCGGCGCCTTTGAAATCCCTGTGGCGGCGCAGAAAATGGCGCAGTCAGACAAATATGACGCTGTGATCTGCGTAGGTGCTGTGATTCGGGGGTCCACCAGCCACTACGAGTATGTGTGCGCTGAGGTTTCCAAGGGCATTGCATCCGTAGGACTCCAGACCGGAAAACCGGTTCTGTTCGGGGTCATCACCACCGAAAATATCGAGCAGGCCATTGAGCGCGCCGGTTCCAAGGCAGGAAACAAGGGCTACGACTGTGCCCTGTCCACCATTGAGATGGTGAATCTCATGGGTCAGGTATCCTGAGCCGGATATCTTTTTCCGGAGATACTGGTAAAATGCACCTAATTCATGGAATGCCTGCATCAGGTACATGTCATTTTGCGGTATTGCAATCCTGCCGAATTCATGGTACAATGCAATTAAGAATTCATAATGCTGACAGCAAGCTGATGCAAGCTGAAAGCAAATATTTGAATGCATAAAACCATGACGGCAAGGAATTTCCTGAGCGGAATCGTTGATGCATACATTGTACAGAAGTATTTTCTGTACATAATACGATTTGCACCCAAACTCCCTTGCCGTCGGCAGGGGAGTTTTTGTGTTAGGAGAGATAACATGCTGAAAATTGCAGTATACGGAAAAGGCGGCATCGGAAAGTCCACGGTCACAAGCAATCTTGCGGCTGCCTTTGCAAGTCTTGGAAAGCGGGTCATTCAGATTGGATGCGACCCCAAGGCGGATTCCACCATCAATCTGCTGGGCGGTGAGCCGCTGAAGCCGGTGATGAACTACCTCCGGGAACAGGACGCTGACCCGGAATCCATTGAGGAGATTTCCCGGGTGGGCTTTGGCGGTGTTCTGTGCATTGAGACCGGCGGACCCACCCCGGGCCTTGGCTGTGCAGGCCGGGGCATCATCGCCACCTTCAATCTGCTGGAGGACCTTCGGCTGTTTGAGACCTGGAATCCCGATGTGGTGCTCTTTGACGTGCTGGGAGACGTGGTCTGCGGTGGTTTCGCCGCTCCCATTCGGGAGGGCTATGCGGAAAAGGTGCTGATTGTCACCTCCGGAGAAAAGATGGCTCTGTATGCCGCCAACAACATCAACAGCGCCGTGAAAAACTTTGAGGAACGCAGCTACGCCAAGGTGTTTGGCGTGGTGCTCAATCACCGGAATGTGGAACATGAGACCGAAAAGGTTCAGGCCTTTGCGGACAAAGCCGGACTGCCCATTGTGGGCGAAATTCCCCGCAGTGATGAGATCATCCGCTTTGAGGAGCAGGGGAAAACAGTCATTGAGGGCGATCCCACCCTGCCGGTCAGCAAGCGGTTCCTTGACCTGGCACAGCTTTTGCTGGAAAAGGAGACAGTATGAACAAAACCCCGATTTCCTATACCG
>JAQXMD010000072.1 GCA_029012465.1 Oscillospiraceae bacterium | reverse complement strand
AAATCCTGCTGAGAAAAAACGCTGGCTTCCCGCAAATGTATGGTAATATCCGGAAATTCCTTCTGAAAGCGGGGGAAGATGGCGGAAAAGATGGCAGAACCACGCTCCGGGGGAAGGCCAATGGAGATACTGTAGGCTTTTTGTGCCCCAATATCCTGAATCTGCTTGTAGGCATCCTGCTTCATAAAAAGCATCTTCCTTGCCGCATCCAGATAGATATCCCCGGCCTGGGTGGGCTGCCATCCGTTCCTGGACCGCAAAAACAGGTTCGTATGCAATTCCTTTTCCAGCCGGAGGACCTGCTGCGTAAGGGCGGAAGGGGTAATGAACAGACGATCCGCTGCCCGGGTCAGGCTCTTTTCCTCCGCCAGGGTCACGATGTACTCCAGTTCCCGAAGATTCATGGAATCACCCCCAGTTCGATGGGAATATCATACCGTATTAACGCGCACTTTTCCAGAGCCTTCTGCAAAAAAACTGAGATATTTTAGAAAAACTGAAAGATAAGAAAATTTATTTCACTTCCATTTACTAAAAAATGTGCTATCCTATGAATAAGACCATGGGCGTCGGGCACGATGCCGGGTAAATCAGAGAGCCCCTGAATCAGATGTACGGCTGAAATCACACAGTGAACGGGAGAACGACAATGAAGGATTACGAAAAAGAATTCATGCTGAAGGACCCCAAGTACCGCAGCAGCATCCTGACCAACGGTCTTGGCAAGTCCGGTGAGAGAGCGCTGCTCTATGCTACAGGTATGGACGAAGAGGACCTGAAGAAGCCCTTTGTGGCTGTGATCGGCTCCTTTTCCGAGATGGTTCCCGGCCACATGCATATGCGCGAGCTGGCCGAAGAGGTCAAGCAGGGTGTTATCGAAAACGGCGGTATTCCCCGGGTGTCTGAAACAATTGCCATCTGTGACGGCCTGTGCCAGGGGCATGATGGCATGCGGTATCCCCTGGCAAGCCGGGATCTGATTGCGGATTCCGTGGAGATGGTTGTGGAAGCCCATCATTTTGACGCGATGGTGCTGCTGGCGGGCTGCGATAAAATCATCCCCGGCATGCTCATGGCGGCAGCCCGTGTGAATATCCCCACGGTGATTGTCACGGGAGGGCCCATGCTTCCCGGCTTTGTGGAGGGAAACCCCCTGTTCTGTTCCAGTGAGCTTCGGGAGTATCCCGGACGGGTGGAAGCCGGCATCACCACGGTGGAGAAGATGAAGGCAGCAGAGCAGGCGGCGCTGCCGACTGTGGGCAGCTGCGCTCATCTGGGTACGGCAAATTCCATGAGCATGCTGACGGAGGTGCTGGGCATGACGCTGTCCGGCGGAGGAACCGCGCCTGCAGCATCCCTGAAGCGCCGCCGGATTGCCAAGAATGCAGGCCGGAAGGTCATGGAGCTGTTGGAGAAGGGCATCACCCCGCGGATGATTCTTACCCGGGAGACGCTGCTCAACGGTGTGGCAGGCGCCATGGCCACGGGTTCCTCCACCAACCTGGTGCTGCACCTGCTGGCCATTGCCCACGAGGCTGGCGTAGAGCTGAACCTGAATGACTTTGATGCCATCTCCCGGAAGGTTCCCTTTGTGTGCAACCTGCAGCCCTCCGGGAAGTACCCCATTGCCTCCCTGGACAACGCAGGCGGCATTCCGGCTGTGATGAAGACGATTCGATACGCTCTGCATGAAGACAGCATGACAGTCAGCGGCAAAACGGTGGACGAGATGCTGGAGAGTGTTGAGGTTACTCCCGGCGATGTGCTGAAAACCCTGGAGAACCCCCAGAAGCCGGAAGGCGGTATTGCGGTGCTGTATGGCAATCTGGCGCCGAAGGGTGCTGTGGTCAAGCAGTCCGGCGTGAATGAAAAGATGTACAAGTTCCGGGGAAGGGCACGCTGCTTTAACTCCATGGAAGAGGCGGATGCGGCCATCAGCAGCGGCTCCATTGAAAAAGGGACCGTCATCGTCATTCGTTACGAAGGGCCAAAGGGCGGCCCAGGTATGCGGGAAATGCTGTCTACCACGTCGCTGATTATGGGAAGAAAAATGGATCTGGATGTAGCTCTGGTCACTGACGGCCGGTTCTCCGGCGCTACCCACGGCCCCTGCATCGGTCACGTGTCCCCTGAGGCAGTCAATGGCGGCCCCATCGCATTTGTGGAAGATGGGGACTGGATCGAAATAGACATTCCCAATCGTACCCTGACCCTGGAGGTCGGCGCGGAGGAGCTGGAGCGGCGAAAGGAAGGCTGGCAGCCGCTGATCAAGCCCCGGCTTCCTGCCCTTGCCAAGTATGCCGCCCTGGTCGGCTCCTCCGACACGGGTGCCTTTGTGGACATTGCCAACCTGAAATAACGGGTTCCATTTTGCAACACATTCAAGAAAAGCCAAACCCTCTGAAATCTTCCGGTTTCAGAGGGTTTGACTTTTCAAAATGTTATTCCTGGTGCTCCTCATTCAGCAGTGCGTAGACATAGGTATCCTTCCATTTTGGCTGGCCGTTTTCGTCCCTGTGAAAAAACACATTTT
>JAQXMD010000071.1 GCA_029012465.1 Oscillospiraceae bacterium | reverse complement strand
GTCTTGGAGAGGGCAGAGGGGTTTCTGGTTTGAACCTTTTTCAGGAGCTGCTGGAAGGTGAAACGGAGCTTCATGCGGGGGTCGGGGAAATCCTCCAGCTTCTGGGGACGCTCCCGGAGCTTTTTCAGGGAATCCTTCAGCTTGCTGCCGGTTTCGCTGAGCACTTTTTTCATGTCAAAGAGGTTTTCAGTCTCATCGGTGAAGTCCTCTTCCTCCACGGGGGCAAAACGGTCCCGAAGATTCCGGAGGAACGCAGGCAGCTGAGCACCGGAAGCCCGGAGCTTCTGCATGATCTTGAAAGCGCCGTAGCACAGAAACAGAATCACCAGAATGAAGGCGAAAATCTCCACGGCCTGGGTGAGCCATGCGGCTTCGCCCTTGGGCTCGGCATTGAGAATGCTGTCCTCGGAGATGGAGGTTTCGGCAGCGGCCTCCTCTGTCACGGGGACGGAGGTGGTTCGTCTGGTGAAGAGTTTGCCGATAAAGGCCAGAACCGCAATCAGCGCCCGGAGCACATAGACAAAGGCGTTGGAAAACACGGTAAAAATGGGATGAATGTTTGAGATAAAGACAGCGACCAGAATGAAGCCGGTGACCAGAAGGAAGTTGCCCATCTGCATGCCGGCAGGATAGCTGACGCTCTTGGCACTGCTGGTTTTGTGAACGCTTTTCCGGAGGCCCGTGGCGCTGAAGGAATAGAGGGCCAGCAGGAAATAGATGATGGAAACGGCCGTGGTCATGGTGGTGATGCCATGGGGCCACTCATAGCCTGCGCAGAACAGCAGGGCCAGCAGATGCAGGATGACACCGCCCACGGTCATGGGCGCATAGACGGTGTAAAGGGCCTTTCTGGAGGTGAAAAAGAAGAACACCGAGAAAAACAGCGCCAGAACTGCACACAGAATCGTTGCCAGTCCGAAGCCGGGACTCAGCAGAAGCGCCAGCCCCGTTGCCACAGCGGCGCCGATGCCGCACATGGCCATGGACACCCCCATGGGCTTTGTCAGGGAGATCCGGCCCATCAGATGCCCGATGATTGCCGTACAGGGGATAAAGCAGCAGCGGAAATCCTCCATGCCGCAGAGCTGCTCCACCATGACGCCCAGAGGAATCACAAAGAGCAGCGCCATCAGGAAGTTGATGATCTCAAACAGCGTCCGCTGAATCGATATCTTCAAATCGAATGGCCTCCTTCCTCAGTGTGATGTGGGTGACGGAGTTGCCATGCAGACGGAGCTGTTCACAGCGGCTGTCAAAGGACTCGTTCCAAAAGGTGGAGAATACCAGAATGTCCGTGTTGGTGGTGTCATTCTCCACCAGAGATTCCAGTGTCCGATAGATGGATTCATGCTCCTTGAATTGGAGACCTGCCAGAGTTTCCAGAATCCGCGTCATCTGAGAGGCGTTGCAGGCCGGCTCAATGGCAATGGCGGTGTCGGGCGCATAGGAGATGCTGGCGTTGGAATAGAGACCAACCTCCATGTTATTGTTGATGGCCCAGTTGCAGAGGGTGGCAACGCTTCGGATGCCATACTCCATTTCCTCCATCTGCTTGGCGGAAAGCTGACCCCAGAAGTTGTCCTCGGGGTCGATGTTAAAGATAATCAGCAGACGGGGAAAGACCGTGTAGTCATGGGTTTTGACCTGTAGGGTTCCGGAGCGGGCGGAGGCCTTCCAGTGGATATCCTTTCGGCTGTCACCCAGCTGGTAGCCCCGGATGCCGTTGATCAGAATGGGGTCCGGGAAGATCCAGCGCTTGACGCTTACATCACCCTGCCAGCGAAGGGCCTCATCGGGAAGCTCGTCCTCACCCAGCAGACTGGGATAGACGAACAGCTTTGCGTCGGAATGAGCCTCCTGACTGGTGGAATTGAGACCAAACAGATCGCCAATGGTGAGGGTGGTAATGGACAGATCGTAATAGCCCCGGCGGATACATTTCACATGGTAGCGGCGGGTGATTTTGCTGTAGGGTCTGAGATAGAATACACTGCGGTGGAAGCGGTCGTCCATGACCTCAAGGTTTTCCTGAGAACGGAACCGCAGCCAGGGAGACATTTTGGACTCCACCCGGAGCCAGGGGAGAGGGGTCAGCTTATGGTTGGCAATGACCTCCATCAATTCCAGAGACTCTCCTTCAAAAACTGCTTTCTTGCTGAGCTTGCGCTCATAGGTCAGGTGCCGGAAAGCGTATTTCGAGAAGTATTTGGACTGGAGGACCGCCAATGCGCTGACAATCAGGATCAGCCATACGGCAGCAGTCATATTGATTCCCCCAACCTTACAGCTTTTCCGTGGTGGACTCGGTGGGAGCGGAAACGGTATTCAGAATCCGTCCGATCAGCTCGGCGGCCTTGTTGGAAGAATTGTACTTCACCTTCAGAATCAGTCTGTGGGCAAATACGGGAACCACCAACGCCTTCACATCGTCGGGCAGCACATAATCACGGCCCTGAATGGCCGCGTAAGCCTGGCAGGCCCGGAGCAGCGCCAGCATACCACGGGTGGAGATGCCCAGCTCAATGTCGTCGTGCTTACGGGTGGCCTCCACCAGATCCACAATGTAGCGGCGGATGGGCTCGCTGACGTGAACGCCTGCAATGGCCTCCTGGGCCTCGGTGATTTCTTCGCCGGTGGCAACGGCCTCCAGCGTGATCTGAGGGGAGCCGTTTATGTAGTTGGTGAGAATGTCCACGCTTTCCTCGGCGGTGGGGTAGCCCAGCGTCAGGCGCACAAGGAAACGGTCCAGCTGGGCCTCGGGCAGGGAGAAGGTGCCGGAGGATTCCACGGGGTTCTGGGTGGCAATGACAAAGAAGGGAGCGCCCAAAGCCTTGGTTTCGCCGTCAACGGTGATCTGCTTTTCCTCCATACACTCCAGCAGTGCGGACTGGGTGCGGGGGGTGGTACGGTTGATCTCGTCGGCCAGCAGAATGTTGGTAAATGCGGGGCCGGGCTGGAAGTCAAATTCACCGGTTTTCTGGTTATAGACACTCAGACCCGTGATGTCAGAGGGCAGCAGGTCGGCGGTGAACTGGATACGCTTAAAGTCACAGCGGATGGAACGGGCAAGGCTCTTGGCAAGAACCGTTTTACCGGTACCGGGGACATCGTCCAGAAGGGCATGACCACCGGCCAAAAGACTGACAAGAATCAGATTGATCTCGTCCTTTTTACCGATCAGAACACGGCTGATATTGTCGTTGATTTTCTGCGCAATTGCGCCAACTCTTTTGATTTCCATGTGAACGCTCCAATCTCCTTTTGCGGGTGAAGTTGAACAAGCTCAGAGGGGGCTTTGTTCAGTTTGCAATAGAATACACACCATTATACACGCAATTTGGTTAGAATGCAAATATTTCACTGCTGTTAATATGGAGATTTTGTGTGTTTTTGTAAACAGATTATTCTGCTGTTTCCGTGGAAACGGCGGGAAAGCGCCGGCTTTGTGGAGTGCTAATACGTTCAGGGCGGTGTTTCACGGCTGAAATGAGAATTCGGAGCTGCCCTTTCGGACAGCTCCGATTGATTTCAGTCAGAAGTCGTTACTTTTTCTTCTTCTTGATGATGACCACAGCTGCGGCTGCAATGACCACAACCACAATTACGATCACAACCACGATCACTGCGGTGTTGCTCTGGGCGGGAGCTTCCTCGGGGACAGGCTCTGCCTCCACAGCGGGCTCCTCCCCGGGAGTGGGCTCGGGGGTGGGTGCCTCAGAAACCTCGGGCTTTTCCACAGGCTCGGGCTCTTCCTCGGGAATCTCGGGCCACTCGTCCACACCGGGGCCTTCCAGCGTTACGTTGCCGTAGGTTCCGGCAACCACGGTGGTGGTGGAGTCAAAGGTGATGGTAACAGGCTCGTCAGCGGTGATGTTCTCCACGTTGTAGATCTCCAGGTTGGAAACCTTGGTGTCTGCTGTGACCTTCCATGCGGACTTGTGGTCGAAGCTCAGGTTGCAGATACCGGTGATCTCCTCGGTGTCGCCGTAGAGGACGGTGCCCTCCCACTGGGAGTTCTCGAAGTTCAGGGTGGCGGAGTTGGGACCGGTGCCCTTGTCAGGGCTGCCGCTGGACTGAGAGTACTCGCCAATGAAGAAATCGCCGACCAGCTCAGTGGTTTCGGTGCTTTCACCGGTGAGATCCCACTGGGTCTCAGAGTTTTCGTTCTTGAAGTTTACCGTTGCGCTGCCTGCGCCCTCCACGGACAGAAGCAGATTGTCGGCGGGAGTCTGGCCTTCCTCCAGCTTGGAGGGGTCGCCATAGTCCACATAGTTCTGGTTGACCATCAGGGAGGAGTCCACATAGATGGGAGTGGAGGAGTTCTCCACATAGATCACGGCGAACTTGTTGCCACCGGAATAGCCGGGGGTCTTGGATTTATCCACGAACCACCAGTTCAGGCTGTCCTCATAGAACTTGGGGCTGTTGGCCTTGTCGATAAACATGTTCAGCTTACCGTAGCCGGTGCCCAGAGAATCCAGATCAATTTCGCCGCTGTCGATCTGAGCTTGCATGGTTGCGGGATCGGCCACGTCATAGGCGCCCTGCATTTCCTCGGTATCATAGGAGGCTGCAACACGGGAATTGGTCACATAGATGCCGGTTTCCTCAGCCTCGGCGTTGCCGCCTGCACGGGTCTTGAGGCCCATAACGCCGTTGATGTCACAGTTATAGGCGTAGATGTAGCCGCCGGAAGCGGAGCACAGACCTGCATCCAGATAGGAGGTCAGAGTGGAGTTGTAGCAGTAAACCCAGCTCTCGTTGGAACCGATGGAGTAAACACCGGCGCAGCGGAGACCGAAGGTCTTGGTGACAACATTGTTGGCAACGATCACGCCGCCGCCGGAGTCGGTGGCCAGTGCAGTGCCGGCCTCGTCGCCGGTGACAACCACGGTCACATCCTCGGGATGCTCCTCATAGACGCCCTCCATCTCGTCATCTGCGTTCCGGGTCATGGTGCCCAGATTGGATGCGGGACGGGCAGTAGCGGTCAGAGTGGAGGCGTCCCGGTTGATGGTGCCGTCATCGGCCACCAGATTGGTGCCCTCGGTGTTCAGATAAATCTGTCCGCCGGTGGAAACGTAGGGGCCGTGGCCACCGGAGGTGCAGGAGAAGATGTTGCCGCCCTGAATGTTGATAACGCCGGAAGCGGTGGCGTAGATGGAGTTGACACGGCCCAGAATGCTGGGGTTGGTCAGGTTCAGAACGGAGGTTGCCTTGTTGAGAATATTGGTTGCGGGGGTGGTGGCGTCGCCGCCGTCCACATGAATGGCGGAGCCCATGCCGAAGAAGTTGCCGGCCTCAGAGGGGCCTCTGCCCTGGGTGTAGCAGTAGGAGGAGAAACCATCGAGGGTCAGGTCGCCGCCCTTCTGTACGAATACAGAAGCGGTGTTGGTGGTATCGGTGGTTTCGTTGGTTCCGGGTTTGTCAGACTTGATGTCCGCAGGGTCAATCTCCTTGTAGAGATAGGTGCAGTACAGCTGGACAACGCCCCGGGCCGGGCCGGAGGTCACGTTCTCATAGTAGTTGTACACACGGATCAGATCGTAATCCTTGCCGAATACATAGCCGTCCTTTTCGTAGACACCGTTGATGGCCTCTGCCTTGCTGAGGTATTCCGGTTCGTCTGTGGACTGATAGGCCTTGAACATCTCATAGGTCTTGCCGTCGGCTGCATAGTAGTGGCCGGTGGAGATGCCCATGGTGTTGTTGTACTTGGCGGTGGAGCCGGTGTTGACGCCCACATAGTCGTTTACGTCATCGGGAAGAGCTGCGCCGTCGGCAACAGCCTTCTTATTGATTTCGGGGGCGTCATAGGTGAAGCTCTGCACCAGATCGTCGGGATTTCTGGAATCGTTGGGGTCAGCCTCAAAGGTCACGGTCACGCCGGTGGAGCCGGTGGTGAAGGTGTAGCTGAGGTCGTATTCGTTCTGACCCTTGGCTTCAGCGACCTCCTGGCCGTCGGCAGTCAGAGAAGCGATTTTGTACTGATAGTCAGAAACCACATGGAAGGTTACAGTGTGCTTGCCATCCAGCATGCCGGAGGGCAGATAGTAGGTGCCGTTGGGCTGCATATAGCCCTCTTCTCCGGCTTCGGCGTTGAAGGTCACACTGCCGTCAGCGGAGAATGCTACGAAATCACGGCTTGCATCCGCTGCCGCATAGGTCTCGGCAGCGCTGCCGGCCTCACTGTAGAAGGTGCCGGGGCAGCTCAGGAAGGATGCGGGCTCCGTGCTGATGGAGGTAACGCTGGCGGGAATGGACCAGCCGCTGGTGCTGTTGTAGTCATAGATCATCCGAGGGGACAGGGTGGTGACACCCTCGGGGATCAGCACATACACATCGGCGTTCTTGTTGTTGGAGGAAATGGTCTGCGCGCCGTTGCCGATGGTGGTAACGGGATAGCCGCCCAGAGTTGCGGGAATCATAACCACATTGCCGGATTTTTCTTCGCCGGTGCCCCAAAGTACGGTGACTTCGGGATCGCCGCCAGCCATCATCATGGCCATAAAGGCATCCAGCTCTTCCTGAGAGGGTTCGCTGGAGCCGCCGCCCATACCGGGATCGCCGCCGGGACCACCGGGACCACCGGGACCACCGGGGCCACCGGGGCCGCCGGGGCCGCCGGCCATGACTTCCACTACTTCATAGACCCATGCGCCCTCGGTTTGATTGCCCTCGGGAATGGGGTCTTTTTCTTCTTCTGCCGCCATGGCGGGAATTGCCGAAAGGGTAATCAGCATTGCCACGGCAAGAAGAAGCGCAAAAAGTCGTGTACCTTTCCTCATAATCGTGTTCTCCTTTCACATACAACGGGTAGTTGTAAACTTATAGCAGAAATATATCAGGCGAAAATTGGGTTTTCAATCGCTCCTGTGCAAATCAACCAATGGTATACAATCGAAACATTAGATATCGCATTGATTTCCCGGGGGAAGAAGCCATGGTTTTCTTCAAAGGAATTGGGATAGATTTCGGAAATCGGTTGAGATTTGACGCGTGTTTTGATATAATAATCAAAATATATGTATTTGGATGTGTATCGAAGTTGAAATACAGCGTATGGAATGTGCCGAAGCCCCAGCCGGAGCAGACCGCAGGTCTGATCTCCGCGGGTGTTTCGCCGCTGTCTGCTGCTGTACTGGTTTCCAGAGGATATGACACGCCGGAAAAGGCAAGAAGCTTCCTGGCCTCCGGTCAGGGGGTGCTCCATGACCCCATGGAGCTGCCGGATATGGATCTGGCTGCCGCACGGGTGCGTCAGGCAATCAAAAACGGGGAAACCATCGCAGTATACGGCGATTATGATGTGGATGGAATTACGTCCACCTGTCTCTTGACAGATTTTCTGGAGAAATCCGGAGCAAATGTGATCTGGTATATCCCAGCCCGCCTGGAGGAGGGATATGGCCTCAATGAAACTGCCATCCGGGGCCTGAAGACCCAGGGGGTAAAGCTCATTGTTACAGTGGACTGCGGCATCACGGCAGTGGCTGAGGCGGAGCTTTGCGCTGCCCTGGGTATTGATCTTGTCATCACCGATCACCATGAGTGCAAGGAGGAGCTGCCACGGGCTGCCGCGGTGGTGAATCCCCACAGGAAGGATTCTGCCTATCCCTTTCAGCAGCTGGCTGGTGTGGGCGTTGCCTTCAAGCTGGCGGCGGCTGTTTCCGGAGACCAAATGGCGGTGTTCCGGGAGTACTGCGATCTGGTGAGCCTTGGCACCGTCGCGGATGTGATGCCTTTGGTGGATGAAAACCGCGTGCTGGTCACGGGCGGCATCCGGATGATGCAGCGAACCCGCCGTCCGGGGCTTCTGGCGCTGCTGAAGGAGTGCCAGCTGACGCCGGCCTCCATCACCTCCTCCACCATAGGCTATACCCTCGCCCCCCGGATCAACGCGGCGGGCAGAATGGGCAAGGTGGAGCTGGCGGCAGAGCTGTTTATGACAAAGGACCCGGACACTGCGGCTGTGCTGGCAGATGCCCTGTGCCGGCTGAACCGTCAGCGGCAAGCCATTGAGGCGGCCATTTATGCCGACGTTGCGGCCATGCTGGACGGAGTCCGTCAGCCGGACGCCATTGTTTTGGCCGGGGAGACCTGGCATCAGGGCGTGGTGGGCATTGTGGCCTCCCGATTGGCGGAGGATTACGGTTGCCCGGTATTTCTGGTGTGCCTGTCCGGGGACAGCGGAAAGGCTTCCTCCCGAAGCTACGGTGGTTTCCCCCTGTTCTCCACCCTGGAGAAGCTGGAGGGACTGCTGGAGAGCTTCGGTGGACATGAACTGGCCGCGGGCTTTACTATCCGGAAGGAAAACATTCCTGAGTTCCGCCGTCAGGTGACAAAGCTGGCTGCGGCATATCGGGAGGCCCATCCCGAGGGGGCTGCGCTGGAGCTGGACTGCGCCGTTTCTCCCGAGCTTTTGACCACCGCCAATGTGACGGCACTGGACCGGCTGGAGCCGTTTGGGGCATCCTTCCCCAGACCTCTGCTGTATCTGGAGGGCATGCAGGTGCAGCAGCTTATGGAGGTGGGCGGCGGCAAGCATCTGAAGCTGCGGCTCCAGAGGGACGGCTGGGTGCTGGACGGTATTTTCTTCTCTACCACCGCCTGTAAGGCGGCTGTGGCGCTGGGAGATACCGTGGAGGTGGCCTTTACTCCTCAGATCAACGAATTCCGGGGCATCCGCTCTGTCCAGCTGAATATTACCGACATCCGTCCTGTGGAATCCGAACGTGTCAGAATTCAGCGGGAGCAGATGATCTATCATCGCTTCCGTCAGAACGCAATATCTCACATGGAGGCGCTGGCTCTGATCCCGCCCAGAGACGAATTTGCGGTGGTCTGGCGGTACATCCGGGACAACTCCGACGGAGGGTGCCTGACGGACGAATTCTTTACCCTGACCCGGAAGATCTCCCGCAGTGCAGGCGTTGACCTTGGCCCGGCCCGTACCAGAGTGTGTCTGGATGTGATGGAGGAGCGGGGGCTGATCGAGCTGGACGCGGGCCCCAGAAGTATTTACATCAAGCTGATCCCGTCAGCGGGGAAGGTGGATCTGCAAAGCTCCGCCATTCTCCTGGGACTCAGAAATCATAGAGAAGGTGAACATTAATGGAATCAGTGGAAGTACGCTACAACGCGATGGCAGAGGCCATCCGGAAGCATACCCCCTATGTGGATATGGAACTGGTGGATGCTGCGTTTCATTACGCTGAGGAAAAGCATAAGGAGCAGAAGCGGAAGGATGGTTCTCCATATATCATTCATCCCCTTGCGGTTGCGGAGATCGTTGCGGAGATGGGACTGGATACCGAGTCCATTCTGGCGGCGCTGCTCCATGACTGCATTGAGGATACCGATTCCAGCTATGACGATATTGCAAAGCGCTTCGGCAAGCCTGTGGCCGATCTGGTTGAGGGTGTCACAAAACTGACCCGAGTGAATTTTCAATCCCTGGAAGAAAAGCAGATGGAGAACCTCCGGAAGATGTTCCTGGCAATGAGCAAGGATATCCGGGTGATCCTCATCAAAATCGCGGACCGGCTTCACAATGCCCGAACCTTCCAGTTCCAGTCTCCCGAGAAGCAACGGAGCAAATCCCTGGAGACCATGGAAATCTACGCGCCTCTGGCCCATCGACTGGGCATGCAGAAGATCAAGTGGGAGCTGGAGGATATTTCCCTAAAATATTTGGACCCCATCGGTTATGCGGAAATCTCCCAGCAGCTGGACGAGCGGGAAATGGCCAATGCAACCATGATGGCAAGTATCCGGGATAAAATTGAAAACCGGCTTAATGCCAGCGGCATCAAATTCAAAATGTATGGCCGTGTCAAGCATATTTATTCCGTCTACCGGAAGATGTATACTCAGAATAAGACCATGGACGAGGTCTATGACCTCTATGCCTTCCGGGTCATCGTGGATGACATTGCGGACTGCTATAACGTGCTGGGACACATTCATGACCTCTATAATCTGGTACCCGGCAGGTTCAAGGACTATATCTCCACCCCCAAGCCCAACGGCTATCAGTCCCTGCATACCACCGTCATCGGCTCCGAGGGCATTCCCTTCGAGGTGCAGATCCGTACCGCGCAGATGCATCATACTGCCGAATACGGCATCGCCGCCCACTGGAAGTACAAGGAGGGCGTCCGGGACAACGGCGGAGAGGAGCAGTTTGAATGGGTGCGCCGCCTGCTGGAAAACCAGCAGGACACCGAGGCGGAGGACTTTATCTCCAGCCTGAAGATCGATATGTTTGACGACGAGGTGTTTGTATTTACCCCCAAGGGTCAGGTCATTTCCCTGCCCTCCGGTGCAACCCCCATTGACTTTGCCTATGCCATCCACTCTGAGGTGGGCAACCATATGGTGGGCGCCAAGGTCAATGCCCGCATTGTCAACTATGATACGGTGCTTCAGAACGGCGACATTGTGGAGGTCATCACCTCCAAATCCGCCAAAGGCCCCAGCCGTGACTGGCTGAGCCTCTGCAAGTCCAATCAGGCCCGGATCAAGATCAAGCAGTGGTACAAAAAGGAACGCCGGGAGGAAAACATTGTAAACGGCAAGCAGAGCTTTGACGAGGAGCTTCGCCGGATCGGTATTTCCCCCTCTGTTATCACCAATGAGCAGCTTCTGCCCAATATTCTCAAGAAGGTTTCCTTTGCGAACCTTGACGACATGTATGCAGCCATCGGCTACGGCGGCCTGACAGCGGTGAAGGCTGTCAACCGCATCAAGGAGGAAATTCTCCGCTATACCAAGTCCATTGCAAAGGATGCTGAGGACAGCAGCAAGGATGTTACCTCCATCAGCCGTCCTACCAAGCAGGCCACCTCCGGCGTTGTGGTGGAGGATATTGATAACTGTATGATTAAGTTTGCACGCTGCTGCACCCCGGTTCCCGGGGACGACATTGTGGGCTTTATTACCAAGGGCTTCGGCGTTTCCGTCCACCGGAGAGACTGCCCCAACGCTGCCGGAGCTGCATCCCCCAACAATGATGGCCGCTGGGTAAAGGTGGCATGGGCTGCCATGCCCATGGAGAGCTTCTCCACCTCCTTTGAGCTGACCTGCCGGGACCGTGACGGCATTGCGCTGGATGTTGCCATGGCGCTTTCTGCCATGAAGCTCAGGTGCTCTGAGCTGAACGCCCGCTCTGACGGCAAGGGCGGCTGTACCATTTCCATCACAGTGGAAGTCCGGAATGTGGGCGAAATGAACCAGATCCGCAATCGGCTGGCCTCCATCAAGGGCGTGGAGTCCACCCGCAGAGGGCACCACTGATGCGGGCGGTACTGACCCGGGTGTCCTCCGCCTCGGTGACGGTGGATGGAGTGCTCACCGGACAGATCGGAAGGGGGTTCCTGATTCTTCTGGGCATTGGCCCGGAGGATACAGAGGTCCAATGCGACAAGCTCTGCAAAAAGCTCCTGAGTCTCCGGATCTTTACCGATGAAAACGGAAAAATGAATCTGGGACTGGAGGATGTAGGGGGCAGCGTGCTGGTGGTGAGCCAGTTCACCCTTTACGGCAGCTGTAAAAAGGGCCGCAGACCGGATTTCTTCGGAGCTGCGGGACCTGAGAAGGCAATTCCCCTGTATGAGCGGTTTCTGAAAAAATGCGAAGAGGCGGGCTATCCGCCCCAGCATGGCATTTTTGGCGCGGATATGAAGGTGACGTCTGTGAACGACGGCCCTGTGACGCTGGTGGTGGATACCAGCGACCTGTGATTTGCCGGGAGCACCCATAAGCTCCTTGGAGAAGGAGCTGTCAGCGAAGCTGACTGAGGATGGACTGCTTCTTTATATTGGGCAAGGCTGAAGAGAACGGAGGGTGACTATGAATCGCCATGAACAGTTGAAAGCCAACGCCAGAAACCTTCGCAACAACGCAACAAAAGAAGAAAATACTCTGTGGTATCAGTATCTGAAAAAGCAGCCGGTGCAATGGTATCGCCAGATGGTCATTGGAGACTATATCGTGGATTTTTATTGCAGGAAGATGCATCTTGCTATCGAACTGGATGGATCACAGCACTATGAAGAAGCCCAGATGGAGTATGATGCAAAGAGAACAGCGTTCTTGAATGATCTTGGAATTGAAGTCCTCCGATTTACAAATACTGACATAAAGTATCGACTTGGAAGCGTCTGCGATGCCATTGACATAAAAGTCGCGGAGCTACAAAAAGAGATGGAGTGTTCTGTTTGAACGTATCCGTAGATTTGATGTGCGGAAGCACCCAAAAGCTCCTTGGAGAAGGAGCTGTCAGCGAAGCTGACTGAGGATGGATTGCTCAAAACCGGATTACCTGCAAGGCAAAAATCAAATGCAGGATGTTTGTGAAACGGTATGAACAACAAGGCAGCCTCTGTTGCGTAGCTGAAAAGGACAACATGAAATTTCGTGATTAAAGAATAATCCATTGCAATAACATCGTACTTTCCGGGGGACTTGCCAGTCCATCCTCAGTCGCCTGCGGCGACAGCTCCTTCTCCAAGGAGCTTATGGGCGCTGCCACGCCGGTACAACGAA
Source organism: Oscillospiraceae bacterium (assembly GCA_029012465.1). Taxonomy (GTDB): domain Bacteria; phylum Bacillota; class Clostridia; order Oscillospirales; family Oscillospiraceae; genus HGM13006. The sequence continues at coordinate 8,980 of JAQXMD010000071.1, read as the reverse complement.
AGGAGTTTTCCCTATGAAAATTGAAGTTCAGCAGGTTGGCGAGCTGATGACCAACTGTTATATCGTCTGGGACGAGGATACGAAGAACGCCGCCGTGGTGGACCCCGGCGACGACGGCGCCTATCTGGCAGACTGCCTCCGAAAAAAGGGACTGAGCCTCCAGCTCATTCTCCTGACCCACGGCCACTATGACCACATTGGCGGCGTTGCAGAACTGCTGGAGACCTGCGGTACCAGCCCCAAGGTGTATATCTCCGAAGCGGATATGAGCCTGAAGCCCCTGTTCCACGAGCCTGTGACACTGGACCGGGACAAAGTGACCTTCTGGAAGGAGGGGGACACCGTGACCATGGATTCCCTCAGCTTCCATGTGCTGTCCACCCCCGGCCATACCCCTGGCTCTGTGTGCCTGATCTGCGGAAATGTGCTCTTCTCCGGGGACACCCTGTTCCAGGGGTCCTGCGGCAGAACGGATTTCCCCGGAGGCAGCTGGCCCCAGATGGCCGCATCCCTGAAGCGGCTCTATGAGCTGGAAGGGGATTATCAGGTGCTTTCCGGTCACACCGGCTCCACCACCCTGGAGCGGGAGCGTAAGACCAATATGTTTATGGAAGCCGCGCTGTCATGAAATTACGACTGATCGGTCACGACAGCCGCTATGCCCTGGAGCAGATCATGCTGGTGCTGTTTCCCCAGGAAAAGGTGGAGTTCACCGAGGAACCCTTCCGGGGGGATGGGGTGATCTCCCGGCTTTCACAGGGAAAGAGGTGGCTCACCGCCACAGCAAAGATCACCCGGCAGGGGAGGACTGTCCACGGAGCTGCCCGGTGCAGGATGGAATCCGCTGCGGAACCCATGCGGCGGCAGATCCTGCGGCAGAGCTTTTACCGGGCGGCGCTCCAGCTGCTTCCGGAAGCCCCCTCCTGGGGAGCCTTGTCCGGGGTACGACCCACGAAGCTGGTTTCCCGGCATCTGATGGCCGGGGGAACCCGGAAATCTGCGGACCGTATGCTCCGGCAGGTCTATGACGTCTCTCCCAAACGCCGGGAGCTGTGTCTGGACGCTGCGGAGGCCACCATGGCGGCTCTTGCAAAACAGCAGCCGGGGGATATCTCCCTGTATGTGGGCATTCCCTTTTGCCCCACCCGGTGCATCTATTGCAGCTTTGTGGCCTCTGCCATTGAAAAGTCCAAAAATCTGCTCCCTGCCTATCTGAAGGCCCTGGAGCAGGAGATTTATGCCGCCGCAGAGGGGCTGAAACAGAATCCCCGGCGAATCCGCACAGTCTATATCGGCGGCGGTACGCCCACAACCCTGGATGCCGGGCAGATGGCTTGGCTTCTGGACACCCTCCATGAGGCCTTTGATCTCAGCGAGTGTCTGGAATTCACCGTGGAGGCGGGGCGGCCAGATACCCTGGACCCGGAAAAGCTCCGGGTGATTCGGGACCATGGTGCTACCCGCATCAGCATCAATCCCCAGACCATGGAGGACCCGGTGCTGGACCTGCTGGGACGGAGCCACTCCAGCGGAGACATACTCCGGGCCTACAGTCAGGCACTGGAGGCCGGCCACAGGGATATCAACATGGACCTGATTGCCGGACTCCCCGGCGACAGTCCCGAGGGCTTCCGCAGAACCCTTTCGGCGGTTCTGGCGTTGGAGCCAACCAACATTACCGTCCATACCCTTGCCCTCAAGAAGGCTGCCACCCTGTACTATGAAGAGAGAACTACTCTGCCCACCGCCGAAATGGTGGAGGAGATGCTCTCTGATGCAGCGGCGGCCCTCCGGGAGCATGGCTATCGGCCCTACTATCTCTACCGGCAGAAATACATGACAGGCAGCTTTGAAAATGTGGGCTGGAGCAGGAATGGATATGACAATCTGTACAATATATATATGATGGAGGAATTACACTCCATCCTGTCTTTGGGTGCAGGCGGCATGACGAAAATCATCGACGGCACAAAAATCACCCGCCTTGCAAACCCCAAGTATCCGCAGGAGTATCTCCGAAACATCGGGGAGATCGCTGCGAAAAAGCGCGAGGTGGTATTATGACCTTTGAACTGTTGGAAATCAGTGAAAAGCTGCGCAGTGCTCCCGGGGAGACCATCGCCGCCTATGAAGCGGAGTATTTCCGGCAGGTGGACGCCATTGCCGATGCGGTTCTGGACAATCGGAAGAACAGTCCCGTGGTGCTGCTGGCAGGCCCCTCCGGCTCCGGAAAAACCACCACAGGTACCCGGCTTATGGAGCATCTGCGGGATAAAGGCGTTCCGGCTCATCTGATCTCCATGGATAATTATTACCGCAACTGGGATCTGGAGGACTTTCCCCTTACGGAAACCGGAGCGTATGATCTGGAATCCCCTCTGTGTCTGGACATTCCCCTGCTGAACGAGCATTTTGCCGCGCTGGAGGCCGGTCAGGCCATTGAAGTTCCCATCTATCATTTTCCCACCCACAGCCGGCTGGAAGGGGAGACCATTCCCATGGTTCCCACCGGGGAGGATATCTTTATTTTTGAGGGGATTCACGCACTCAACGAGCGCATGACGGAAAAGCATCCCGGCGCATTCCGCCTGTACGTTTCTCCCACGGCGGAGTTCCTGCTGGGTGGAAAGCCCCTGTGCGGACAGACCATGCTGCGGATGATCCGCCGGGTGGTCCGGGATATGCTGTTCCGGGGCGCTGACGGAGCCTATACCCTGAGCTTGTGGGAAAATGTGGTTGCCGCTGAGAAAATCAACATTGAACCCTATCGAAAAACCGCAAATGGGGAGATCAACACGGCGCTGGGCTATGAGCTATCCGTGCTGAGAACCATTGCCCTGCCGGTCTTTGAAGGGCTGGGACAGGATACGCCCTGCAAAACGCTGGTAGACGAAGCCGTTGCCGCAATGGAACAGATTCCACCGGTATCGGCGGAGCTGGTTCCCGGGAATTCCATTCTCCGGGAGTTCATCGGCGGGTAAGACAAATACGAACCATAAGTAGGAGGTATTTCCATGGGTTATGTTTATGCAGATTATCAGGCGGCAGCGGATGTGATTGCCAGCCGTCTGGGGGGTTATCGCCCGGAGATTGCCATGATTCTCGGTTCCGGCCTTGGGTCCATGGCAGAGCTGGTGGAGCATCCCATTGTGGTGCCCTACAGTGAGATTCCCGGCTTTCGGGTTTCCACAGCCCCGGGGCACAAGGGACTTCTGGTGCTGGGAATGCTGGAGGGAAAGCCTGTGGCGGTTATGCAGGGGCGGCTCCACTGCTATGAGGGCTATTCCATGGAGGAGGTCTGCTTCCCACTGCGGGTGCTGAAGCTGCTGGGCGCGGACAAGCTGGTGATTACCAATGCCGCCGGCGGCGTCAATGCCGGATACCGGGTGGGGGATATCTGCCTCATCACCGACCACATCAAGCTGTTTCAGGACAGCCCCCTGCGGGGACAGAATATTCCGGAATTCGGGCCCCGGTTCCCGGACGCCAGCCGGCTCTATACCCCACGGCTCCAGCAGGTGGCCCGGAGGGCGGCTGCGGAGGAGGGAATCACCCTCCGGGAGGGCGTCTATATGATGTTCCCGGGACCTTCCTATGAAACCCCGGCAGAAATTCGCGCAGCCCGACTGCTGGGTGCGGATCTGGCGGGCATGAGTACCGTGCCGGAGGTTCTGGTTGCAGGGCAGGCCGGTATGGAGGTGCTGGGCTTTTCGCTGGTGGCCAATGCGGCTGCCGGTATGGTGGAAGGAGCAACCCTCACCGAGCAGGAGGTTCTGGAAGCGGCGGAAGCGGCAAAGCAGACCTTCTCCCGGCTGCTTCGCCGGTGTGTCCGGGCTATATAAAATTACTTACCATGCCCTGCGGGGCTTTGAATACTGGGAACCTCTGAATCGATGGGCCTTTAAATCCTGACAATGAATCAGAGCTTCCACGGAAAGGAGCATTCATGGATACCTTATTCTCCAATATCACCGCTGTGACCATGATCGACAAGCTCCCTGTGATTTACGGGGCTTATGTGGGTGTCACAGACGGTAAAATCAGCTATATTTCTCAGCAGCCCCCCCAGGAGCAGGCGGAGCGGGTCATTGACGGCAGAGGCATGGTGCTGATGCCCGGCATGGTGAACTGCCATACCCATCTGCCCATGTCGGCACTCCGGGGCTACGGCGACGATCACGCGCTGGCTGACTGGCTCAACAATTACATCTTCCCCAGAGAGGACAAGTGGGACAGCCGGGCCATCCGTGCAGCCACGCTGCTTGGAATTGCGGAGTGCCTGCGGTTTGGCACTACCTCCGTGACGGATATGTACTATTTCTCCGACGACATCTGCCAGTGTGTGGCGGAGTCCGGCATCAAGGGCAATATTTCCCGCTGCGTCACCGTCTTTGAGGAGGACTACTGCTTTGACAAGCATGTGCCCTCCCAGGAGCTGGTGGCCCTTCACGAGAAGTGGCATGGCTACGACAACGGGCGCATTCAGGTGGAGGCCTCCATCCATGCGGAGTATACCTCCCATGACAAGGTGTGGCACGGCATTGCGGAGTATGCCATCAACAATGGTCTGGGCATGCAGGTCCATGTATCCGAAACCAAAGATGAGCAGGAATCCTGTCTGGAACGCTACGGCCTGACACCGGCACAGATTCTGGACGTTTCCCATGTGTGGGATACCCGTGCTGTGGCAGCCCACTGTGTATGGCTCACCGACGAGGATATGGAGCTGTTTGCCCGTCGTGGCGTTACGGCTGTCCACTGCCCCAACAGCAATCTGAAGCTGGCCTCAGGCATTGCGCCCATCAAAAAGATGATCGACAAGGGCATGAACGTGGCGCTGGGTACTGATGGACCCTCCTCCTCCAACAACACCGATCTGTTTGAGCCCATGAAGCTGGCAGTGCTGCTGTCCAACGGCACTACCTATGACCCTGTGTCCATTACCGCCCAGGAAGCGCTGAAAATGGCCACCGTCAACGGCGCAAAGGCCCAGGGCCGTGAAAATGAGTGCGGCGTCATTGCTCCCGGTATGGATGCGGACCTCATCATGCTGGACTTCACCCAGCCCCACCTGATTCCCTGTCACAATCCCATCAGCAATCTGGTGTATGCGGCTTCCGGTCATGACGTGAAGCTGACCATGGTTCGGGGCAAGGTGCTCTATGAGGATGGTAACTTCCTGACCATTGACCTGCAGAAGGTGCTGCAGGAATTCCACGACTATGTGCTCCCGCTGATGTTCGGCGGGGAAGGAGAAGCAAATGCCTGAGGAAAAACAGTCTAAAAAGCAGGGGTTCTTACAGGGGGCGGCGATCCTCACCATGGGTACGCTGCTGGTGAAGGTCATCGGCGCCCTCTATAAGATTCCCATGAACCGGATTATCGGCACCGAGGGCTTCGGACACTTCAATGTGGCCTACAGCATCTACAATGTGCTGCTGATGATCTCCTCCACGGGCCTTCCGGTGGCGGTATCCCGGATGATCTCCGAGGCCAATACCTTGGGACACAAGCGGCAGGTCCAGCAGGTCTACCGGGCCAGCCTGCGGCTGTTCCTGATAATCGGCGTGATCTGTTCGGGAGCCATGCTGATCTTTGCGCCCCAGCTGTCCGTGATGATGAAGGACCCGGACGCGGTATACGCCATTGCCGCGCTGGCCCCGGCGGTGCTGTTCGTGTGTATCATCTGCTCCTGCCGGGGCTATTTCCAGGGACAGCAGTATATGACCCCCACGGCGGTGAGCCAGGTCATTGAGGCTCTGTGCAAGCTGGTGATCGGACTGGGAGCAGTGTTCCTAATCCTGAATCTGGGCTTCGGCGTGGCAGAGGCCGCAGGCGGCGCCATTCTGGGCGTCACCATCGGCACCGTGTTTGCCGCCATCTACCTGTTCTTCGTATACCAGAAAAAGCGTGTGCGTCTGACGGCGGAGGATCAGGGAGCCCCTGTGAAGTCTCTCGGTCAGACCACCAAGGAGCTGCTGCGGCTGGCTGTGCCCATTACCATTGGCTCCGCCGGACTTCAGATCTTCAATGCGCTGGATACCATGATTATTCTTGGACGGCTTCAGGATTCGGTGGGTATGACCAGTAAGGCGGCATCCTCCATGTTTGGAACCTATTCCGCCGCCCAGACCTTCTATATGCTGCCCTCTGCGCTGATTCAGCCTCTGGCCATCAGTGTGATTCCCACGGTCACAGCGGCTCTGACCCTCAGCCAGTTTGACAGGGCCAGAAAGACCGAGGAATCCGCCATTCGTATGACGGCGCTTATTGGCCTGCCCTGTGCGGCGGGACTGGCGGTGCTGGCTTCGCCCATTCAGAAGCTGGCCTATAACTATGACACGGAGACTCTGCGGGTGGCAGGGCCGATTCTGGTGCTTCTGGGCATCGCCGTAATCTTCAACTGCATGGTAACAGTGACCAATGCCATTTTGCAGGCCCATGGCATGGTGAACATCCCCATCTATACCACCCTCATTGGCGGCCTTGTGAATGTCATCACCGACTACTGGCTGATCGGCATCGGCGCCATCAACATCTATGGTGCGGCCATTGCCACCATTGCATACTGCGCGGTGATTATGTTCCTGAATCTGGCGGCCATGAACAGAAGCCTCGACCTTCCACCCAGAGTGCTTCAGCAATTTGTAAAGCCCATGGTGGCCACAGCCATTATGGCGGCGGTCGCCTACTTCAGCTATGAAGCGCTGCTGAATCTCCTGGGTTCCGGCACACTGGCCACCGCAGGCTCCGTCTGCGCGGCAGGGGCTGTGTATGTGGCGCTGGTTTACGGCATGAAAATCATCACCTGGTATGACTGCCAGCTGCTGCCCAAGGGCGATACCATTGCCAGAATTCTGCGGGTTTCCAAGCCTGACGACGAAATCTGAGCTTCTGTAGCAAAACCGACAAATTCAGGCACAAATTGCCCTGAAAAATCTCCGGAAAAACTGCGTTTCGGGCTTGCACAGGAGTGAAAAGTATGATAGATTTTTATAGCAAACCGCATTGCGGCTTTGAAGACCTGAAAGAACTGGTTCGGATTCTCCGGGCGCCGGATGGCTGCCCATGGGACTCCGTCCAGACCCACGAAAGCATCCGCCGGAACTTCATTGAAGAGGTCTATGAGGCCTGTGAGGCCATCGATCAGGGCAACACGGATCTCCTCCGGGAGGAGCTGGGAGACGTGCTGCTCCATGTGGTGTTCCATGCATCCATTGAAGAGGACGCCGGCCACTTTACCGTGGAGGATGTCTGCGATACGGTGGTGCGGAAGATGGTTTCACGTCATCCAAACCTCTTCGGACAGGACGAGGGCCTCAGCTGGGATGAAATCAAGCGCCGGGAGAAGGGCATCCGTACCCTGTCGGAGGAGCTTGACAGTGTGGCCAGAAGCCTGCCTGGACTCTGGCGGGCGGAAAAGCTTCAAAGCAAGGCTGAAAAAGCGGGATTTCCTCAAATTGCACCGGAGCAGGAGCTGCTGGCATCAGCTTCCGATCTGGCTGAACATCCGGAGGATTCCGAAGCACTGGGTCGGCTGCTGTTTGCGGCTGTGGCCCTGGGGCGAAAGGGCGGAACAGACCCGGAAGCTGCTCTCTACAGCCGGTGTGAAACCTATGTTGCCTCCTTCCGGGAGGAGACTGAAGATCAAAAAATCAATAATGAATAGAAAAGTAAGGAGTATGAATTATGAACAAGACTGAACTGATTGCTGCTGTTGCCGAAAAGACCGGTGCCACCAGAAAGGACACGGAGAAGACCGTCAACGCTGTGCTGGACCTGATTGCTGAGGAGCTTGCTGCCGGTGGCCGGGTACAGCTGGTTGGCTTTGGCGCCTTCGAGACCAAGCATCGTGAGCCCCGCATTGGCCGCAACCCCCGCACCAAGGAGACTGTTGAGATCCCTGCTTCCACCGTTCCTGTCTTCAAGGCTGGCAAGGCCCTGAAGGAGAAGATTGACAAGTAATCTGGTTTCCGGCAAAGTAAATGAACGATAAAACGTCCCCGGCTGCATTTTGCGGTCGGGGACGTTCCAATTCATTCAATTAAATTTCAAAATCAATGGCTACGACCTTATCCACCATGTCTTTGGCAAATTCGAGTATCTCCTTATAGGTATGGGAATCCTGATAGGCCACCACATCCTCGTGGTTTTTAAAGTCCAGCTGATGTGCCAACTGGGTGAAAACCACAGGGTCGTCCTCAGAGGAATCCGGTGGAGAATCCACGCCCACCAAAACACGGCAGCCCAGAATGCTGGGCTCCTTTTCGGGAAGCAGCGTCAGCTGCTCCTTGAGGGAGGCGATATTTTCTTCAGTGGTCTTTCCATTTTTGGGAACAGGGGACATACGGAACAGGGACATGTGCCGAACCATGGATGATTTCTCCTTCCTGAATGACCGACCCGGCCTTGGCCGGATCGGCGCGGTGATAGAATGCAATCAGGGATTTACAACAATGTTACCGGTATAGCTGCCCGGGGCGGAGACGGTCTGGCCGTCTACGGTGATGGTGCCATTTACGGTGCAGCCCTCACCAATGGTCAGGGCGCTGAGATAGCTGGTGCCGGTGACAGTCCAGACGGAACCGTCCTCCAGTGTCAGGGACACGGGGTTGTTCACGGCGGGAGATACAGTGTTCATAAGGCGGCCTGCATACAGGTATGCCTTGGGGTCAACAACCTTGTAATCGGCAGTGGTCTTGGCATCCCAGTGGTTATCCATCTCAAAGACGGTGCCGCCTGGAGCAACCGTGCCGTCGGCCTTCAGGTGGTTGGCGTTGGAGGAGGATACGACACCGGTAAGGGTACTGCTTACCAGCGTAACAGCCAGACCGTGCTTTGCGCCGTAGACGGAGTTGAAGATGTTGCCCTTCAGGGTCTCGTCGGTGAAGACGGCGGTGGAATCGGGAATCTGACGCTCAGCGGGAGCAACCGTGGACCAGTCGTCCTCCTGCATGGGAACGGTGTATTTCCGGGTGAC
>JAQXMD010000070.1 GCA_029012465.1 Oscillospiraceae bacterium | reverse complement strand
ATCTCACGCATTCCCTATTGGGGTTGACGGGCGTTGCAGCAGCACATACGGTAAGTGACGTGACTTCAGTTGCTGTTACAAGTACCCTGCTTTTGATTCAATACCGCCGTATGAAGAATAACAATGAAAAACAGGAAATATATATGGAATAGGAAAAATATCTATATGAAACGATCAATTCAGTTTTCCGCCCCGGGCCGCGCGGAGATCAGCGGCAATCATACGGATCACCAGCACGGCTGTGTGCTGGCGGCTGCTGTTAATCTGGAAACAGTTGCAGAGGTTATTGTGTTGGATGACCCCATTATCATCATCCACTCCGAGGGCTATGCACCGGTTGAGATCAACTTAAATGATCTGGATGTCCACCCGGAGGAAATGAACACTACGAAAGCGCTGGTTCGCGGTGTCGCCACCGCGTTCCGGCAGCGTGGCACGGAACTGAAAGGCTTTCTGGCGAAGGTGCGCTCCACAGTTCTTCCCGGCAGCGGCCTGAGCTCCTCTGCCGCCTTTGAAGTGCTGATTGGTACCATCTGCAACGAGCTGTTTTTTGACAGCAGGCTGTCTTCCGTAGAGATTGCCCAGATCGGTCAGTACGCGGAGAATGTGTACTTTGGCAAGCCCTGTGGCTTGATGGATCAGACCGCATCCAGCGTGGGTGGTATGGTATTCATTGACTTTGAAAACCCCGCCAAGCCTGTGGTAGAGAAGCTGGATTTTGATTTCGAAAAAGCGGGCCACGCCCTGTGTATCATTGACAGCGGCGCGGATCATGCAGACTTGACCGACGAGTACGCCGCCATCCCCGGCGAGCTGAAGGAAGTCTGCCGGTTCTTTGGTAAGGAAGTCCTGCGGGACATCCCGGAGGCGGATTTCTTTGCCGCCCTGCCCCAGCTGCGGCATCAGGTGCCGGATCGGGCAATTCTCCGTGCTATCCATTTCTATCAGGAGAACAAGCGGGTGCAGCGGCAGGCGCAGGCACTGCGGGACGGTGACTTTGATACCTTCCTGCGTCTGGTGTCCGAATCCGGCCGCAGCTCCTGGATGTATTTGCAGAACATCACCCCCGCCGGTGCCATAGAGCATCAGGATGTGGCGGTTGCCCTTGCCCTGTGCGATACCCTGCTTCAGGGTCGAGGCTCTTACCGTGTTCACGGCGGCGGCTTTGCCGGAACGGTGCAGGCATTTGTGCCTATGGACATGTTGGATGCCTTCAAATCCGGCATCGAGCGTGTGCTGGGAGAGGACAAATGCCACGTGCTGTCCATCCGTCCCCAGGGCGGTATCCGGGTGGAGTAAAGGAGATTTCCTATGAATGTAGATACATATATTGCCTCACTGGTGCAGTACGGAATTCACTGTGGCCTGATAGAGGAATGTGACCGAACCTATATCACCAACCAGCTTTTGCAGACATTGAGTCTGGACAGCTATACACCTGTAGAGCCTGTAGAGATGTCTCTGGAGGATATTCTGAAAGGGCTGCTGGATGATGCGGTTGCCCGGGGTGTCTGCAATGATGACATCACCAATCGGGATCTGCTGGACACCAAGCTTATGGGTGTGTTGACCCCAGCCCCCAGAGAGGTGCGGAAGACATTCTCCGCACTGTATGAGAAGTCCCCCGAAGCCGCAACGGACTGGTATTACCGGTTCTCTCAGGATACGGACTATATCCGCCGCTACCGCATCAAAAAGGATATGCGGTGGAAAACCGATACCGAGTATGGCCAGTTGGATATCACCATCAATCTGAGCAAACCGGAAAAAGACCCCAAGGCCATCGCCGCAGCAAAGAACGCCCCCCAGTCCGGCTACCCCAAGTGTCTGCTTTGTGCGGAAAACGAGGGCTATGCCGGTCGGATGAACCACCCGGCCCGGCAGAATCATCGGATCATCCCGCTGGAAATCGCGGGGCAGAAATGGTTTTTGCAGTATTCTCCCTATGTTTACTACAACGAGCACTGCATTGCCTTCAATGCCAGCCACACACCCATGAAGATTGACCGCTCCGCCTTTGAAAAGCTGCTGGATTTCGTCACCGTATTTCCCCATTACTTCATTGGCAGCAACGCCGACCTGCCCATCGTAGGCGGCAGCATTCTGAGCCATGAGCATTTTCAGGGCGGACGTTACTGCTTCCCCATGGAGCAGGCTCCGGTGGAACAGGAGATCAGCTTCCGGGGCTATGAGGATGTGAAAGCGGGGCTGGTCAAGTGGCCTATGAGTGTCATCCGCTTGGACTGCGCGGATAAGAATAAGCTGGTTGATCTGGCGGACAAGATTCTGACTGTGTGGCGTGGCTATACCGATAAGGATGCCTTTATCTTTGCAGAAACCGATGGCGAGCCTCACCACACCATCACCCCCATTGCCCGCCGCAGATGGGCAGACTACGAACTGGATCTGGTGCTGCGCAGTAACATCACAACCGAAGAACACCCCCTGGGTGTGTACCATCCCCACGCCGAGCTGCACCACATCAAAAAGGAGAACATCGGCCTGATCGAAGTGATGGGTCTGGCGGTGCTGCCCTCCCGGCTGAAACGGGAGCTGGCAGCACTGGAAGAAGCTATCCTGACCGGGTCCGATATAGCCTCTGATCCGATGCTGTCCAAACACGCCCCCTGGGTGGAGGAACTGAAAACCCGGCATACCTTCACCAAAGAGAATACCAGCCACATCCTCAAGGAGGAGATTGGCAAGGTGTTTGCAAAGGTGTTGGAGCACGCCGGAGTCTATAAGCGGACGGAAGCTGGCCGAGAGGCATTTCTACGGTTTGTGGAAGCAGTGACTAAGAAGGCGCAGAGATAACTGCCATACCGTACTGATACTGACATTATCCCGAACAGAAATGCACAGCGATTTGTTTGGAAAATAGGAAAGGGGCACTCGGTTTTTCTGGGTGTCTTTTCCTTTTTCGCCGAAAACAAAAAGGCACTCGACATTTTCAGCGAGAAAACGGCAAGTGCTTGTCAGAGTTCCATACTGTAATCCGATAGAGTAGGCCAGTCCTTGTCCCTCTGAGCACCTTTCCCCAATTGAACCAGCAGTTCAATGACAAAAAACCATTTTTGTCGTATAATAACTAGAACACACCGATGATTTGCAGCTGAGGAGGAATCAGTATGAACAACCGAGACAGAAATATACAGATTTTTGAAGAGGGCAAGCGTCTCTGGGAGACAAATGAACGTCTTTGTAAAAGCATAGCCCGCTCCATCCGAACCCAGCGGTTCGTGGGCGCAAAGGAGGAAATCCCCTTCTCCCCTTCCACAGAGGGCGATCCCGCCAGAGTTGTGGTCAGCAGAAAACGAACCCTGGAAGCGGCAGAGCCCTATGTGCGGGAGGGCAGGAAAACCTGCATTCTCAACTTTGCCTCGGCAACCAACCCCGGCGGAGGCGTGACCCGTGGTTCCTCCGCTCAGGAGGAGTGTATCTGCAGAAGCAGTACCCTCTACCCCTGCCTGAATACCAGAGAACTGTGGAACCGCTTTTACAGTCCGCATAGAAAAACCGGCAATCCGATGATTGCATCTATACGCCCAACGTATGCGTGTTCCGGGCGGACGCAGCGATCCCGGAGCTTTTGCAGGAAGAAGACTGGTGGAACGTGACTGTGATCACCTGTGCGGCGCCGAATCTGCGGAGAGTGACCAGCAACCTCCCTGCAGAGCTCGAGAAACAATTGCCCTCTATAGAGGATATTCAGAAACGCATCAATACAAATACGACAAGCAACAACAGCTAAACCACGGCATCTATAGTGTCGTGTTAAGACAAATCGCCGCTGATTTCGTCAGAAATCAGCGGTTTTTCCTTTTTTTCAGAACTTTTTGGGTCGCTTTTCAGCGGCCCAGTTTGTTTGACCCATACCACGACCCATACGTCGATAGGAGGGGTTGGACAGAGTGGACGATGCCAAAGGCAAAATTAGCTGCCCCATTAGCTCTGGCTGAGACATTTGCCTGAAGTCAAGTGCTGATAGGAAACTCCGAAATAGAACTTCTCCTATACCACAGTGGGGGCTAGCAGACTTTCCTTTTAGAGCAATATGATCGACTGCTTACCATTAAAATAAAAACTTACCAGAGCAGAACTCTACATATCGGTGTTTTCAAATACACTCCTGTCCAGTTCCCTATCGGGAAACACTTCTTCGCCGCCCGCATAGTAATGAATACAATCACTGAATCCGAATCCGAAGTCCTTAGCTTCTGGTGAGGTATCCGTTTCAAACAAAAATGCAAAATCGCTGCCGTCATAGGGAACAAAGACGCAGGAATAATCAAATTCCTGGTTCTCGTAAGACTGGAATACTTTCAGATTGCTGCTCTGCGCCAGCATTTCCTCATCAGGGAAATATTTCTCCACGTCCTCTGTGCGGATCACCCTGACACAGTACCAGTCGATTGCGTTGAACTGCATCGTGACAATCCCGTCTGATTCCGTAAAATGCGGTCTCCTTGCAAGAATAATACCGTTCTCATATTCAATTCTGCAGTCGGCGTCTTTTCCTGCAGGCTCCGGGCGGAACCAAGTCTCTTCAGCGCTTTCAGGCACATTCTGTGCATCCGTTTCGCTGCCGGCAGTGCACTCCTCTTTTGCAGAAGGATTATCATTATCTATGAGGAGATACTGACCCACCCGATAAGCCGGATTATCGGTAAAGAATTGCTCAAAAGCATCCTGTGTCAGAGCATTGACCCTGTCGCTGTAATAATGGCAGCCTATCCTGCTGACGATGCCGCCGTCAAAACCTCTTTCGGAAAATTCAGGCAGATCCGCTTCCGTGATCCCTGCCGGCAGCACGTTCGATATATAGACATAGGTATCTGCCGTAGTACTGCTGTCAATCCTGATATCGTGAGACTGCACCAGGTAATAAATATCCAGGGCAGTCAGATCAAAATCCCTGAGATCTTCTTCCGGGAGCTCATCTTTCAGATATTCCAGAATACGCGCCTCTTCCTGCTTCCTCAGCTTTTCAAGCAGCTCGTCGGTGTAAAAAACCCCGGTCTCCCTGTCATAGACCAAGTCCCAGGTATTCCCCTCTGTGGTATAACTTCCTCTGACAACATTGCTCCCAAAGCGCCCGGCCAGAGAATTTTCCGGCTCAATAAGACCGGTTTGCAGATGGAACTCTCCCAGCTCATATTTGCCGCAGTGCTCCGTAAGAAATTCATTGACGGCAGGCAGGCAAGCCTGAACCAAAGCCTCTTCCTGGCTTTCGGAGTACCTTCTCTGCACGCATCCGCCAAGCAGAGTGACCGCAACCAGGACCCAAATCACCAGTTTCACAATTCTTTTGCTAATAATCTTCATCAATTTCCCTTTTTCTGTCATCTTCGTGAACGACCAGACTCAGCGCCTTCGCTTCGCCATAGTGTCATATGTATCTTACAGAAATCCTATCATAGGAATGTCCTGTTTTCAAGGCTTTCGGCCAACAGATCATATTCCGGATTCATTTCTAAGTTGTACCCAAAGGAGTGGACAAAACGCAACCCACGGTAGAATACATCGGTTACCATCCGGTTGAATGCCTCCCGGCGGTTGATAGAGGTGCCGGTGATACCCT
>JAQXMD010000069.1 GCA_029012465.1 Oscillospiraceae bacterium | reverse complement strand
GAAAACGTGCCATAGGAGCCTCTGTGAAATACACAGGCCGCCTGGATTTCGGGCAGGGTTCTGAACTGAAGATCGCCGGTTTCTTTTTTTGCCGCCACAACGGCCTCGCAGATCTCCACCAGGATGTCCCCGTCCTTGTATCCCGGCTCCAGATAGTTTGTAAAGCAGTATTCCGGAAGGGCGCATTCACAGCCCGCCTGCTCCATCAGCGCCCCCATCTCCGGCATCCGGTCAAACAGGCAGTCGTAGGTTTCCAGCCGGATGCGCATCAAGGCCACAGTGGTCTCCGGAATGGTTTTGATCAGTACGGGAGCGGAAAGCCCGGTTTTCTTTTTGGACAGATAACTGTCCACCAGGGCGATTTGCCTTGTGAGATTGGAGATTTTGGCAAGCAATTCCGATTTTTTCTTCAAAAGCACTGCTTCTTCATCGACACCGGAATTGATGTGCGCAATTTCCTCCAGTGTGAAGCCCGCCTGCTTCAAGGCGGTGATCTGGTGGAGCACCGCCATCTGGGAGAGGGTGTAGTACCGGTATCCGGTCTCCGGATGGATCAGCGCCGGCATCAGCAGGCCCTGCTCCTCATAGAAGCGCAGGGTTTTGACGGTCACATGATTGATGGCGGCAAACATGCCGATTTTATAGAGGGTATCGCCTGTCTTCCCTTCGCAGGGCTTGTGTTCCTGTTTCATCTCCATGGTCTTACTCCCATCTGAATGTCCGGGCGGCGACGGTGCCGCAAATGACTGCAATGGCGGCCAGAACGACCACCGGTATGACAATACCATCATAACATCCCATGGACACGGATTTCAACACTCTGATTCCCACCCCAAGGGGCATCCATCCGAAAATTGCTCTGATACCGGCCGGGAACACCTCCGCGGGGATGGTAGCTCCAGAGAACAGCAGCATGGGGAAATAGAGCAGGCTTGTGGCCACGTTCATGGATTTTGTGGTCCGGCACAGGCTGGCCACCATGAGGCCGATGGAGAACATGGAGAGCATGGTCAGCAGCCACAGGGCGATGTACACGAAAATATTGCCTGACATTCTGTAGCCGAAAACCGCCACCGCCGCAATGGTCAAGATCATGGTGGAAATGACGGCCATCACACCGCTGCAAATGGTGTCGCAGGCCAGAAGCCGGGCGGGAGAACAGGGACTGCAATACATTCGCCGCAGGATTCCCTGAGATCGCAGCTCCACAATGGTGATGGGGATACTCATAAACGCGCTGCAACAGATCCCCACGGTGGACAGGGCCACATAGGAACTTTGCAGATAGGTAAGACCGGAATCTGCCGCGTTCTTGCTTCCGGCAATCATTGTAATCAGGATCAGCGTAACCAGCGGCATAATGAGGTTAAACAGGATCACATCCGGTGAACGGAAAAAGATCTTCTGCTCCACCCGGTACATACGCAAAAATCGTTTCATATAAATTCCTCCTCGCCCATGAAGAACAGATACGCGTCCTCCAGATTCTTTTGACCGGAAGCCGTGATGACTTCCTCGATGGTGCCTTCCATGACTTTTTTCCCGGATTTGATCATACACACCCGGTCGCAAAGGGCTTCCGCCTCCTCCATGTAATGGGTGGTCAGAAAGATGGTAAGCCCCTGCTCCTTCAGCTGTCTCAGGGTTCGCCATACCTCACGCCTGGCCACCACATCCAATCCGGTGGTCAGCTCGTCCAGAAAGACGAGCTCCGGGCTGCCGATCAGCGCCAGAACAACTGAAAGCTTCTGCCGCTCCCCGCCGGAGAGCTTGGAACCGAAGCTCTCTTTCAGCGTGTCCAGTCCAAACTGCTCCAGCAGCTTCGGATAGTCCGCCGGGGCGGCATACAGTGAGGCATACTCGATACACGCCTCCTCCACGGTGATACCCGGCTGATACTGGGTATTCTGGAGCTGCACGCCGACCCGCTCAAACACCTGTTTTCTGTGTTTGGCGGCGTCCATTCCCAAAAGCTTTGCGCTGCCCCCATCCGGGGCCTTCAGACCCAGAATCAGGTCGATGGTGGTGCTTTTCCCCGCTCCGTTGTGGCCCAAAAGGGTAAAAACCTCACCCTTTTGCACATCGAAGGACAAATCATCCACAACCCTGCGGCCTGAAAATGATTTTGTCAGCTTTTTCACACTGACAGCCGGTTCATTCATAGCAAAAATCCTCCTTGCATTTTTTTACAAGGAGGATTCTATCATCTCCCCTTAGGGGGAGA
>JAQXMD010000068.1 GCA_029012465.1 Oscillospiraceae bacterium | reverse complement strand
CCAGATAGGATAGTCCCAGGGCATTGTTGGGGCTTTTGAGGAGCGACCCATCTCCGCCGATTTCCTCCAGGGCCGCAGTTCGGGCCGCAGCATAGGAAATTCCCCTTTGGAGTGCCTCCGACAGTGCCTCCTCGAAAGCCGGACTTTTGAGCAGTCGGGCATTTTTCTCAAGGGCTTCGCCGTCGCCGCATTCACTGCCAAAGGACAGGTAGTCGATACAGCCAAGGGCCTGGAGGCACTTGACAGCCCCAGCCGCAAAGTGTCCCGCACCGCTGACGGCACAGGTAATGGGCAGTTCCAGGATCAGGTCTGCTCCGCCCCGGACAGCTGCCTCCGCCCGGCTCCACTTGTCAAAAATGGCCGGTTCTCCCCGCTGAACATAGTTTCCGCTCATGAGACAGACAATGGTGGTATCCTCCCCCAAAAGCTCCCGGGTTTTCTCAATCTGATGCCTGTGTCCATGGTGAAAGGGGTTGTATTCACAGATGATTCCGGCAGTCCCCACGAAAAAAACCTCCTCATTTGCGGAATTTCGGTAAAATAACAGTTGTCTGGAGAAAGAATTTGTACTAGAATATAGACAGTGATCGCCCTCCGGTGTATGTCTTATTGTAGACCGGGGGCAGAATAATATCAAGAAAATTCTTTTAGGAGATGAACCCAATGAATGTATTAGTCATTAATGCAGGCAGCTCCTCCCTCAAGTATCAGCTGCTGAACCCCGCCACCGGCGATCTGCTGGCAAAGGGCCTGTGCGAGCGTATCGGCATCGACGGCAAGTTCACCTACAAGCCCCAGATCGAGGGCAAGGCGAAGCTGGACGCTGTTGACGTTGCAATGCCCACCCATGCCGAGGCCATTGAGGCAGTCCTCAACGCTCTGGTCGATCCCGTCAACGGTGTGATTTCCTCCATGAAGGAGATCGACGCTGTTGGTCATCGTGTGGTCCATGGCGGTGAGAAGTTCGCTTCCTCCGTTGTCATCACCGACGAGGTCATGGCTGCCATCGAGGAGTGCAACCCCCTGGCTCCTCTGCACAACCCCGCAAACATCATCGGCATCAAGGCCTGCCAGGCTCAGATGCCCGGCGTTCCCATGGTCGCTGTGTTCGACACTGCTTTCCATCAGACCATGCCCGCCAAGGCTTACACCTACGCCATCCCCTATGAGTACTATGAGAACGACAAGATGCGCCGCTATGGCTTCCATGGCACCTCCCATCGTTTCGTTTCCGCCCGCTGCGCAGAGATTCTGGGCAAGGACCCCTCCGAGCTGAAGATCGTCTCCTGCCATCTGGGCAACGGCTCCTCCATCACCGCTGTGGACGGCGGCAAGTCCGTTGACACCTCCATGGGCCTGACTCCTCTGGCTGGTCTTCCCATGGGCACCCGTTCCGGCGACATGGACGCTGGCGTCATCGAGTTCATCGCCAACAAGTACGGCATGAACGTCTCCGAGGCTGTGAGCATGCTGAACAAGAAGTCCGGCGTTCTGGGTATCTCCGGCGTTTCCTCCGACTTCCGTGATCTGGACAACGCTGCCGCTGAGGGCAACACCCGCGCTGCTCTGGCCATCGAGGTCTTTGAGTACAAGGTTCGCAAGATGATCGCTGAGTACGCTGCTGCAATGGGCGGCGTTGACGCTGTAATCTTCACCGCTGGCGTTGGCGAGAACTCCGCCGATATGCGTCTGAAGTTCGTCGAGGGTCTGGAGTTCATGGGCATCGAGATCGATCCCGAGAAGAACAACATCCGCGGCGAGGAGCGCATCGTTTCCCCCGACGGCGCAAAGGTCAAGGTCCTGGTGATCCCCACCAACGAAGAGCTGATGATCGCAAAGGACACCGCCGAGCTGGTTGGCTGATCCTGATAAATCCGCAAAAGTTTGGGCAGTGCCGTTCGGCACTGCCCATTTTTTATGACATCATATTCTGCTTTGCAAATTACTCCATGGGAGGCATGGGATTTGCAGCCTGCTGAGCAGCCATTTCCTCGGCAAAGGCAATGGCGTCAGCGATTTCCTGCTCATCAACATAAACCGTGTAGGTTGCGTCCATGAAGGTAGCCTCTTCACAGACAAAAACCTCGAAGTCGCCGGTGAAGCCGGACACCGTCACCAGCTCGCTGGTGGGATAGCTGTAGGGACCGCCAACGCCCACATTGGAATAGGTCACAGTACCATCGGATACCGTAATGCCTGCGCCCTCTTCGCCCTCGGCAGGCTGGCCCATATCACCGGGGGCATTGCACTGGAAGAAGAACACGAAGTCCTCGCCGATGGTTGCCTCATAGGTGGTTCCATCAGGGAAGGTCACGGTGCAGGTACCGGAAGGTGCTTCTTCTGGAACAGAGGCCTCCTCAGGAACAGATGCTTCTTCCACAGGTATTTCTTCCACAACAGGAACCTCCTCCGGAGCAGGTTCTTCCACCTCAGATACCTCTACAGGTGCAGGTTCTTCCGCGGGAGCTTCCTCAGCAGCGGCGGGTTCCTCCGCAGATACAGCAGATGCAGCCGGTACAGATTCCGAGGAACCGCAGGCAGCCAGTCCAAATACCATGCACAGCGCCAGCAGCATTGCAAATGTACGTTTTTTCATTTTTCTTTCCTCCAATTCGTTATTCATGACACCATACAAATCTACAATTTGTATTCTCTCTCATGTGACTTGTATTATATCACCTGTTTTGTCCCTGTCAATTGGGAGAATCTACAGAATATCACCTATGCGTTTGTATGATTATTTCGTATTTATTAAGTATAATATGGGTTATTGTCACATTTGGAACATTTCCGTTTCCGCAGTCCTGTTGCAGGCGTCAACGTGCGTGAATTTCCGCAGTTTTTTCCCGCAACCGCTTTTCAACGGTATGGAATTCTGATATAATGTTACCATCCCAAAGGAAGGAACCCGGCCTCATGAAGATTCCTCAGAAACAATTCGCCGCAGGCGTTTCCTGCTGCTTTGCTGTACTGGCAGTCCTGTTTGCCGCCGTTATGGGGCTCTCCGTTCTGCCTTCCTCCCCAAGCCGAAGCTTTGCCGCAGCCATGCTGCTTTTCTTCTTTGTGATCTACTGTGTGATTCTGGTTTTTCGTCCCCTGTTTCGGACACCGGAATATACAATCTGTGCTGCCGTGCTGGGCTTCTGCGGACTAGCTCTCCGGTTGTCCCTGTTTGAATTCCAGTCCGGGGATTATGTGAGCTTTCTCTCCATCTGGACTCAGACCATGGAAAACATGACTGTTTCCCA
The DNA here is from genome assembly GCA_029012465.1 of Oscillospiraceae bacterium. GTDB lineage: Bacteria > Bacillota > Clostridia > Oscillospirales > Oscillospiraceae > HGM13006. Next base: position 32,429 of record JAQXMD010000068.1, on the reverse strand, counting down.
GGCATTGTCCACCCCCATCGGGGACTACAATATGCCCTACCTTTATCTGATTCTGCTGATCTCCAGACTTCCCTTTTATGATCTCTACTGCATCAAGCTGTTTTCCGTGCTGGCAGATCTTTCCATGGCTCTTGCTGTCGGAAAGCTGGCCGCCCTGTTCACGGAAAAGCAATCCCTGATTCTTCTGAGCATAGCCGCTGGGCTATTTGCCCCCACCACATGGCTTAACAGTGCCTATTGGGGTCAGTGTGATAGCATTTATGCCGCCCTTGCCCTGTGGGGGCTGTACTTTGGCCTGAAAAAGCGAGGCGTTTGGTCCATGGTGTTCTTCGGACTGGCCTTTTCCTTCAAGCTCCAGACCATTTTCCTGCTGCCCGTCCTGGCGTTTTTGCTGATTACAGAGCACATCTCTCTGAAGAGCATTCTTGCTTTCCCCGCGGCGTTTCTGGCCGTGATGGTCCCTGCTCTTCTGGGCGGAAGAACCGTTGCGGATACCCTCTCCATTTATATTGACCAGACAAAGGCCTATCCCTATCTGAGCCTGAACGCGCCCTCCTTCTGGAGCCTGATAAACAATTCCTACTATTCTCTGCTGGGCTCAGCCCCTACCCTTCTGGCAATTGTAATGACGCTGCTTCTGCTGTTCTGGTATGCACGAAAGTATCAAAGTCTCACGCCAAAGCTCATGCTGGAGCTGAGTTTGATCCTCAGTCTGATGATCCCCTGGCTGCTGCCGAAAATGCACGAGCGGTACTTCTATCTGGCCGAGGTGCTTTCCATTGTATACGCAGCTGCATTTCCCCAGCGAATTCCCGTCAGCCTGATCCTGCTGTTTGGAGGATTCCTGATCTACAGCGCCTATCTGTTCGGTGGCGTCCCCATCCTTTCCCTACAGCTGATCGCAGTCATCTATGGCGTTACACTGATCTATCTGCTGCTGCGGTGCAGTCAGGACTGCACTGCTGACAGCATGAAAATAAAGGAGGAACTTTTCCATGGCGAACATTGAATATTTATGGTCCGACCGGAGACGCAGACTTGGTCTGCCCCTGTCCTTTACACGCTATGCCCTCAGCAGTGACCGGCTGTTTCTGGAAACCGGAATGCTCTCTACCCACTGCGAGGAGATCCTACTGTACCGGGTTCGTGATCTTTCTCTCACCATCACCCTTGGTCAGCGGATCTTTGGCGTGGGCACCATCACCGTCCAGTCCTCTGACAAATCTCTCCCGGTTCTGGAGTTGAAAAACATCAAGACTCCAAGAGACACCAAGGAGATCATTCATCAAGCCGTGTAGGCCATGAAGCTCACCCGCCGGATGCGTGCAACGGAGGTCGTGGACGACGGCGATCAGGACGAGAATCACGATGACATTTATGACGATGATTTCGGTCTGAATTTCTGATTTTTCGTTCAAAATACGAAGAAAAAATCAAAATCTTTCCTTGACAATGCTGCTCAAAATATGGTATCATAATCAGGCCGCATCGAAGAGGCCCGGATAAGTATGCCCTTTTTCAGGCATCGCCTCAAGAGCGAGACTATTGTAAAGGCAGGTGCAAAGCACATGCAGGCAGTTATTGTTACCGGTGGCAAGCAGTACAATGTCACTGAAGGTCAGCTCGTTTACGTCGAGAAGCTGAACATCGAGGCTGGTGAGACCGTGGTTTTCGATCAGGTTCTGGCTATCATTGACGGCGAGAACAGCAAGTTCGGCACTCCCGCCATCGAGGGCGCAAAGGTCGAGGCTAAGGTCGTTCGTAACGGCAAGGGCAAGAAGATCATGGTCTTCAAGTACCGTCCCAAGAAGGGCAGTGCTTCCCGTAAGGGCCACAGACAGCCCTACACCGCAGTTCAGATTGAAAAAATCTCCGTCTGATGACAACCATTCGGTTTTATCGTGACCATGGCAGGCTGTCAGGATTCACCTGCTCGGGTCACAGCGGGTACGCAGAAGCAGGCGAGGACATTGTATGTGCCGCTGTTACTTCTGCCCTCCGCCTTGCGGAATGCACCATCAATGATGTATTCGGTGCAGGCGCTCCGGTGGAAATTGATCCGGAAACCACCCGCATCAAGCTGACGCTCCCCCCTCGCTGTCCGAAGGAATCGGATTGCAGGGCCGTATTGCAGGGCTTCCTGCTGTATATGACGGAGCTTTCCAAGGAAAATCCTGAACATCTAACTGTTTTGGAGGTGTAATCATGCTTAAGATTGGCATTCAGTTCTTTGCTCACCATAAGGGCGGCGGTTCCACCAAAAACGGCCGTGATTCCGAGTCCAAGCGTCTGGGCGTAAAGCGTGCAGACGGCCAGAAGGTCGAGGCAGGCAACATCCTGGTTCGTCAGAGAGGCACCCATATCCATCCCGGTCAGGGCGTGGGTATCGGCAGCGACGACACCATCTACGCCCGCGTGGACGGCGTTGTTCGGTTCGAGCGTCTGGGCAGAGACCGCAAGAAGGTTTCTGTTTACGAGGTCGTCGAGCAGTAATTTGCCAAAATCAGAGGGTGCAGCTTTGCACCCTCTTTTTCATGCCCGAAAAAGTCTTTGGTCGGGCATTTTCTCCCGGAATCGGGACATACTGTTGCAAAGGAGAATTATCGTGGCACAATTTGTGGATAAAGTCAGAATCTTTGTGCAGGCAGGCCATGGCGGCCATGGCTGCATGTCCTTCCGGCGTGAGAAATACATTGCCGCAGGCGGCCCTGATGGCGGCGACGGCGGACACGGTGGCAGTGTGGTGCTCCATGTGGACACCGGCATGACCACCCTGATGGACTTCCGTTACAAGCGCAAGTATTCCGCAGAAAACGGCGGAAACGGCGCAGGCAGCAACATGAAGGGCCGCAACGGACAGAATCTTATCATCAACGTCCCCATGGGTACCGTTGTCCGGGATGCCGAAACCGGCGACGTCATTAAGGACATGTCCGACTGTGAGGACTACGTTCTCGCCAAAGGCGGTCGCGGCGGCTGGGGCAACCAGCATTTTGCTACTCCCACCCGTCAGGCACCCCGTTTTGCGAAATCCGGTCTCCCCGGGGAAAGCTACGATGTGGAGCTGGAGCTGAAGCTGCTGGCTGACGTGGGTCTGGTGGGCTTCCCCAACGTGGGCAAATCCACCCTGCTTTCCGTGGTTTCCGGCGCTCACCCGAAAATCGCCAACTATCATTTCACCACCCTTTTCCCCAATCTGGGCGTTATCTATCTTGGCGAAGGCGAAAGCTTTGTCATGGCGGACATTCCCGGCATCATTGAGGGCGCCTCAGAGGGCGTGGGACTGGGCCACGATTTTCTCCGGCACATTGACCGCTGTCGTCTGATTGTCCATGTGGTGGACGTTTCAGGCATTGAGGGCCGTGATCCCGTAGAGGACTTCATCACCATCAACGACGAGCTCCGTCAGTATTCCGAGGATCTGGCAAACCGTCCCATGATCGTGGTCGCCAACAAAATCGACATCATGCAGGACGAGGACAACCTGAACCGTCTGAGGGCTTACACAGACGGTCTTGGGCTCCCCCTCTATGAGATGTCTGCCGCTACCCATCGGGGCACCAAAGAGCTTATGAGGGTCGTATACGACCGTCTTCAGGAGCTCCCCCCCATTACGATCTATGAACCTGAGTATGTGAAGCCTCTGCCCGAGGCCGGTGACTCTCAGGAGCTGACCATTGAGCATCAGGATGACATCTGGTTTGTCTCCTCCCCCTGGATGGAACGTCTGATTGCAGACATCAACTTCGACGACTATGAATCCAGAATGTACTTTGACCGGCAGCTCCGCAAATGCGGACTATTTGAGCGGCTCGAAGAACTGGGTATCCAGAAAGGCGACACTGTCAGCATTTACGATTTCGAGTTTGACTATGAGCCTTAAATTTTCCGACTTTTTTCAAAAAAACACTTGACATTTTGGAAAATAGGTGTATAATAGGTCATGCACTTCAGATGAAGCGCATGAATACAGGGGATTAGTGTAACGGTAACACACCGGACTCTGACTCCGTTTTCGGGGGTTCGAATCCCTCATCCCCTGCCAAAACCGTAGTCTCAATCGAGGCTGCGGTTTTCTTTTATCTTCATGGAATCCGATCTATTCTTCATCGGACTATATAAAATCAGGGGCTGCCTCACGCTTTTGTGAGGCAGCCCCAAAGATTTCAATTCAGAGATTAACGGCCGAACTGGCAATCGTTGTTGCCGGAGTTGGTGGTCCACATCTCCAGCATGTTGATGGGATCGTTGTAGTCCATGAGCCAGCCCTCACGAGCAACATCGAAGTCGCCGTTCTTACGGGTGTCAAGGAATACAGCCCACTCCTGCTGCTCGATGGTAACGTTGATACCCAGCTGACCCCAATCCTGCTGCAGGCACTCTGCAATCTTTACATTGCCCTCAGAGTCATTGGTCAGATAGGTGAAGGAGATGTCGCGGGTCAGCTGAGTGCCGTCCCACAGGCCGATGGACTCCAGCAGAGCCTTGGCCTCTTCCACGTTTGCAGCGTAATCGGTGGAGTAGTAGTCCTTGTTCTTGAACTCGCCGCCGTTGCCGTCTGCGCAGCCAGCGGGAACGAAGGTGGTAGCAATTTCCTGACCAGTCTGGCCAACGGTGTCAATGATGTACTGACGGTCAACCAGCAGGCACAGAGCATGACGGAGCACGCAAGCCTGCTCCTCGTTGAGGCCCAGCTCCTCCCACAGCTTGGAGTTGTAGTTGAAGCCAACATAGTAGGTGCCCAGGTTGTTTGCAACATGGAACTCAGGATCCTTGGACTCGATGACCTTGGTCAGCTCATCGTTGGGAATGGTGTCAGCAAAGTCCAGATCGCCAGCCTGATATGCAGTGTAAGCGGAGGTGTCGTTGCTGGTGAGCATGTAGTTGACAGTCTCAACCTTCACGCTGTCGGCATCCCAGTAATTGTCGTTCTTCACATAGGTCATGTCAGCCTCGTGGTTCCATGCGCTCAGAACATAAGCACCGTTGCAGACAAAGCTGTCGCCAGCGTCAGCAGCCCATGCGCCGGGGTTGGAGCCATCGGGGTTGGAAGCCTCAACAGTGTCCTTGTAAACAGGGAAGAAGGTGGGGAAGGAGCACAGGTCCAGGAAGTAGGGGCAAACTGCGTTCAGGTGAACAGTCAGAGTCTTGCCATCCTCGGAAACCTCCAGAGCACCGTCGCCCAGACCGACGAAGTTGCCGTCTGCGTCATACTGGCAGTCAGCAAAGACCTCGAACAGGTAGGAGTAGTCAGCGGCGGTGTTGGGATCAGCAGCACGCTTCCAGGAATATGCAAAGTCATTTGCATCCAGATCGGCGCCGTTGGACCACTTCAGGCCGTCACGGAGGGTGAAGGTGTAAGAGGTACCGTCCTCGGAAACCTCCCAGCTCTCAGCGCAGCCAGGCTCCAGCTCGCCGTTGGCATTGTAGCGGAGCAGGCCCTCGAAGGAGTTAACTGCAAGGCAGCCGCCGTCAACGGAGCTGTTCAGAGCGGGATCCAGATGAGCAGGCTCGGAAGCCAGGAAGAGGTTCATCTCCTCGGCACCGTTGGTCATCTCGACCTTGTAGAAGTACTTCATGCCGAACACGTTTGCATACATGCCGGTCATGTAGTCCTTCATCATGTAGGGATCGTTGTAGTAGTAGATGGGCAGGACACACCAGGTCTCCATCAGCTTATCCTCAGCCTTGTGCATCAGCTCAGCACGGGCAGCGGTATCAGCAGTGGTGCGGATGTCGGCGATCATCTGATCGTACTCAGCCCAGTTCAGGGTGTAGCCACTCTCAGCAGGAGCAGCTTCGCTTGCAGCGCTGGTGTTTTCAGCAACACTTGCAGCGCTTCCGCCACAGGCAGCCATACTCAGCAGCATGGCAACCGCAAGCAGCAGTGCAAATACTTTTTTCATGGTCTTTCCTCCATATTAAAATTTTGAAGCGGTATAATATACCTGTTACTTCCATATTTATCCCCATCCGGGGACGACTCATTATAGTATATCCGAAACACTTTCGCAAACACTTTTTACAGGATCAGCAAAAGTCCATGGATTTGCACAAGTTTTCCATCTGCCAGACGTAATATTTGTTTATTTTCCCGCAAACGGATCACTTGTTCCAGCAGGCGACAAAATGGCCGTCGCCGCGATCCTTCAGCTCAGGCATCTCGGCCGCACACTGCTCTGTTGCATAGCGGCAGCGGGTGCGGAAGGGACAGCCGGAGGGCATATGCAGCGGAGAAGGCACATCCCCCTCCAACACAATACGCTGGCTGGCTCTTGCGATCTTCGGATCGGGAATGGGGACTGCCGAAAGCAGAGACTCCGTATAGGGATGGATGGGATTGTTCATCAGATCATTGGCTTCTGCCAGCTCCATCATATGGCCCAGATACATCACGGCGATTCTGTCGGAGATATGCTGCACAACCAGAAGGTCATGGGCAATGAACAGATAGGCCATGCCGCGCTGCTTCTGGAGGTCCTCAAACATATTGACCACCTGGGCCTGAATGGAAACGTCCAGTGCGGAGACAGGCTCGTCACAAACGATAAACTGGGGGTCCACTGCCAGAGCCCGGGCAATTCCGATTCTCTGACGCTGGCCGCCGGAGAACTCATGGGCATACCGGGTTGCATGCTCGGCATTCAGACCAACTGTCTCCATCAGTGCAATGATCTTCTCATGACGCTCCTTCTTATTGGAATAGAGCTTGTGTACATCCAGAGGCTCGCCAATGATATCCTCAACGGTCATACGGGGGTTCAGAGAGGAATAGGGGTCCTGGAACACCATCTGCATCTCCTTGCGGAGCCGCTGGATATTCTTATCGGTGACCTCTTCGCCGTTGAACAGGACAGTGCCGGCAGTGGGCTTATACAGCCGCAGCAGGGTACGGCCCACCGTGGTCTTACCGCAGCCGGACTCACCCACAAGACCAAGGGTCTCGCCGGGCCTGATGCTGAAGGAAATGTCGTCAACAGCCTTCAGTTGAAGCGTTTTGAACCCGCTTCGGACGGGGAAATACTGCTTGAGGTTTTTTACCTCTACAAGATACTCGCTGCTCATTCTACATTCCCCTCCTCATACATTTTCTTCACATTCATCCAGCAGGAAGCCAGATGGGTCTCCCCTACCCGGATTTCCTCAGGCACATCTGTCAGACAAATCTTCATGGCTTCATCGCAGCGGGGGCAGAAGGCACAGCCCTGGGGCATATTCAGCAGGTTGATGGGGGTACCGCCAATGGGGACCAGCCGCTCGCCGTTGTTATCCGTCGTGGGAATGGAACGAAGCAGGCCCTTGGTGTACTCATGGGCAGGAGAATAGAAAATATCGTCTGCCGTTCCACGCTCACAGACACGGCCGCCGTACATGACGATGATCTCATCGCACATGGTAGCAATTACGCCCAGATCGTGGGTGACCATGATAATGGCCATGCCCAGCTTCTGCTGAAGCTCCTGCATCAGCTCAAGAATCTGCGCCTGAATGGTAACGTCAAGAGCAGTGGTAGGCTCGTCAGCAATCAGAATGTCAGGCTCGCAGGCCAGAGCCATGGCAATCATGACTCTCTGCCGCATACCGCCGGAGAGCTCATGGGGATACTGTTTTACTCGCTTTTCAGGCTCATTGACACCAACCAGCGTCAGCATCTCAATGGCCCGCTCCTTTGCCTGCTTTCTGTTCCGGTCGGTGTGCAGAAGCACAGCCTCCTCCAGCTGATAGCCAATGGTGAACACCGGGTTCAGAGAGGTCATGGGGTCCTGGAAAATAATTGAGCAGCATTTACCACGGAAACTGGCCATCTGCTTCTTGTCCCATTTGGTAATGTCCTCGCCCTTATACAAGACGGAACCGTCCGTAATAGAGCCGTTGTCAGCCAGGATCTGCATAATGGAATATGCGGTGACGGATTTTCCGGAACCGGACTCACCGACAATGCCCAGAGTTTTGCCGGGCTCCAGTCGGAAGGACACGCCGTTGACCGCACGCACGTCACCGTTATCGGTGGTAAAAGTCGTGTGCAGATTCTGCACATCCAGAATATACTTATAATCAGCCATCTTCTGTCACCTCATCTCTGCAGCTTAGGATCGAATGCATCCCGGAGACCGTCGCCCAGCAGGTTCAGTGCCAGAACGATCAGGCAGATGGTCAGCGCCGGGAAGATCAGCTTCAAGGGATAGCTCTGAAGACCGGCACGGGCTTCATTGGCCAGAGAGCCAAGGGAGGGCATGGGAGCGGAAACACCCAGACCTACGAAGGAAAGATAGCTCTCCGTGAAGATTGCAGAGGGAATCTGCAGAGCGGTGGTGATGATGATCACAGAAAGGCAGTTGGGCAGAATGTGACGGCGAATGGTTCTGGGGGTGGAGGTGCCGATACATTTTGCCGCAAGCACATACTCATTCTGCTTAATGGTCAGAATCTGGCCGCGGATCAGTCGCGCCATGGACACCCAGTACAGCAGTCCAAAGACGATAAACAGGGACAGCATATTGACGCCCAGCTTTGCAAGGACAGTGCCCTTGATGGCATTGCCCAGTGTCTCGTTCAGAACCACGGACAGCAGGATAATCAGCAGCATATCCGGCAGAGAGTAGATAATATCCACCACACGCATCATGACCAGGTCCACCTTGCCACCCAGATAGCCGGAGATGGAACCGTACAGCAGGCCGATAATCAGAACCAGCAGAGAAGCGATCAAACCAACGCCCAGAGATACTCTGGTGCCGTATACAACACGGATAAAGTAGTCACGGCCCAGAGAGTCCGTGCCAAAAATGTGGGGGAACACACTTTCACCGGCAGCAATGGCTGCCTGCTCGGCCTCACTGTACTCGAAGGGACCAAGGTTGCTGGCGCCCTTGACGATCTGTGCATAGCCGTAGGGAACGAAGTGGGGGGCAATCATAATCACCAGCACAATGAGAATCAGAACCACAATGGAGCCCATTGCAAGGGGATTCTTTCTCAGGCGGCGCATACCGTCCTTAAAGAAGGTGGTGGACTCACCCATAACGTCCTGCTGGCGCTTCTCTTCCTCAGTTGCCTTTGTAAACTTACTCAGATCAACCTGCGCGGAGAAGGGAGCTCTTTTGAAATCTTTATTCATTGCTTTGGCCTCCTTAGTCCAGCTTGATCCGAGGATCAATGATCTTGTATACAATGTCAGTAATCAGGTTTGCAAGAACCATGATGCAGGCAAGGAAAATGGTGGTGGCCATAATCATGGTATAATCGCGGTTGTTGATACTGGAAACGAACTTGGAGCCAAGGCCGCCGATATTGAAGATACTCTCAACAACCAGAGAGCCCGTCAGAATGGATGCGATCATGGGGCCAACATAAGTAACCACAGGGATCAGCGCATTCCGAAGGCCATGGATAAAAATCACCTTCTTCTGGGATACGCCCTTGGCGCGGGCAGTTCGGATATAATCCTGTCCCAGAGAATCCAGCATGGAGGTCTTGGTGAGACGGGTGATGTAAGCCATAGGCGACATGGACAGGGCGATCACAGGCAGGATAAAGTTATTTCCGCCTGCCTCAAAGGCCGATACCCAGCCCAGCTTCATACAGAAGAAGTACAGCAGCAACGTCGCCACCACAAAGGACGGCATAGCCGTTATCAGCGTTGTCAGAAACACGATCAACCGGTCTGGCCATTTATTTCGCATCAGGGCCGCAGTAGAGCCCAGCACAATGCCAAGAATAATGGCAAGAATGGCTGCACAGATACCCAGCCTTGCGGAAATGGGGAAGCTCTCACTGATAATCGTGGAGATGGGGCGTGCGCTCTTGAGACTGACGCCCAGCTCACCGTGCAGAAGGTTCTTCATGTACATGACATACTGTACCGGAACAGGTTTGTCCAGATTGTATCTGGCTTCAAGTGCTGCAATGACCGCGGGACTGGAGGCCTTCTCACTGTTGAAGGGGCCGCCCGGGATTGCATTCATGGCAAAAAACGTAATCACACTGATAATCACAATCGTGACGATTGCCAGCAGAATACGTTTAAATACATACTTTGCCAAAACGATTCAACTCCTTTAGTCTTTTCTCCAGAGTTCTGGAGGTATGCAGAGTTTCCTTCTTCCCGCCCGCCATTGCGGAAAGCGACAGTATCCCCTGACATACCAATGGTATCATACATTATATACTGCTTTCGACCTTATGTCAACGGAAATTTGTCCTTCTGGGACGGACATCTCCCGCCAAGTCCTGTAAGTAAAGAGAATGCACACCAGACGCAGAAGGAAAATCTGCGTCTGGTGTGCATATGGCGGAAAGGTAAAGAGTAGAATCGAGTGAATCAGCGTGTGCTTCTGAGCATCTCAGCAAGCTTCTGAATCAGGCCGCTTCTGGGCGTCTCCTTCTGGTTCAGAAGCATGGAAAAGTTATCCACATTTCCCCAGGAGGGACGCGCCTGAGAAGTGAAGCTGTAACCGGTGATTTCAGATACCATAATCATGTTGTGTTCCTCCTTCAGGTGAATTGTTTTGGCTTTTATGGTCATATTTTATCATGACAGAACCAAATTTCAATGTGTGCACACCTTAAATTTTCCAAAATTTTATGTGCACAGAGCACAAAAATGTGCTATAATGAATCTGCATCGCAGTCCACCAGACGCATGTTTTCGGGGCCGTTTCACAGGACTGGATGTTAATTACAAATGTGTGGAGGTATTTTTATGGCAATTACCCTTCGCGCCATCATTGAACACACTCAGCAGAAATTCAGCCTGAAGCTGCTCTCCGGAGACGCGTATCTGGATCACGTTGTCACATGGGTACATATGGCTGAAGACTCCAGCGTTGCGGAATTCTTCTGGGGCAACGAACTGGTCGTCACCAGCGGATATTCCAGCCGGAACGAGGAAGCCCTTGTCCAGTTTATTTCCACCCTTTCCGAACACCGCTGCGCAGGCATTGTGCTCAATACCGGAAAATATATTGAAACGGTCTCCCCTGCCGTCATCGACTTCTGCAATCAGGCCCAGACCCCGCTTTTCACCATGCCCTGGGAGATGTCCATTACGGAATTTGTGCAGGAGTGCTGTTTCCTCATTACGAAAAGCAACCACGATGATCTGGATCTGGCCAAGGCTGTGGTGAGTGCCATCAACGCCCCCCATGAAAGCGGACGCTACCGGCATATCCTCAGCGAGTATTTCAATCTGGACGATGGTTTTCTGCTGATCTCCATCAGCTCGGATCAAATCGAGCGGGACAGCATTCTGGACCAGCGCCGAAGTCTCCGGATTCACACCGCCATGCAGTCTTACAGCTTCCCCTATCTGGTTTTCCAGAACGAAAACCGGTTTTTCGTGCTGCTCAACCAGACAAAGCTGTCCGTTGCCAGAGAAGCCGCCCAACGCATTCTCGATTTGTCCTATTCGGCAATTTCCGGTCTTTCCCTGAACATTGGGATAGGAGACCCCTGTTTCGGGCTGGAGCATCTCGCCGACTGCTATCAATCCTGTGTGTCCGCAGTGCGCTGTGCCGCGCTGCAAAACCTGCCTATCGTACTGTTCCGTGATATGGGGTTTTACCGTCTGCTCTACTCCGTATCCAATGACGCTTTGCTGGAAGCCTATTACCGCCAGACCCTCTCTCCCCTGCTGGAATACGACAAAGCCCGGGGCGGCTGTTATACGGAGACGCTGTTCCGCTATGTTTTCTCCGGCGGCAGTCTCCAGCAGGTGGCAATGGAGATGTTCACCCACCGAAATACCGTCAGCTATCGGATCGGTAAGATTCGGGAACTTCTAAAGGACCCCCTGGAAACCCCGGCGGATTACCTGCCCTATATGATTGCCTATCACGCCGGGTTGATCCTCAGGCATATTTCCCCCTTGTCCTGATTGAAAGGATGTGTGTACCATGTCACAGGCAAAACGTGCAGCAGTCTGCGGTCTGATGATCGCCGCCAATGTGGTCATTATGGTCCTCGGCGCGGCAATCGGCGTTGGAATCTACATCTGCCCCATGCTGGCAGGGCTTCTTCTGCTTCCCATCGGCAATTCCATGGGCAAAAAATACCAGTTGCTCTGCTATGTGGCCATCAGTATCATCAGCGCCCTTTTGGTTCCCGACCCGGAGGCCGTCCTGATGTTTGTGGGCTTCATGGGGTGGTATCCCATCCTCCGCCCCCGGCTTCAGAAGCTGACGAAGCTCCTGCGGTGTATTGTGAAGCTGGCAATGTTCAACTGCATCATGATCGCCATTGAAGCCCTGCTGATGCTGGTTCTGGTTCCGGAGGTGGAGGCAAGCTGGTATCTGATTGTGCTTCTGGTGCTGGGGAATGTGATTTTCCTGCTTTACGATCAACTGATCCCCAAATTTTTGTTCCTGCTTCAGCACTATCTCGGCCGGGTGTTTAAATTCTAATGTCCCACGTCAAAATAAGATTCAATTCTATCGTCAAAAATGTGTTCCTCTATTATTTTGCATTTTTCCCGTCAATTTCTGTTCCATTTTGGGATAAGCTATGATATGATAGACATCATCGAATCGACATGCCAAAGAAGTTTTGGTAAATGGGAGTGACTGTTTTGAATCGTGAAAAGCTGGGTTCCCGTCTGGGCTTTATCCTGATTTCCGCAGGCTGTGCCATCGGCATCGGCAACGTGTGGAAATTCCCCTATGTGGCCGGTCAGGGCGGCGGCGGCGTATTTGTGCTGTTTTATCTCTTGTTCCTTGCCATTCTGGGTGTTCCCGTGATGGTTATGGAATTCTCCGTAGGCCGAGCCAGTCAGCTCAGCCCGTTGAACGCCTTCAAAAAGCTGGAAAAGCCCGGCCAGAAATGGCATTTTCACGGGTATGTCTGTCTGATTGCCAACTGTCTGCTGATGATGTTCTATACCACCGTGGCCGGTTGGATGCTCTATTACTTTGTTCTGACCGCTTCCGGGAGATTTGCAGGGCTGAGTACCGATGGAATATCCGAGGTTTTTGGCTCCATGATGGGCAACTATTTGGTTATGGGCCTTTTCACAGTAATCGTCATTGCAATCGGTATGTTTATCTGCTCCCGGAGCCTTCAGGGCGGACTGGAGCGCTGCACCAAGTTCATGATGACCGCACTCCTGGTGGTCATGATCTTTCTGGCCATAAACAGCATTCTGCTGCCCGGCGCCGGAGAGGGTCTCCGGTTCTTCCTGATTCCGGATTTCGGGCGGGCCATGGAAAACGGCATCATCAACACCATCGTCATGGCCATGAATCAGGCCTTCTTTACCCTGAGCATCGGCATCGGCTCCATGGCAATCTTTGGCAGCTATATTGGTCGGGATCGCTCCCTGCTGGGGGAATCCCTCACCATCTCCGTTCTGGATACCTTTGTCGCCATCTGCTCGGGCCTCATCATCTTCCCCGCCTGCTTTACCTATGGCGTGGATCAGACCGCCGGTCCTCAGCTGATTTTCGTGACTCTGCCCAACATCTTCAACAATATGCCTCTGGGCCGGTTCTGGGGCAGCCTGTTCTTTGTATTCATGTCCTTCGCCGCCCTGTCCACGGTACTGGCTGTGTTTGAGAACATCATCTGCTGCACCATGGAGCTGACCGGCTGGAGCAGAAAAAAGACTTCCCTCGTGGGCTTTTTTGTCATGACCATTCTTTCCCTTCCCTGCGTGCTGGGCTTCAGCGTTTGGGCCTGGGATTGGCTGGGGGTTTTCGGCGGCAGCATTCTGGATCTGGAGGATTTTCTGGTCAGCAATATTGCGCTGCCTCTTGGTTCCCTTGTGTTTCTGCTGTTCTGCGTTTCCCGCTACGGCTGGGGCTGGGATGCCTTCCTGGCGGAAGCCAACACCGGCAAGGGCCTCAAGCTTCACAAGCGGATGCGGTGTTATCTCACCTATATTCTTCCCCTGATCGTTCTGTTTGTCTTTGGCTTTGGCATCTACGATAAATTTTTCTGATTCATGATTCTATCCCGGAGCGAAATGCTCCGGGATAATTTTTCCCCATCAAGGAATACTATTTTCAAAACCGAAAAAGGAGAACCATCATGATTACAGACACCGAACTTCTCAGCTACATCCGTCAGACCGCACTGATGGGTCACGACGGGATTGACACCGTTCTGAAATATGCCTCCTGCCGTCCGCTGGCCGATGCCCTCCGCCAGCAGAAGGCCGAATACGGAGAGATCTGCGAATCCGCCACCAAAATGCTCCGGGAGCGGGGCCGCACTCCGGAGCCGCTGGCCATGGGCAGCAAAATGGGCCTCGCCATGAGCAGGACCATGTCCGTATTCTCCCCGCCCTCCACCTCCAGAATCGCCGAGCAGATGATAAACGGCAACACAAAGGGCGCCATCAAATCCATCCAGCATCACCGGCAGTATCTGGGCAAGGATGAACGGGTCACTGACCTGAGCAAAAAGCTGCTGGAGACCGAGGAGAACAACATCCGGCAAATGAAGCCCTTCCTCTAACTCCGCGCAATACCGCTCCGGGACTTTCCTTTCTTGGAAAGTCCCCTTTTGTTTTCCGTCCGCAGAAAAAGTATTTTTCGGGCAGCGGCGGAATCGAAGGGTTTGTCGTAGACAATCCCATGAATATGTGTTAGAATAACATGAATTACTATGTTTTGAGGAGAATTCATCATGCGTATAGAAGTCATGGATGTCCCCTTTGACAACGTTACGATGGAAGAGGCTCTGGACGCTGGCTTGCGTCTTATGGAGCGCGAAACTCCAGCCTATGTTGTCACCCCCAACGCTGAGATCGTCTATGAGGCAATGCACTCCGAATCTCTGCGGCAGATCATCTGCCAGGCGGATCTGGTGCTGCCCGACGGTGCGGGGGTCGTCCTTGGTGCAAAGCTGCTGGGTACGCCCCTGAAGCAGAAGGTCGCCGGAATCGAATTCGGCGAAAACCTCATGAAGCGGCTGGAGCACACGGATAAGACCTTTTATTTTCTGGGCGGAAAGCCCGGTGTTGCCGAGGCCGCTGCCGCAAAGCTGAAGGAGCGATATCCCGCACTGAAGATCTGCGGAACCGCCGACGGGTATTTTCAGGATGAGGGGCCTGTGATCGCCGCCATCAATGACAAGCACCCCGACGTGCTGCTTGTCTGTCTGGGGGCCCCAAAGCAGGAGGAATTCATGTTCCGTCACCGTACCGACCTTCAGGTGGGGATCATGGCCGGTCTTGGCGGCAGCCTTGACGGCTTTGCCGGAAATGTAAAGCGTGCCCCCCGCTGGATGATCCGCTGCAATCTGGAGTGGCTCTATCGGCTTCTCAAGGAGCCGAAGCGTCTGGGCCGCATGATGCGCCTGCCCAAATTTCTGGGCCGCGTGATACTCCGCAGACTGAAAGGATAAATCCATGGGAAAACTGATTGTATTGGAGGGCACTGACGGCTCCGGAAAGGCCACCCAGTGTCAGGCCCTGTTTGAAGCCCTCTCGAAAGAGGGGCTTTCCCCCAGAAAAATTGAATTCCCCCGCTATTCCGAGCGTTCCTCCGCATTGATTCAGATGTATCTCGGTGGGGAGTTTGGCTCCCAGCCCACGGATGTGAATGCCTATGCGGCCTCCACCTTCTTTTCCGTGGACCGCTATGCCTCCTATAAGCAGGACTGGGGCAAATTCTATGAGGATGGTGGCCTGGTTCTGGCCGACCGCTATACCACCTCCAACGCTGTCCATCAGGGCAGCAAGCTCCCCCCTGCGGAGCAGGAGGCCTATTTCCGGTGGCTGTTCGATTTTGAATACCGTCTTCTGGGGCTGCCCGAGCCGGATCTTGTGATCTATCTGGATGTTCCCGTTGACCAGACGGAGAAAAATATGCTTCACCGGCAGGCAGACACCAACACCTCCGGCGATATCCACGAAACCAATACCGAGTACCTTCGAGCCTGCCGTTTGGCTGCGGGTACTGCCGCTGACCGGTTTGGCTGGAGGCGGATTCCCTGCGTGGAAAACGGCGTCATGCGCTCCATTGAGGACATTCATAAAGAGGTCTATTCCGCAGTAAAGGAGATATTATAATATGGTATACATCATTCTCGGCAAGGGCTTTGAAGAGATCGAGGCCATTGCTCCCGGCGATATTTTAAGACGTTCCCAGATTCCCGTACAGTATGCGGGCATCGGCGGCAGGGTGGTAGAGGGTGCCCACGGCATCTCCCTTCAGGCGGACATCACCGTGGAGGAGCTGAGCCTTGCGGATATGGACATGATCGTTCTGCCCGGGGGACTGGGCGGTGTAGAGTCCATCGAAAACAGCGACACCGCTATGGCCGCTGTCAAATACGCGCTGGACAACGGCCGCTATGTGGCCGCCATCTGTGCCGGACCCACCATTCTGGGCAAGCGTGGCTGGCTGGACGGGAAGAACGCTGTCTGCTATCCCGGCTGTGAAGAAGGCATGGGCAAGGCCATTGTCCACCCGGAAAAGGAAGCCGTTGTGGACGGCAACATCATCACCGGCAGAGCCCCCGGCGCCGCCATCGAATTCGGCCTGACCGTTGCCGGTATGTTCAAGGGCGAGTTTACCCCCGATACGGTGGCCCAGTACATGGTGTATGAAAGACGCTAAGGCCCTTCTGCGGGCCCAGCTTCGCAGAGAGCCCCGGCAGGTTTCCGGCAGTGCGATCTGTAAGCTGCTGCAAAACCACCCCTGGGTACTGGAGGCAAACACCATTCTGGCCTATTCCGCCATTCCCCCGGAGCCTGATCTTACAGAATTGCTGGAAGCGCTGCTCCATCAGGGAAAAACGCTGCTTCTTCCCCGATGCGAGGCAGGCGGTGTCATGACCGCCCGGGTCATCGAGAATCTGACCCAACTGGAGCTGGGAGCCTATGGCATTCCCGCTCCGCCGGAAACCGCCCGGATGGTCCCTCCGGGTGAAATTGACCTGATTCTGGCGCCGGGAATGGCCTTTGACCTGCATGGGGGACGGCTTGGTCACGGAATGGGCTATTATGACAGATTTTTCACAGAGTTTCACGGGAAGGTTATGGGCATTTGCAATGCTATGCTTCCCGAGATTCCCATGGAGCTCCATGACCGCAGAATGGATGCCGTGGTCACGGAACAGAAAATATACTACTGAGAAACGGAGGACAGCCTGTGTTTGGCAGTAAAAAGAACAAGGGTGCTGACGAGCCCCTGAACGAAGCCAATGAGCTGGAATACGAAAATGCCCCCTTAGACGGTGCGGATGCATACGATGAATACGAGGATGATTACGGCTACGACGAGGGCTATGATTCCTATGACGAGGGCGAGTACGACGAGTACGATGAGTACGATGACGAGTACGACGACGAATACGACGAGGATGAGGAGCGTCCCCGTTCTCTGGGGCGTACCATCGCCTATATGGCTTCTGTTCTGATCGTCTCTCTGGTCATTGCGGTATGCATGTGGTTTGCCGCAGACGATGTGCTGGCGCTTACCAAGCCCGACAATGTGGTGACAATCACCATCGAGGAGGGCGACACCCTGGAGGATGTGGCTCAGAATCTGGCGGATCATGGTCTGGTTCGCTACAAGCCCCTGTTCATTCTCTATGGCCGCTTCAGCCATGCGGAAGAAAAATTCAGCGCCGGAACCTTTGAGCTGAACCAGCTTTTTGATTACCACGCTCTGGTAAACGGTCTGGCCGCCTCCAGCGAAACCAGAAAGACCGTCACGCTGACCTTCCCCGAGGGCTACACCAGTATGCAGATCTTTGACATGCTGGCAAATAACGGCGTCTGTTCTCTGGAAGCGCTGGAAGACGCCGCCGCCAATTACGAATTTGAATACGATTATCTTGCGTCCCTTCCCTACGGTGAAGCAAACCGCCTGGAGGGCTATCTATTCCCTGATACCTATGAATTCTACGCCAGCGATGATCCTGTTCGTGTCATCAACAAGTTCCTTCAGAACTTTGAGTCGAAGTTTACCGATTCCATGCTGGAGGCCATTGACCAGCGGAACGCGGACATCCGGCAGCGGATGGAGGAGGAGGGCAGCTTCACCCAGGAGGAAATCGACAGCGCCATGCTGGACACCTATAAGGTGCTGACCATCGCTTCCCTCATCGAGAAGGAGGCCGGCAGCGATCAGGAACGTCCCTTTATTTCCTCCGTCATCTATAACCGTCTGACCACCCGTGTCCATGAGCTTTTGCAGATCGACGCAACGGTGGAATACGCCCTGGGCGAACACAAGACAGAGTTGACCGCAAATGATCTGGGTGTGGACAACCCCTACAACACCTATAAGTACAAGGGACTGCCTCCCGGACCCATCGCAAGTCCCGGTCTTTCCAGTATCATGGCGGCCCTTTATCCCGAAAACACCGATTATTTCTTCTATGCGCTCAATGCCCATGGCACCCATAACTTCTTCTTCACCTATATGGAACAGCAGGACTTCCTGAACGGCGTCACCACTGATGTGGACCCTCTGCCGGAGAAGCCCGATGAATCCGCCGTGGCCGCTTCCGGTGAAACCGACGGGGAAGCTGTCTCCGGGGACGGAGAGGATCACGACGAAGCCCACCCGGAAGACGGCGAGGAGCCGCAGGAGGTACCGAATGTTCAATAAACCGGAGCTGCTCTCCCCCGCCGGAGACCCCGAGCGTCTGCAAATGGCGGTTCGCTTCGGAGCTGACGCCGTTTATCTTGCAGGAAAAGCCTACGGCATGCGGGCCAAGTGCGGCAACTTCAATGATGACGAGCTTCGTCAGGCCGTGAAATTCTGCCACAGCCATGGCACAAAGGTCTATGTGACGGCCAACATTCTGGCCCGTACCACGGAGATCCGGCAGATGCCTCCCTTCCTGGAGCTTTGTCAGGATGCCGGGGTGGACGCCTTTATTCTGGGTGATCTGGGCGTATTCAAGGCCGCCGAAAAATATGCCCCCAAGGTAGAACGGCATATCAGCACTCAGATGGGCGTTGTGTCTGCGGACACCGCCAGAGCCTGGTATGAGCTGGGGGCTTCCCGGGTAGTTCTGGCCCGGGAGCTGACCTTTGACGAGATCCGGGATATCCGGGACAACATTCCCAGGGAGCTGGAGCTGGAGGCCTTTGTCCACGGGGCCATGTGCGTCAGCTTCTCCGGCCGCTGTCTGCTGAGCAACTATCTGGCAGGCCGGGATGCCAACCACGGCGCCTGTGCCCAGCCCTGCCGCTGGAAATACGCCCTGGTGGAGGAACGCCGCCCCGGAGAGTACTTCCCCGTGGTGGAGGAGGACGAGGGCACCTACATCATGAACTCCCGGGATCTGTGCATGATCGACCACATCCCGGAGCTGATCGAAGCGGGAATCAACTCCTTCAAAATTGAAGGCAGAGCAAAATCCTCCTACTATGCCGCATGTGTCACAAACGCCTACCGGCACGGCATTGATGCCGCCATGGCAGGTCAGCCTTTGGACCCCATCTGGCGGAACGAGGTGGACAAAATCTCCCACAGACATTACTATCAGGGGTTTTACTTTGGCCGTCCCGAGGCCGGTCAATTCTATGAGGACGCCCGGTACATTCGGGACTGGGATGTGGCTGCCTATGTGGTATCCTGCGACGAAAGCGGCAACGCCATTCTCACCCAGAGAGGCCGCATCTGGACCGGCGACACACTGGAGCTGCTGATTCCCGGGCAAAAGCCCATAGAATTCACCGTAGGGGAAATGCGCAACGCCGATAACGAGGTCGTTACCTACTGTCCCCATCCGGAGATGGAAATCCGCATGAAGCTGCCTGTGGCGGCTCCCGAATACGCCATTCTCCGCCGTCAGGTGGATGAAAAAACCGCGAAATAATCTCATGGGGAACCGGAGAAAACCGGTTCCCCTTTCGCATGTCAAATTTATTTGTTTCCAGTATTCGTGATTTCGTGCAATCTACATATTGCGTTTTTTGCGACAATCTATTATATTATTATAGAAAATGTGCAGGGTGCAACGAGGTGCCCTGCAAAGGAAACCATGTGAAAGGTAGTGTGACCGGATGAAAGCAACCTTAATCCTGGAAAACGGTACTGTATTTCAGGGTCAAAGTATTGGCTCCACCGCAGATTGCATCTGTGAGATGGTTTTTAACACCTCCATGGTAGGTTATCAGGAAATTTTGACCGATCCCTCCTATGCAGGTCAGGGTGTTGTGATGACCTATCCCCTGATTGGCAACTATGGCGTAAATCAATATGATGAGGAGTCCAGAAATCCCTGGGCTTCTGCTTTAATCGTCCGGCGTATCAGTCCCCGCGGAAGCAATTTCCGAAACGAGGGTACGCTGGACGATTATTTGAAATTCAACGGAATTACCGGCATCTGCGATGTGGACACCCGGGCCATTACCAGAATGCTTCGGGACCACGGCACCATGAACGGTATGATCACCGTGGAAGAACATCCGAATCTGGAGGAAAAGCTCCGCTTGATCCGGGCCTACCGGGTGCAGGGCACTGTAGAACGGACCTCCCGGTCTCAGATTCAGGTCTACCCCGGCGATGGCTGCAAGGTGGCACTGCTGGACCTCGGCGTTAAGGAGAACATGATCCGCTCCCTCCAGAACCGCGGCTGCTCCGTTACCGTGTTCCCCGCCCATACCCCCGCAGAAGTCATTCTGGAGGGAGGCTTTGACGGCGTAATGCTGTCCAACGGCCCCGGAGATCCCGCTGACAATGTGGAAATCATTGAGGAGCTGAAAAAGATATACAATTCCGATATGGTGGTGTTTGCGGTCTGCCTTGGGCACCAGCTCATGGCCCTTGCCACCGGCGCCACCACCGAAAAGCTGAAATACGGCCACCGGGGCGCAAACCATCCTGTCCGGGATGTGGATGAAGGCCGGGTATATATCACCTCCCAGAACCACGGCTATGTGGTCATGGCAGAAAGCGTGGACCCCAATATCGCAACCATCAGTCACATCAATGTCAACGACGGCACTGTGGAAGGGCTGAAATATGCCGGAGGACGGATTCACACTGTACAGTTCCATCCTGAGGCAGCTCCCGGCCCCCAGGATACAGGCTATCTCTTCGACAGATTCATTGAGAGAATGGAGGCGGCCAAACATGCCTAAAAACGAAAGCATCAAGAAGGTCCTTGTCCTGGGCTCCGGTCCCATCATCATTGGACAGGCCGCCGAATTTGACTACGCAGGTACCCAGGCCTGCCGCAGCCTCCGGGAGGAGGGCGTTGAGGTGGTTCTGGTAAACTCCAACCCCGCAACCATCATGACCGACAAGGACATTGCCGATCATGTGTATATCGAGCCGCTGAACATCCCCTCTGTGACCCAGATCATTGAAATGGAACGGCCTGACTCCATCCTCCCCACTCTGGGCGGTCAGACAGGCCTGAATCTTGCCATGGCGCTTGCAGAAAACGGCACTCTGGAGAAGTATGGCGTCCGGCTGCTGGGCACCAGCGCCGAATCCATCCGCAAGGCCGAGGACCGTCAGGGCTTTAAGGACACCATGGAGTCCATCGGTCAGCCCTGCATCACCTCCAAAGTGGTAGAATCCGTCGAGGATGCCCTGACCTTCACCAAGGAGATCGGCCTGCCGGTGATTGTCCGTCCTGCTTACACCCTTGGGGGCACAGGCGGCGGTATTGCCTACACCATGAAGGATTTGCAGGAAATCGCCTCCAACGGCATCCGCCTGTCCCGTGTGGGTCAGGTACTCATTGAAAAATGCATCTCCGGCTGGAAGGAAATCGAATACGAGGTCATCCGGGACAGCGCCGGAAATGTCATCACCGTTTGCAACATGGAGAACATTGACCCCGTTGGCGTTCACACCGGTGACTCCGTCGTGGTTGCTCCCTCCCAGACGCTGGCAGACAAGGAATACCAAATGCTCCGTACCGCTGCTCTGGACATTATCACCGCGCTGGAAATCGAGGGTGGCTGTAACGTCCAGTTTGCCCTGAAGCCCGACAGCTTTGAGTACGCGGTCATTGAGGTCAATCCCCGTGTATCCCGCTCCTCTGCCCTGGCCTCCAAGGCCACCGGCTATCCCATTGCTAAGGTTGCCGCAAAAATCGCCCTGGGCTTTACGCTGGATGAGATCAAGAACAGCATCACCGGCAAGACCTGCGCCTGCTTTGAGCCTGCTCTGGACTACTGCGTGGTCAAGATGCCCAAATGGCCCTTTGACAAATTTGTCAGTGCCAGCCGGGCCCTTGGCACCCAGATGAAGGCCACCGGCGAGGTCATGGCCATCGACAACTGCTTCGAGGGTGCCATCATGAAGGCTGTCCGCTCTCTGGAGCAGCATATGAACTCCCTCCAGCTGGACAGCCTCAAGGAGCTGCCCGACGAGGAGATCCGGCATCGTCTGGAGCTGGTGGATGACCAGCGGCTGTTCGTGATGGTGGAAGCCCTTCGCCGGGGCATTACCCCCGAGGAAATCAACGCCGTCACTCAGGTGGACATCTGGTTCCTGGACCGGTTCCTGGACATTGTCAAGCTGGAAAAGCGCATCGCTTCGGAGCCTCTGACCCGGGAGCTGCTGCTGGAAGCAAAGAAGAACGGCTTTACCGATGCATTCATCGGTTCCCTCTGCGGCAAGGATCACTTTGCCATCAAGGCTCTGCGGAACGAGATGAACATTCACGCCGTGTTTAAGATGGTAGATACCTGCGCTGCGGAATTTGACGCGGCCACACCCTATTACTATTCCACCTACGATGAGGAGAATGAGGCTGAGGGCACCGATGTTCCGAAGAAGGTTCTGGTGCTCGGCTCCGGCCCCATCCGCATTGGTCAGGGCATTGAGTTTGATTTCTGCTCCGTTCACTCCGTGTGGAGTCTGAAGCGGCTAGGCTGCTATACCATCATCGTCAACAACAACCCGGAGACGGTTTCTACAGACTTTGACGTGGCCGACAAGCTGTATTTTGAGCCTCTGACCCCGGAGGATGTTCAGAACATCGTGGAGCTGGAAAAGCCCTGGGGTGCCGTGGTGCAGTTCGGCGGACAAACTGCCATTAAGCTGACCCAGGATCTGACCAATATGGGCGTTCACATTCTGGGCACCGACGCCGAAGGCGTTGATGCCTCCGAGGATCGGGAAAAGTTCGATGAGATTTTGAAAATGACCCACATCGAAAAGGCCGAGGCCGGCACCTGCTTCACCGCCGAAGAGGGCAAGGAAATTGCAAACCGCATTGGCTATCCCGTTCTGGTACGTCCCTCCTATGTGCTGGGCGGTCAGGGCATGCAGATCGCCTACAACGACAAGGACATGGATGACTATATGGCCATCATCAACATGTACTCTCAGGAGCACCCCATTCTGGTGGACAAGTACCTGATGGGCCGGGAGCTGGAGGTAGACGCAGTCTGTGACGGCGAGGACATTCTGATTCCCGGTATTATGGAGCACATCGAGCGGGCCGGCATCCACTCCGGCGACTCCATCTCCGTTTATCCGCCCATCAAGATTGAGAAGCGCCATCAGGAGATTATCGCAGATTACAGCCGCAGATTGGCAACCGCTTTGCATGTGGTCGGACTTGTAAACATTCAGTTTGTGATTTATAATGACAAGGTATATGTGATCGAGGTCAACCCCCGGTCTTCCAGAACCATTCCCTACATCACCAAGGTCACTGGTGTGCCCATCATTGATCTGGCCACCCGGGTCATGCTCGGTGAAAAGCTGAAGGATCTGGGCTACGGCACCGGACTCTATCCGGAGGCTCCCTATTACGCGGTAAAGATGCCGGTGTTCTCCTTCAGCAAGCTCACCAACGTGGACACCGCTCTTGGCCCCGAGATGAAGTCCACCGGCGAGGTTCTGGGCATTGATACGGACTTCAATCAGGCCCTGCTGAAGGCCTTCAAGGGTGTGGGCATGGAGATTCCCTCCAAGGACAGCAACATTCTGCTGACCATCAAGGATTCTGACAAGCCCGAAATTCTGCCCATTGCCAAGAGCATGGAGGATCTGGGCATGCACCTGTACGCCACCAAGGGAACCTACGAATTCCTACAGGAAAACGGTGTCAACTGCCAAAAGGTCAACCGGATCGCTGAAGGCTCCCCCTCCATTCTGGATATGATTGAAATTGGCATGTTTGACCTTGTCATCAATACCCCCGCCAAGGATCGGAAGCACAACAAGGACGGCTTTACCATCCGCCGCTCCGCAACGGAACGTTCCATCCCGGTCATCACCGCCATTGACACCGCCAGAGCGGTCATTCAGGCCCGCGTCATGGGCCGCGCCAACCAGCTTCGGGCTGTGGACGTGACAAAAATCAGCAATCGTAAGAAGTAAACTAAAGTGTCAGGAGAGACCTACATGAAACATCAGACTGTCATCGTTTTGGACTTTGGAGGCCAGTATAATCAGCTGATCGCCCGCCGTGTACGCGAATGCAGCGTATACTGCGAGGTAAAGCCCTATACGACACCGCTGTCCGAGATCAAAGCAATGGAACCCATCGGCATTATTTTCACCGGCGGCCCCAACAGCGTCTATGAAGCAGAGGCCCCCCACTATGACCCCGAAATTTTCAACCTTGGCATTCCGATTCTCGGCATCTGCTACGGCTGTCAGCTGATGGCCCACACCCTTGGTGGCCAGGTCACTGCCGCACAGGAGGACACTGCCCGGGAATACGGAAAAACCATGACCTATTTCCACTCCAGCTGCAAGCTCTTCAAGGATCTGCCTCTGGAAGGAATCACCTGGATGAGCCACGGAGACTATATGGCCCGGGTACCCGAGGGCTTCCAGCTGGTTGCTCAGACTGACATGTGCCCCACCGCCGCAATCTGCGACGAGAGCCGGGGCTTCTACGGCGTTCAGTTCCACCCGGAGGTCAATCACACCGAAAACGGCGTGAAAATGATCCGCAACTTCCTCTACGAGGTCTGTGGCGCAGCCGGAGACTGGACCATGGGCGATTATTGCAGAACAGCCATTGCCGCAATTCGGGAAAAGGTGGGCAGCGGTAAGGTGCTGCTGGCTCTGTCCGGCGGCGTGGATTCCTCCGTTGCAGCCGCACTTCTGGCAGAGGCCGTTGGCAATCAGCTCACCTGTGTCTTTGTGGATCACGGTCTTATGCGTAAGAATGAGGGAGACGAAGTGGAGGCCGCCTTCAAAAAGTGGGATATCAACTTCGTTCGTGTGGACGCAGAGACCCGCTTCCTTTTGAAGCTGGCCGGTGTGGCAGAGCCTGAACAGAAGCGGAAGATCATCGGCGAGGAGTTCATCCGTGTATTTGAAGAAGAGGGCAAAAAGATTGGCTCTGTGGACTATCTGGTACAGGGCACCATTTACCCCGACGTGATCGAGTCCGGCGCAGGGGATGCCGCCACCATCAAGAGCCACCACAACGTGGGCGGTCTGCCGGATTATGTGGACTTCAAGGAGATTATTGAGCCTCTGCGGATGCTGTTCAAGGACGAGGTTCGTCAGCTTGGCCGCGAGCTGGGTCTGCCGGATTATCTGGTACAGCGCCAGCCCTTCCCCGGCCCCGGTCTTGCCATCCGCATCATCGGCGACATCACCAAGGAAAAGGCCGACACTCTTCGGGATGCCGACGCCATCTTCCGGGAGGAAATCGCCGCCGCAGGCTGGGACACCCAGATCAGCCAGTATTTTGCCGTGCTGACCAACAGGCGCTCTGTAGGCGTTATGGGCGACGGCAGAACCTACGACTATACGCTGGCCCTCCGTGGCGTCACCACTTCCGACTTTATGACCGCCGACTGGGCAAGAATTCCCTATGACCTGCTGGACAAGATCAGCGTCCGAATCGTCAATGAGGTCAAGGGCATCAACCGGATCGTCTACGATATTACAAGCAAGCCCCCGGCAACTATTGAGTGGGAATAATCTCAGAGGTCAAAACAGCCTATTATATCGTGGCTATTCGCGGATTCGTGCCTTTCGTGGCAACATAACATTATGCAAAAGAGCTAACTGATCTTGCTTTGTCAGTTAGCTCTTTTCTTTTCTTCGATTGACACAAAATTCCGGACGTTACCCGTCGTCTTCGGTCTGCGTAAATGCGGCCTCCATCAGTTTTTTCATGCGCGCTTCAAACAATTCCGCAGGCACCAACGCGATGCCTTCGCCTTCGTCTCCCAGGACAATGAGCCGTGTGCCGCCGGTAATGTGGAACTTGTCCCTCGCCTCTTTGGGAATCACAATCTGCCCCCTGTCCCCCACCTGAACCGAACCCCAGATGTGCTTGCCGTTCTGTGCCGGCGGAATTATCCCAATTCCTTCGGCTTTCTCCGTTTTGAGGAGGCTGTCGATGCTCACCCCGTAGACCTCTGCAAGAGCGGCACATTTGACGATGTCCGGGACAGTTGTTCCATGTTCCCATTTCGCATAGGCTTGACGGGAAATACCGATTTTCTCCGCGATTTCTTCCTGCGAATACCCGCACAGATTCCGAAGTATGACCAGATTCTCTTTCAGCACAGTCTCACCCCATTACAGATCAATTTTCTCAAAGTTCGCACAGGCTTTTCGGTAGGACAGGAACGTAGCGGCCAGATAGATCACCAGTCCTACCCCCAGAAACAGCAGCTGGACGGCAAAATGCTCGGTTCCGAATGCGTTCAGAATCGAAAGCCCCGGAACATGATGCAGCGCCTCCGCAATTCCAATCAGCAGAAAAACTGTAATGATATACCCAACAAATGGACGGCCAAATTTGTACGCAGTCTTGAAAAAACCGCCCACGAAGATCAGGTTAAACAGGCCGAAACCAACAAACGCCATGCCCAGCGCAAACAGATTCGCATTCATCAATGCATTCCCCCGATAGACGGCAGCATCCGACAGCACCGTCATCCGCAAAACCGTGGCAACGGTCATCAGAAGGATCCCGCAAAGCTCGATCACGCAGGTAAAGAGGTATTTCCCCTTTACAACATCCCGTTTCGCAATGGGAAGCAGTGCGGAGAACACCATATCATTGGCCTCTCTCGCATTCTGGTAGCTCTGAAAAATACCCAGTGTCACGAAAAATACACCGCACAGGATGGGATACCCCGGCAGGAAAAACATGAGTCCAAAGGGGATAAACAGGAACGACAGCGGCGACGCGCTGAGCCGCATTTCCTTCATAAGAATACTACGCATTAATAGCCCCCCTTTCCAGCCGGAGAAATGTCTGCTCAAGGGTTTCCCCGGGTTGCGAATAATGCGCGACAAAACCGTCTTTCGGCATTGCGGCAACAATCTGTCCGCCCGAAATGTACACAATATCGTCCGCACACTTTTCAATGTCGGAAATGATGTGGGTGGAGAAGAACACCGCCACGCCTTCATTTTTCAGTCTCAGGAATATGTCCAGAAGCTCATCCCGGGAGAACGGGTCAAGTCCGCTGGTGGGTTCGTCCAGAATCAACACCTCAGCCCTGTGAGAAAGCGCAAGCAGCAGGTTGCACTTCACCTTCATCCCCTCAGACATCTCACGGGGTGTCTTGCCTTCGTCAAGGCCGAAATAGTCAAGGTACTTGCGATAGGCATTCTCGTCCCAGGTGTCATAAAATTCCTTCACAACGCCCACGATCTCCCGGAGCTTTTTTCTGGGATACCAGTTGACTGTGCCCGTGGAATATCCGATACGCTGTTTTGCCTCCGTCTCGTGGTCCCGCAGTGGCTTGCCGAAAAACAGAATTTCTCCGCTGTCGGGATGGACAAGGTTCAGTATGGATTTGATGGTGGTGGTCTTTCCGGCGCCGTTCCTGCCGATAAAGCCCGTTATTCTCCCTTTTTCGATGTCAAAAGATACGTCTTGCAGTTGAAAGGCAGGGTAATCCTTGCAAAGCCGCCGTATTTCCACAATGCCCATAACTACCTCCAAATGTATGATTTCTATGATTATTGTAATGGATGGTTGCATACATTGCAACCATCCGCAAGTAACAGTTTTATCGAAATACTGTTATGTGTGGTTGCGTTGTGCGGTAAAAATCTCCCGCCTTCAGGCCGGTTGTGGTTCTTGACAATTCCCCTGCGTGCCCTTATAATGAATATATGTGAGAATTCGTATCATACGAGGAATCGAAAAAGGAGTGTAAAACATGTTCTGTCCCAGATGTGGTACTCAAATCGACGGCGACGCCTCATTCTGCCCAAAGTGTGGCGCTTCGCTGAACGGTGACGTTGGAAAACAGTTTGCAAATGCAGCAAATGATGTCATTCACAGGACGGAAGACGAATTCCGGAATGCAGTCAATGATATCAACCGCAATGTGTCCGGCGGCGGTTACAATTCCGGATATCATGGGGGCTACGACCCCGGTTACGGCGGCGTTCGCCTGAAGGATGACAGAAGTCTCCTGATTTACATTTTGCTGAGTATTGTCACCTGTGGAATATACAGCTACTATTTCATCTACAATCTTGCTTCTGATGTGAACACGGCCTGTGAGGGTGATGGTAAGGAGACCGCCGGGCTTGTGGCATTTATTCTGCTATCCATCGTAACCTGCGGCTTTTACAGTTGGTACTGGTACTATCAGATCGGCAATCGTCTGGCTGAAAACGCTCCCCGCTATGGGATGCAGTTCCAGGAAAATGGTACTACCGTTCTGCTCTGGTGTGTATTCGGCGCATTCGTATGCGGCATTGGCCCATACATTGCCATGAACATCCTGATGAAGAACGCCAACGCTATTTGCCACGCTTACAACGTAAACAACGGTCTTGCATAATGATGCATTCCCCCCTGTGGCAACAGGGGGGAATTTTGAAAACAGGGGATGAGAAACTCTATGCGAAAATTTTCCGAAGAGCTGCGGTTTTTGCCGGCCTTTTTTCTTCTCCTTTTGATATATCACTTTACAGGCTGCCCCATCAAGCTGCTGACCGGCATCTCATGCCCCGGGTGTGGAATGACCCGGGCCTGGATTCAGCTTCTCCAACTGCATCCTGCGGCGGCATTTTCCTATCATCCTCTGTTTGCGGTGCCTGTGGTGTTCGTGATATTCTATGTGATGAAGAAATATGGCATTGAAAAACCGTACCGGATCGTCAACACCATTCTGGTGGCGCTGCTTCTGGTGGTCTACATGCTCAGGCTCACGAATCCGGAGGACACCGTTGTGGTCTTTGCACCCCAGGAGGGGCTGATCTGGAAATGCTTCGCAAAGCTTCTGTCCCACTGACCACCATCCGGCTTGTTTCTTGCTCCATGAGCATCGACATTGCGCCCATGATTGATGGACGTCATTCATTTTATGTAGCAGCATCAGATATTCTTTGTTTTATTTCGCGCTATATGCATGTTTTTCGTCGTTTTTCCTTTTCAAATCCTACCAGATGTGATATACTGAGCGCATAAACTAGACGAGAAGGAGATCACATCATGGCTTTTGACAGACGTCCAGAGAATATGGAACGAATCACAACTCCCGCCCTTGCGGATGCATTTATCAAAGAACAGATTCAGGAGCTGCGCACCCAGATCGGCGACAAAAAGGTGCTGCTGGCCCTGTCCGGCGGCGTGGATTCCTCTGTGGTAGCAGCCCTGCTGATTCAGGCAATTGGCAAGCAGCTTGTTTGCGTACATGTAAACCACGGTCTGCTCCGCAAGGGTGAGCCGGAACAGGTCATCGAGGTATTCCGCAATCAGATGAACGCAAACCTCATTTATGTGGATGCAACGGATCGTTTCCTCGACAAGCTTGCCGGTGTCACCGACCCCGAGCAGAAGCGAAAGATCATCGGCGGCGAGTTTATCGAAGTTTTCGCCGAGGAGGCCCGGAAGCTGGATGGCATTGAATTCCTCGGCCAAGGCACCATTTGGCCTGACATTCTCGAAAGCGAGCAGGGCATCAAGGCCCACCACAATGCAGGCGGTCTGCCCGAGGATATGAACTTCCAGCTGGTGGAACCCGTGAAGATTCTCTTCAAGGACGAGGTTCGCATGGTGGGCAAGCAGCTGGGTCTGCCCGACAATATGGTTTACCGTCAGCCCTTCCCCGGCCCCGGTCTGGGCGTTCGCTGTCCCGGTGCCATCACCCGTGACCGCCTGGAGGCTGTTCGGGAATCCGACGCCATTCTCCGGGAGGAGTTTGCAAAGAACGGTCTGGAGGGCAAGGTGTGGCAGTATTTCACGGTGGTTCCCGACTTTAAGTCCACCGGCATCAAGGACGGCAAGCGCACCTTCCAGTGGGCCTGCATCATCCGTGCCGTAAACACCACCGACGCCATGTCCGCCACCGTAGAGAACATTCCCTATGAGCTCATGTGCCATCTGGTTGACCGCATCACCCACGAGGTTCCCGGCATCAACCGGGTGCTCTATGACTTCACACCCAAGCCCACCGGTACCATTGAATTTGAATAAAACCTGTTCATTGCGGCAGCCACCGGGAAGCGGTGGCTGCCATTCTTCTTAGAAAAGAGGCGCTGCCCCAGATGGGAGAACCCTTTCTGAGGCAGCGCCGAAGCGTTTCTTTATCAGATATTGTTTGCAGTGACAAATGCGCTGCGGTTGGTGGTCTGGATGGTTCCGGGCTTTCTGCAGTCACCAACCATGTAGAAGCCGGGGTTGGTGCCGTAGAAGCTCAGGGCCTCGTCGGTTTTGGAGCGCATCCCCACAGACAGAATCACGGACTGGGCAGGAATGTCATGGTCCACGCCGTCCTTGTCAGTGTAAGTCACATGATCCGCCGTGATTTCCTTGGCGGTGGCGTTCAGCACATAGTGGAAGGAAGGAATGGCCTCCCAGGCTGCGGAGAACATGCTGCGGTAGTGCATCACCGTGGTGTCAGCAGCCAGCTCATCACGCATCTCGATGACTGTGACCTCCTTGCCCTGCTGGGCCAGGAACATACCGGTTTCCACGCCGACCTCACCGCCGCCGATGACCACTACATTCTGGGCGATCTTTTCGGAGTTCATGATTGCATCAGTAGCCACAGTGACGTTCTCGCCGTCAGCCCCAGGAATTCTGGGGATCACAGGCTGGGCGCCCACAGCAGCGATGACCACATCATAGCGATCCTCCACCATTTCTGGGGTAGCGGTGGTGTTCAGGACCACCTTAATGCCCTTCTTTTCCACCTGACGAATCAGATAGTTCTTGTAGTCCCGAAGGGTCCACTTGAAGGGGACATAGTCGGCGTGCTTGATGGCGCCGCCCAGCTTTGCTTCCTTCTCATAGATGGTGACCTTGTGTCCCCGGTCTGCCAGATACAGGGCAGTACGCATGCCGCCGGGTCCACCGCCGATGACTGCAACGGTCTTGCTCTCCCCCACGGGAGTCACCAGATACTTCTCCACTGCCTCGAAGCCGAAGCGGGGGTTCACGGAGCAAACGGTGGTCATAATGTCATTCTTGCCCCGTCCATGGCACTTGTTGCAGCGGAGGCAGGGCACCAGATCCTCCTTGCGGCCCTGGTAAACCAGCTCCCCATAGTTGGGGTTGGAGATCCATGCACGGGCCATGGTGACCATATCCAGCTTGCCCTCGGCAATGGCAGCCTCGGCGGCATCCGGATCAAACCAGCCGCCCACGTTGCTGACCACAAAGTCGAGATTCGCAGCCTTAATCTTAGCTGCCAGTTCCAGGAAGGGCGTGGGATTCAGCTCAAAGGGAATGGGATGGTTGGGGTCGCCCTCTGCGGAGCGAACCTGAACGATGTCCACATACTTCTGGGCCTTTTCCAGGAAGGCAAGGCCCTCCTCCAACGTATAGCCACCCTCAGGCTCCACAGCGGAGAACTGAATTTCAATGAGCATATCGTTGCCAACAGCCTTGCGAATCTCCTCAAAGATTTCCAGCGGGAACTTGGCTCTGCCCTCAGGGGTGCCGCCGTACTCATCGGTACGGGTATTGCTGAGAGGAGAAAGCATCTGTCCGGGAAGCTGTGCCCGATAGCTCATGTGGATGGTGACGGCATCAAAGCCCAGACGCTTATAGAAAGCGGCCTGCTGGGCATAGCTCTTTGCGATCTTATGGAGATTCTCCACGGAGATTTCATCGCCCACGAACTGATAGTTCATGGCGGAGGTAGCCCCCGCTCCCACCTCAGGGGCGTTTGCGTCAATGATCTCCAGCAGACCTGCCTCATTCACATAGCGGAACTTCTTGTTGGCGGAGAACAGAGAGCCGGAAACGATGGAGCCGGTGTAGTGCATGGCCTCGATCATTTCCACAATGTAGTTCTGACACTTGGGGTTATGCATGTCAAAGTCCGGGAAATGGGACACATCCAGCGTATCCGGGAAGGGCGGATTGTCCACGTTGTCGTCAAAGCCGCCAAGGGTCACAAAGGCGGCTCCGGTGCGGGCGCGCCCCACAAAATGCGCAATGGTAGCGTCAGCAGGATACTCCTCCGGTCCCTGAGAAAAGTGGGGCAGGGAGTTGGAGGACTGCATACGGTTTTTCAGCACAAACTTGCCGATCTTGATGGGGGCAAGCAAATGAGGATAGGGATTCTTCAAGGTTATCGCATCCTTTCTTTTGGATAGGAC
>JAQXMD010000067.1 GCA_029012465.1 Oscillospiraceae bacterium | reverse complement strand
GGACCGTACATGACCAGGAATGCCTCGGCGGAGGTATCACCGCTCAGACAGTATCCGAGATACCGTTGCAGGAAGTCTGACTTCTCCGTGGCGACAATGCCCCGGTCCCGGTCAGATGCTTCGCAAGCGCCAGGGGCCATGACTTCGCCCACGAACCGCTCCCACCGTGGGCAGACTGCGGAGGGGTCATAGTCCACAGGAGCCAACTGCGACAGCATATCGTCTGGCCGGTGCTCCCGAAACTCCTGCGTCCGAAGGTCCAGCGTGCCGTTATTCAGATTCAGTAGCCATGGGTTCTGATCGAATACACTTCTGGTTGCAGGGTAGACCGACACAGCATCCCGGATAAACTGGGTTCTTCTGTTCCGCTGGGCCCAGACACGCGCCCAGTCCATGTAGTTCTTCATGTCCGATTCATCCGGCAGACCTGCGGCATAAATGGAGAGCGCACGACTGATGTCCTTTGCGGCTGCTTCGGCGGCAGATTCTTCCACATCATCCTTCCAGCGTTTTCCGTCGTATATGACCCAGCTTTTTCCCTTGCCGATAGGGCGGGCAAAAGGCTTCAGATAGTCCGCCAGCAGAAATCCGGCACCGATGTCATCCCGTCGGTATCTCTGATTGTGGAGGATGTCAGCCTCTCTCAGGAAAGCAAGGGCGTTCTCCACCCCTGGGGATGATGCGTTTGCATATCCGGGCTCCCACACTTCTTTTGCGTCGGAAATGGCACGCTGGATAGTCAGGGCACCATAAGTGCTGCCGCTCTGCTCCCGGTCCCACTTGTCTCGCATAAGGCCGGACTGACGGAATAGCCGGTCCATCCAAAACGGGTCTTTCCTGGTCCAGAACGCCAGGTGATTGCAGAGGGCCATATCTGCCTCGGACTGAGAGCTGTAATCAGTATCCCATTCACCGGCCCATAGTCTGGCGATGCTTTCGCCCTTCGCTGATTTCAGCATCCGGTCAATCAGGTCCGCGTCATCCAGCGCGGCGGAGGTCATATCACCGGCGGCGGTTTCCGCTTGCTCCGTGCCTGGCGCTGGAGCACAGCTTGTGGGACGGCGCATATACTTTTCCAGCAGTTCGCAGAGCTCATCTTTTCGGAGGTTTACTTCCTCATCAATCAGAACATCTCCGGTCAAAGTGAGATACCGCTGCGTGACGCCCGCCGGGTATACCTCCAGGCCAATGCGGCTGTTTTTCACATAGTACCGCTCTTTATCAAAGGTCAGGCCGGGAGCGTGGCAGAGAATGTGGATGCCGGTTCCGCTGGGGGAGCGTTCTGTGTAGCTGCCCAGCTTGTCCACGATCTCCTGCGATAGGGCGGTGAGTTCCCCGGACTCGTCAATGCAATGGTCAATGTCCACACCGACGAGATCACCGAACATTCCAACGCCGAGACCGGAGTATTCAGAGGGGTGGCAGGACAAGGCGGTGGTCGCCTCATCAAAGGTTGAGAAGGTTCCGGGGTCATTAGACCTTGCCTTTGCGCCGGTACAGGGGTTATAGGGAACTTTGGTGGGCTTACCGGCGCGAACACGGTAGGCCCATACGCAGAACCGGGCGGAGTCCCTCAATGTAGCGGGGATGTGGTCATAGCTCATGCGGGGCCTCCTCATACTTTGCTACGATGCGTTCGATTTCTGCTGCTGCGGCGGGGATATCTATGCTCTGAACCGGGTACTTATCCACTATCCGTCGAGGTGCCCCACCTTTGCCAAGCTCCCACACATATACAGTGAAGGGACGACGATACGAACCACCGCTGATTTCAAAGTCGAAACCATCTATTTTGCGGTACACCACGGGCTCAAAGTCAATTACTGTCGCGGTATATGGCTGCTTCATTATCTGAAAATGTGCGAGGAGCATTTTCTTTCGGGAATTTAGTTGATTGGAGATGTTTTTCATCTGCTGTTCCCCTTACCTGCCCGTGTTTGCCTGTGTCTCCAGCCATTTTTCCAATCCGGCGCGAGGGACCAAAATGCGTCGTCCGACTCGAATTGTTGGGAAACCATCTCTATGAACCAATTCGTATGCTGTCGGACGGGATACGCCCAGAATCTCGCACAGGTCGTCCACAGCAAGGCACATTGGTTCGGTCCGGTCATTTTTCATTGGCTATTTCCTCCTGTTCAAATTTGTTATTGACAAAGTAATATAGTCAACTATAATTAAATTAGATTGAATATAATACTATAGTGAGTATAGCAAGTGGCGTGGGATCCTTCAAGTAGTAAAGAATATTTTATTCAACCAATTGGAGAATAGTGGTAGAATATATTACATAAGGAGGGAATGTGATTTTGGATGGAAACAGATGGGAAAAGGAGTCGATACGGCAAGATATGGCGGCGAGGCTGAAATGCCTGAGAGAGAATTATCCAGGTGGAAAGCTGTCCCATGCGACGCTATCGGAAGAACTGGAAAAGCGAGGGACGAAAATCAGTAAAGATTCCCTGATAAAGTATGAGAGTGGGTCGGCTTTGCGCATGAACGCAGAGGCGCTTTTGGGGCTTGCAGATTTCTATGGGGTGTCCACAGACTTCCTGTTGTGTCGGACAGATGATCCGGCACCTGTTTGTGAGATTTCTCCTGTGGATATATTTGGACTGTCATCTGAGGCGTTACATGCTCTCTTAGAGCATGATTGGTGGTGGCAACTAACTAAGGATAATGGAGAAGTAGAGACGTGTCCTGTCGTTGGCCTTTCGGCAAGTTCAATACTTTCTCGCTTATTGGAAGATGAGGAGTTTTTACAAGTACTCGGGAATTTGGCAAATCTCACCACGCCAGCCCATAGGAGAGCAATTCACGATTACGATAGTTCAGAATGTCCATCAGAATACCCGGAGGATAAATTAAAACTGAACCC
>JAQXMD010000066.1 GCA_029012465.1 Oscillospiraceae bacterium | reverse complement strand
ACCAAAGCAGCAGGGAAAGACCTTTCGCCGGGCAATGGCTTCTGCAATGCTGGCATCAGTAATGTCTCCGGTTTCCAGAAACTCCTCCATGAGCTGCTCCTGACACATGGCAAGGGTGTCCAGGGTGTTCTCAGAGTGGAGGTTTCCCGAGAAGTCCACGCAGGCCTCAGACAGATGGGTTCGCAGCTGCTCCATGAGAGCATCCTTTTTTGTGCCCGGCAGGTCCATTTTGCTCAGAAACAGGAACACAGGCACCTGGTGCTTTTTCAGCAGCCGCCAGAGGGTTTCCGTATGGCTCTGAATGCCGTCGGTGCCGCTGATGACCAGAATTGCATAGTCCAATACGCTGAGGGTCCGCTCCATTTCCGGGGAGAAGTCCACATGTCCCGGGGTGTCCAGCAGGGTGTAGTCCCCGTCGGGGAGATGGAGCATGGCTTGCTTGGAAAAAATGGTGATGCCCCGGGCCTTTTCCTGGGCGTCGGTATCCAGAAACGCGTCCCCGTGATCCACCCGGCCCAGACTGCGGAGATCGCCGGCGGTGTAGAGCATGGCCTCTGAAAGGGTGGTCTTTCCTGCGTCAACGTGGGCAAGGAGACCGATGCAGAGTTGTTTTTTTGCCATGGGAAAAATCCTTTCAGTATGGGAATCAGAGATTGCCCATGAGGGTGTTCAGAGCTTCAGTGAATCGGGCAACATGGAGCCCATCCACGAACCGGTGGTTCAGCTCCATGCACAGCACCAATTCAAGGCCTCGATCCGTCTGCCGGTAATTGCCCCAGCTGACGGCGGGCACATTGCTGTCCTTTGCGGCGGGGTCGGAAAAATCCCGGGCGTTGGTGGTGGACAGCAGCTCAATGCCGGGGACACAGGAGATGTGGATCAGGTTGTCCGTTTCCCGGCAGTATTCCAGAAAGCTGTCCTGACTGTCGCTGATGGCCTTTGCGCGGCGGCAGAAGGAGATGAGATCCTCCTCCATATCCACGGTGACGATGCGGAACAGCTCCTCTCCCGGCCGGAGGTCCGTAAAGCTGGGGCGGCGGCCGTCCAGGAGCCAGACCTCCCCATCCCGGATGGTATAGCGGAAGTTTTCAATCTGGTTCATGGCCTTTGTAATGAGCCATGTGAGGCAGAGGTAGAAGGAAAGGCCGTTTTTTCTGCAATAGTCCCGGAGGGGCGAAATCTCCACGGGAAAGGAAACCGTATAAAAGGGGTTGGACATCCGGGAAAAATGCCGGTAAATGGGGGCTCGGTCCCACTGGTCCATGGAAATTTTCTGCATGGAGATACTCCTTTCGATGATTCAAACAGCCGCTCCCACAGAGAACGGAAGCGGCTGGAGGGTTGTGGATGATTGGGGCAGCACTACACAATTGTGCGGTGCTACGCTTATTGAAACTGACTTCTGGCCAGCATAATCAGCACATAGGCGGGAATGTTCAGCTTGCCGTCACCGGAGCCAATCTGGATGCCCGGCTTGTTTTCCCCGTGGAAATCACTGCCGCCGGTTGGCAAAAGGGAATACTTTTCCGCCAGATCAAAGAGCTTGCTCTGATCGCTGTCGGTATAGCCACTGTAAAAAATCTCAATACCCTTAAAGCCGCAGTCGGCGGCGGTTTTCACCAGCTTATCGAGAGTTGCCCGGTCAAAGCCATATTGCAGGGGATGGGCCAGAACCGCCACGCCGCCGCAGGCCTGAATAAGCTTTGCGGCATCCTCCAGAGAAATCCGTTTTCTGGGTACAAAGCAGCTTCTGCCCTGTCCCAGATAGCGGCGGAAGGCCTCCTTGACGCTGTCCACCGCGCCCAGCTCCATGAGCTTCTGGGCAATGTGGGGTCTGCCCAGAACGGTGCCGGGGTACTGCTGCTCCAGCTCCTCCAGCGAGATGGCAAAGCCCTTTGCCCGGAGCTTTTCGATGATTTTTCCATTGCGCTCCCGGCGCTGTTCTGTGACCCAATGGGTGTATTCCTTCAGCTGGGGGGCATCCGGGGAGAGAAAATAGCCCAGAACGTGAACGTCGGTATTCTGAAAATCCGT
Organism: Oscillospiraceae bacterium; assembly: GCA_029012465.1. Lineage (GTDB taxonomy): Bacteria > Bacillota > Clostridia > Oscillospirales > Oscillospiraceae > HGM13006. The sequence continues at coordinate 7,163 of JAQXMD010000066.1, read as the reverse complement.
GGACAGCTCAATGCCGGGAATGATGGAGACCCCCAGCAGTTCTCCGGCCTCTCCGGCCTCGGCAATGCCCGCCATGGTGTCGTGGTCGGTGACGGCGATGGCCTTGAGGCCCAGCATGGCGGCCATGGAGACCACATCCCGGGGACACATGGTGCCGTCGGAGGCAGTTGTGTGAATGTGAAGATCAACTCTGTCCATGAGATCATGCCTTTCGTAAAACCATTTTTCGATCATCTTTATTCTAGTGCATATTCCGGGGGATGTCAACATGGGGCTGTGGCAACAGGATTTCCCCGTTGTTTGCGGCTCAGTCCGCATAGTAGCAGCGTACAAAGCACTCCCCATCCGTTTTCCCGTCAATCCAGTAGGGAAAACCATACTCCGGGTCCGGTTCTGCATGCAGAACTCCAAGGGTTCCATCCCGCAGCATAAAGGTGATCTCAGCGTAGCCCTGCTGGGGATAATAGGCCTGTGTAAATCTCATTTGCGAACCGGCAGGCAGCATAATCTTCTGTCCGTCAATCTCCGCAGGCAGCTCACAGGCAGTTTCCATAACATTTCCCCGATATAGCTGCCATACGCAGGGCTGCACAGGCCGGAACTGATCCAGCACCGGGTCATAGTAGTATTTCCATGTGGCGCTAATGGTTTGAAAGATATCCGTTGTAACAGCAACGTGCAGAATATTGTCAGAAACGCCTGTCACAATGGCGCCATAGGAGGGGCCGTCACCGCCGTTGGTGCGAATTCCCGGCGTCTCCTCGAACAGTATATTCCTGTATCCGCCCAGGTACGGGGAATATGTGACGCAGGTTACATTGTAGTCATCCGAAGGCCCATAATCCAGAATATACACCTCCGGATAACCATCCCCGGTTGCATCTGCCACCAGCACCTGCCCGGGACTCAGAATCATTTCGCAAAATACGTCAGTCTTTCCGTTGTCCGTAATCAGGATCGCCGGGGATTCGGTGTCCCTGGAAAGGATCTCGTCAACTCCGTCCCTGTCCAGATCAACAGAAATCGGATAGTCGAAATACACATCCGCGTCTCCGCAGCCTCCATATTGCGTCAAGGTAATGTACCTTTCCCGAACATAGCCTTTCTGCCCGTTCCAGCCGACATGATTCCAGCCCGCAGGCGTCTCGGCTTGATAGTATCCTATAACCATGGAGCCTACGGGAATGGTGCAGATGATATTGCTGTCGTCCTCCATGGTGGGTGTGGATCGGAGATAAACGGAATTTTTGACCCAGGAGACATACATGGGCTGTCCATCCTCTGTAGAATCGTACATGCTGAATTCCTCTGCCACCGGCTCCTTGGGCTCCGGGGCCGGGGCCGGAGTTTCCTCAGCAGGAAGCATCGGCATTGATTCCTCCGGTTCTTCGGCGGCATCGGCCGTATCAGGGGAGGGTTCGGCTGTCTCAGGAGACGGTTCTGCTGCCGGTGAAGCAGTCGGCTCCTCCGGCTCCCAGATCGAAACAGCAACCGATGCTTCGTTGGGCAGTTCTTCTGCTGTTGAAGGGGCAGACCCCGCCGATTCCGGGGAAGCGCAGCCCCAAAGCTGCACAAACACGCATAGCGCCAACAGCAGCGCCAGCATACGATATGTTTTCATAGAATGTTCCCTCCCAAAAAATACAGTTCCTTTCCAGCTTTGCTTTCATGATAGCGCCGGAGCGGCATCCAGTCAATCCCTTCGGAGGTATCTGTTTCAAATGAATCCCCATTTCTTACGGAACAGAATATCACCTTGCCAGCTTGGCCACAGCGGTCAGGGTTTTCAGCTCCGGCAGCTGCTCCAGCAGCTCCGGCTCCGAAATTCGCCGATCCTCCAGAATGATTTCCTCTGAGGTCCCCATGTGATCTCGCCAGCAGATCTGAACCCATGTGCTGTAGTCCTCCGCACAGTTTCTTACGGAAATCTCCCGCCACTGGTCCCCGGCGGCCCAGAGCACCCTTGTCCATTCCTCCTCGAAATGGTCAAAGCGGCACTCATTTTCCCAGTGGAAGGCCTGATCCAGCACAATGGTCACAGAATCCGGCTCTACCATTGCCCGTTTCAGAATTTCCCCAGTCCGGAGGGCAAAGGCATAGTCAAAATTCTCCCGAACAGGCCCGGTAGCATCGTCCCAGAGAATGGCTTTCAGTTCCGGCCCTTCCATGGGCTGCTCCCGCAGCACGTCAAAGCCTGCGGGCATCCGGTATTTGGTGTTTCGATAGATGTGATAGATCATATAATTCACTCCCGGGATGGTGGCTTCGATTTGATTCACGCTTTTTTCCGAAACCATTGTATCACATTCCGGCTCTGTGGGTTACACTTTTTGAAGGCCCGTTGTTTTCTGCCCGGGAATATGCTATAATTCTGTTGACCCGGCACCAGACAGGCCTGCCGGGCTATACTATTACAATTTTTAATTCGTGGTGAAACATTATGATCCTCGCGCTGCTGACAAAAAAGCAGATAAAACAGGTTTATAAATCCTATCTCAAAAAGCATTTTCCAAGGGATGAGGTCAAGCCTCTTTCCACCATTCTCAGGGCCATGAAGCGGGGAAACTATCTCTGCTACGGACTGATGGAAGGGAATGATATCCTCTGCTATGGCTTTCTGGTGAAGCGTCAGGAGGACTACCTTCTGGACTATCTGGCCTCCCGGGAGGATGTCAGAAACCGGGGTCTGGGGGCAGAATTCCTGAAACGGCTGCCGGAGCTTCTCCCGGAGGGAGAGAGCCTGCTGGTGGAGGTGGAGGACCCAGCTCTTGGGCATTCTCCGGAGGAACAGGCTCTCCGCACAAGGAGAGTGAACTTCTACCTGCGGAACGGTCTTGTGAGCACCGGCGCAAGAGGAACAGCCTTCGGGGTGGAGTTCCTGCTGCTGGAGCTGGTGCTGAAGGAGTCCCACACACCCGAGCAGGTTCGGAAGCTGTATCTGGGACACTATGAGGCCATGCTGCCCCCAAGGGTGTTCCGGAAGATGGTATCAGTGGGGTGAGGATTCAGGGACGGCATCCCCGCCCATATACACAGGATTTCTGTACACAGGAGGTACTTATGAAAGAAGAATGTCTGATCTGCAAAGCGCCCCTGGAATACCTTCAGGAGGATCTGGAGATGGAGTGCGCCATTTGCCACAAAAAAGAGCTGAGCAAGACCCGATGTGTCGCGGGTCACTTTGTGTGCAATGAATGCCACACCCAGGGCATTGACAGCATCTTCGGTCTGTGCCTTTCCGAGACCTCCAAAAGTCCGCTGGAGATCATCCAGAAGCTCATGAAGCTGCCCTTCTGCCACATGCACGGGCCGGAGCATCATATCATGGTGGGTGCCGCCCTGCTGACCGCCTACAAAAACGCCGGGGGAGAAATCGACCTCCAGAAGGCCCTTTTGGAGATCCGGAACCGGGGCAAGAGTATTCCCGGGGGCGCCTGCGGTTTCTGGGGTGCCTGCGGGGCAGGCATCAGCACCGGCATGTTTGTGTCCATTATCACCCAATCCACCCCCCTGAAACAGGAGCCCTTTGGCCTTGCCAACCGAATGACCGCCCGCTCCCTCAACGCCATCGGCGAGATCGGCGGTCCCCGGTGCTGCAAGCGGGACTCCTTCCTGTCCATTTTGCAGGCAATCGACTTTGTGGAGGAACAACTGGGCATCTCCATGGAGAGAAGTCCCATTGTTTGCCGGTTCTCCGCAGGGAACAATCAGTGCATCGGTTCGCGCTGCCCCTTTTCTCCGGCAAACACTTAAAAACAGCTCCGGGAACCTGAAGGACCAGATTCCCGGAGCTGAATTGTTATATCAATGCCCGTGACCACGGGGAATGGCCGACAGGTCAATTTCCGTAACCAGCAGCTCCCCCTCCACCACCGCAGAGGACAGGGCGTCATAGACCGCGTTCAGAATGCCCGCCGAGGAGAAGGTGGCTCCGGATACGGTGTCCACCTCCAGAGACTGCTCTCCCAGAATGGTGTCCACAATGCTCACCGCATAGTCAAAGAACCGGGGCGTGTCCCAGTTTTCATCGATGGTGATGTCCGTCACCTGCCCGGCCTCTACTGTAACGGTCAGGGTAATGGGGCCGTTAAATCCGTCGGCTGTGCCGGTATAGCTGCCGTCTGCCAGTACAGCGCCGGAGAAGGTCACAAGGGGCGTTTCCTCCTGGGGTTCCTCCGGTGCTTCCTCTATGTCAGGCTCCTCTTCCGTGGAACCTTCGGGAGTGGCCGGTTCAGGGGCAGAGGGTTCCTCCACCGGCAGCTCCGGAGTGGATTCCGGGGTGGGTTCCGGAGTGGGTGCCACCGAAGGGGCAGACGCCTGGGATACCGGGGCTTCCGTCACGGATTCTACGGAAAGGGTCTCTTCCTCCGCCACAGGCTCGGGGCGGCCTTCCAGCAGCCGGGCAGGCAGGGAAATGCCCATATCGAAGAGATGCAGCACAAGCAGCAGCAAGGTAAGTACCGTCAGAACCCTGTGGACAGGCATCCAATATCTGCGGAGCTTCTTCCGCAGAAGATAACTCACCGCCAGCAGGATCACTGCCACAAAACACGCCGTGCCCCAATTCAGCGTAAACAGCACCGGGGCGGCGTCAAAATCCGTAAGGATGGCAAAGGAGGGGTTTCCGGCCAGAATGCCGTGGAGCAGCCCCGCAATCAGGGCCAGAATGCCAAAGGGAATGTGAATCTTGTGAAAAAAGCGATTGGCTGAACGATTTTTGCTGATGCGGGCCACCCATTTGAGCCCTGCCATCAGGCAGAAAAAGACGGTCAGCCATGCAAGGATCATGCTGATAAGCATATATGTTCCTCCCTGTTGTTGATGGTGCTATGATAACACACAAACCTAAAATGGAGTATAATTATTGCACAAAATCTACATATTTCTAATGAAAAGTGCACCCATGTCCGGCTCTGAAGCGGAAACCGGCCATGGGTGTTATTTCTATGCAGTTTTCTTTGTCAGCCCGATGACCTTATGTACCACAACGCACAGCACTGCGGTGATGACCATATCCGGCAGGGTGTTGCCCAGAAGGAAGTCCACGTTCATGAGATACCGGTAGAGCACAAAGCCGTGGTTCATGGGACCTCTGCCTGCGCCTAAGTCAAGCATGGCGTTCAATGCGCCGGAGATGTAGTCCTTGGACCGCCGGACGGATTCCTCCATGGAATAGCCCTTTGCCAGATTGGCGGCAATGGCGCTGGAGAGGGTGCAGCCTGTTCCGTGGGTATTGGGATTGTCAATGCGCCTGCCCTTAAACCAGCGGCATTGGCCGCCGTAATATCCTCTCGCAATTTGGCTGTGAGCGGATGCCGAAAAACAAAATGCCGCATTGCAAACACGGAAGCAATGCGGCAAGCCAGTTGAGAATATGATGTCTTTTCCTACGCCGGTATCATCCGTATCAGGTTCACGGGTCCGCGCTCGGTTTCGCGCAATCTCAGCCGGAATCGTCCGGCACCCCGAAGACTGTATTTACTTTGCGGTTAACGGTTTTTAATACACATTTTGCGGGCTGTCAAGATGCTGAACGGCAGTCTGTAAAGAGCCAGATGCTTTTGCGTGCTCTTTCTCATAAGCGAGTGCCTCTTCGAGACCAGACATGATTCCGGAAAAGAAATCAATATCTTTGAAGTTGTCAAGAATTTGTTCTTCACTGAGACTACTGGTAAACTTCACTTCTTCCATGTCATTACTCCTTTTCAGATGTTATCTCTGACAACACATATGTTCTAATGAGATATTAGCAAAGCAGTACGCTTTCCTTATATACGATAAAATCGTAGTTGTCAGGATAATGCATCTGTCCCGGGCATAATTTCCTGATTTCTGCTCAAACTGAGCATATCGGATTTCAGGAACGACACAGGAAGGACGAATGTACCATATGAATGAACCCAAATTTCAAAAGATCGTCATTGCCCTGGGCGGAAACGCCCTCCAGAGCAAGGACAGCGCACCTACCGCCGAGGCTCAGCTTGAGGTAGTCAAACAGACCTGCGAGCATATTGCGGATATCAGCGCCGCCGGCTATGAGCTGGCCCTGGTGCACGGCAACGGCCCCCAGGTGGGCAGAATCCTGCTGGCCAGCGAGACCGCAAAGGATGTGGTGCCCCCCATGCCCTTTGACGTCTGCGGTGCCATGAGTCAGGGCTATATCGGTTATCACATTCAGCAGGCCCTCCGCTACGCTCTGGCAAGGCGAAATCTGGGCACGCCCGTGGTGAGCCTTGTGACCCAGATGGTGGTGGAACGAAGCGACCCGGCCTTCCAAAATCCCAGCAAGCCCATCGGCCCCTTCTACACAAAGGAGCAGGCGGAACAGCTCTCCGCCGAAAAGGGCTATATCATGAAGGAGGATGCGGGCCGGGGCTACCGCCGGGTGGTTCCCTCACCCCTGCCCAGAAAAATCGTGGAAATTGACCAGATTCGCCAGCTGTGGAACCACACCATCGCCATCACCTGCGGCGGAGGCGGCGTTCCCGTGGCGGAGAACATGGACGGCACTCTGGAGGGTGTTGCCGCTGTCATTGACAAGGATTTCGCCGCGGAGCTGCTGGCGGAACAGATGGACGCGGATGTGCTGATGATCCTCACAGAGGTGGAGAAGGTGGCCATCCGCTGGGGAAAGCCCGATCAGGAGAACCTCAGCCATCTGTCCCTTGCAGAAGCGGCCCGGTATGTGGAGGAGGGACACTTTGCCCCGGGCAGTATGCTGCCCAAGGTCCAGGCCTGTATGCGCTTTGTCCGTTCCAACCCCCGGAAAAAGGCCATTATCACGTCTCTCGACAAGGCCATTGACGCCCTGGAGGGAAAAACCGGCACACTGGTCACATTTGCATGAACGCAATTACCCCGGGAACGAGAGCCTGTGCTCCCATTCCCGGGGGTGAAATTTCACTTCAGATATTCTGTTTATTCGGCATCCACCTTGGCCATGTGCTGGATCAGCTCCAGGATCTTGTGGGAGTAGCCCATCTCGTTGTCGTACCAGGAAACCACCTTCACGAAGGTGTCGGTAAGGGCAATGCCGGCCTTGGCGTCGAAGATGGAGGTGCGGGAATCGCCCAGGAAGTCGGAGGAAACCACGTCCTCGTCGGTGTAGCCCAGAATGCCCTTCAGCTCGCCCTCGGAGGCTTTCTTCATGGCGTCGCAGATCT
>JAQXMD010000065.1 GCA_029012465.1 Oscillospiraceae bacterium | reverse complement strand
GTCGCCGTCCTTGGTGAGGACAATGACCTGCGCCCCCTGACCCAGGGTTGCTGCCACATCTGCGTCCATGTTGGGATTCACGCGAACGTTGACAGTTGCCGCCTCAACGGTGCCAATGCCAAGGGCTGTGCCGTTTATGATTTTACCGACCTCTACCGGAACGTCCTGTTCGTTTACAACAGAAGCGTTTGCATCCACTTCATTCACAGGAGTGTCCACAGCCAGGGCGGTGGTGCCCATGACCAGGGACGCTGCCAGAAGAAGGGATGCAATTCTGGTGGATCTCAGGTGTTTGACATTCATGATATGTAACCTCCGTTTGTTACTCTGGGAAAATTATTTGGAACCGGCGCTGAGTGCTCTGCTGAGCCACACGCTGCCAACGTCCAATGCCGAGAAGATTCCGTCCTTCTCGGAACGCTTCGTTACTCTGTCGCGGGGTTTTACGCTGGGATCAGTCAGCTGAAGCTGAACAGAAACCTTGGTTGCGACTTCCTCGTTGCCAACCTTCTGGGTTTCGAGGATCTGCATCATCACAATATAGGGATCAGCCATGGACCCGTAGTAGATGATGTTGTCCTTTCGCATCAGGGGACGGCCCTTATACAGGAGAGGTTTTTTGGATTCTGTAGCCATAGTGTATCTCCTTTCTGCGAATGTAACTGAATTGTAACACTTTGTATCCTCTATGTCAACCCTTCAGTCCATTCTTTTTGTGAATTTTTTTAGAAATTACAATTTGGAACAGAGTAATGTCACGGAGATTCATATAAAATTGTCAAAAAACACAAGGAAACAGGTAAAAAAAGCGCCCCGCCCGGGGGCGCTTCAGACCTTAAGGGAACCTCGTAGAGTTTCGCCGGGGTCGGCGAAACAAATTTCAATCAAATTTTGTGCGGCGGCGTGTACGCCGCGCAAAATACCGCTCAGGCTCCAAGTGTGTTCTATGTGTGCCATCGGCGCACATAGGGCGCGCGCAGGAGACTGCAAAACTCCCGTCGGCAAAGCCTGCGGCTTTGTCGACGGCATAAAGCGCCCCGCCCGGGGGCGCTTTCCCGCTTTCAAAGACCTCAGCTGAAGAGGTAATGACGAACCAGTTCTTCCATCAGCTCGTCCCGGTCAATTTTGGTGATTTCGGTACGGGCATTCTTATAGTTGGTGATGTAGGTCGGATCCTCACTCAGAAGGTAGCCTACAATTTGATTGATGGGATTGTAGCCTTTTTCGCTCAATGAGCAAAACACCGACGTGAGAATCTGTTTCATTTCCTGATTGGTTTCCTCTGCGAGTTTGAATTTAATTGTAGAGTCTTCCATCGAGTTCGCCCCATTTCCTTAGGTATTTGCTTCTATCTTACCCGAAAGAAATGAAAAAGTAAAGGGATTCCGGGAATCTTTCATAAAAATTCAAAATTTCCCTCAGCATCATCAGGTATTGTGATCGGAAACGTGGAACTTCTTCAGATTGCCGATTTTCTGGCTGCGAACCTCCATTTCCTCCAGAACCGCTTCCAGCGGAATGTTCAGCTGGGCCATCATCACCAGAACATGATACAAAAGGTCGTTGACCTCGCCTACGGTTTCCTCACTGACGCCGTTTTTGGCGGCAATGATGGTCTCCGCACACTCCTCCCCCACCTTCTTCAGGATCTTGTCCAATCCCTTTTCAAACAGATAGCAGGTATAGCTACCCTCCATGGGGTTTTCCTTCCGGTCAAGAATGACCCCATACATGTCCTTCAAAATGGTATCGCTCATTGTACTTCCTCCAGTTTTTCATAGAAGCAGGACACCCGGCCCGTGTGGCAGGCAGGACCTGCGGGCTCTACCAGCAACAGCAGGGTATCGGTGTCGCAGTCGGTGTAGATTTCCTTCACATACATGTAATTGCCGGAAGTGCCGCCCTTGTTCCACAGCTCCTGACGGCTGCGGCTCCAGAACCACGCGGTTTTGGTTTCAAAGGTCTTTCGGACTGCCGCTTCATTGGCAAAGCCCAGCATCAGCACCTGCTTTGTATGGACATCCTGCACGATCACAGGAATCAGTTCTGATTTGTAAAAGAGATTTTTCACATCAAACATAATGTCTTTCCTTTCAGCGTACAGGGATTCCCTGCTCCCGCAGATAGTCCTTCACCTGGGGTACAGACAGGGTCCCATAGTGGAACAGGCTGGCCGCCAGTGCCGCGTCACAGCCGGTTTCCCGGAATACCTCCGCAAAGTCCTCCAGCTTTCCCGCGCCGCCGCTGGCAATGACGGGGATGGACACCGCGTCCACCACAGCCTTTGTCATTTCAAGGTCAAAGCCCGCCTGGGTGCCGTCCGCATCCATGCTGGTCAGAAGAATTTCTCCTGCTCCAAGGGCCTGTCCCCTCTTTGCCCATTCCACCACATCAAGGCCGGTGGGAATCCGGCCCCCGGCAATGACAACCTCCCAGGTGCCGTCGCCCCGGCTCTTTCCGTCGATGGCCAGCACCACGCACTGACTGCCGAACTGCTCCGCAGCCCGGGAAATCAGCTCCGGGTCCTTCACTGCCGCGGAATTCACGGAGATTTTGTCGGCCCCTGCCCGGAGAATTTCCTGAAAATCCCCGGTGGTGCGGATGCCGCCGCCTACGGTCAGGGGGACAAACACCTGATCCCCGGTGGACTCGATCACATCCACCACGGATTTTCTGGCATCGCTGGTGGCGGTGATGTCCAGAAAGACCACCTCGTCAGCGCCCTGATCGGAATAGTATTTCGCCAGCTCCACAGGGTCTCCCGCGTCCCGGATGGACACAAAGTTGACGCCCTTGACCACCCGGCCGTCCTTCACATCCAGACAGGGAATGATTCTCTTTGCAAGCATCTTATTCCCCCTCCTGACTGCCGCCGTCCCGGACGGCTTCCGCAAGATCAATGGTGCCCGCATAGAAGGCCTTGCCAATGATGGCGCCGTTCATCCCTGCGTCTCGGAGATCCCGGATGTCCTGATTGACTGCCACACCGCCGCTGGCTGTGATATGGCAGGAAACCGTCTCCCGGAGGGCCTTCAGACGCTCCAGAGAGGGTCCGGAGAGAGCGCCATCGGTGGCAATGTCCGTAAAGATGATGTTCCGGACACCCAGCGCTTCCATTTTCTTTGCAAATTCCAGATAGTCAAGGCCACTGTCCTGAATCCATCCAGCGGTTTTCACCCTTCCATCCAGCGTATCAATGCCTACAGCCACCCGGTCGCCGTATTTCCTTGCAGCAGCCTCCACAAAATCCGGGTCGGACACAGCCGCAGAGCCGATCACGCCCCGGTAGACTCCCAGGGCAAAAACCGCCTCCAAATCTGCCATGTTCCGGATGCCGCCCCCCAGCTCCACCTTCAGGCCGCTTTCCTCGCAAACCTGACGGACAATATCGCCGTTTTTCCGGATTCCGTCCTTGGCTCCGTCCAGGTCCACCATGTGGATAAACCGGGCTCCGGCTTCGGCAAAGACCCTTGCCGTCTCCAGGGGACTGTCCGCCACCTGATGGACCGTCGCAAAATCTCCCTTCAGGAGCCGGACGCACTTGCCATCCTTCAAATCGATTGCAGGTAAAATTATCATTTCGTCAGCTCCCCAAAGTTTTTCAGTATGGTCATGCCCACAGGACCGCTTTTCTCCGGATGGAACTGACAGCCAAACACGTTGCCCCGGGCAACCATGGCTGTGACAGTTCCGCCGTAGTCAGTGGTCAGAGCAAGGTCAGCCTCGTTTTCCACCTTTGCGGCAAAGCTGTGGACAAAATACACATAGTCCTCCGGCTGAATGTCCCGGATCAGCGGATTGGGGTTCACCACCCTCAGGCTGTTCCAGCCGATGTGGGGCAGCTTCAGGTCCGTTTCGATCCGCTCTACCCGGCCCGGGATCAGCCCAAGGCCCCGGGACAGGGATATTTCCGTGCTGGAGTCCATGAGCATCTGCATCCCAAGACAGATGCCCAGAAGGGGCTTCTTTGCCGCCTGCTTCACAATTTCCACGTCCAGCCCCCGGCTCCGGAGCATCTCCATGCACATGGGAAAGGCTCCCACACCGGGCAGAATCAGCCCGTCGGCCTTTTCCAGTTCCCCGGAATCATGGGTAATCACGCTGTCGAAGCCCAGATATTTGAGGGCTTTTGTGACGCTTTTGAGATTCCCTGCGCCGTAATCAATGACCGCAATACTCATTCCAGTGCTCCTTTGGTGGATGTAATCTGATCGGATTCCACACGAAGGGCATCCTTCAGGGCAAGGCCCAGAGCCTTGAAAAGTCCCTCGGTGATGTGGTGTGCGTTTTCACCGTAGTGGCACTTGAGATGCAGGGTAATGCCGCTGTTCATGGCAAAGGCCCGCATAAACTCTTTGGTCAGGCAGCTGTCGTAGCTGCCGATCATGGGCTGGGGCATGGGTGCATCCATCACCAGATAGGGCCGTCCGGACACATCCACAGCACAGAACTCCAGACTCTCATCCATGGGCACAAAGGCAGAGGCAAACCGGCGGATGCCCCGCTTCTCCCCCATGGCCTCCTTTAGCACCTTGCCCAGAACGATACCCACATCCTCCACGGAGTGGTGGCCGTCCACCTCCAGATCGCCCTTGCAGGTGATCTCTCCGCCGAAGCCCGCGTAAAACAGCATGGCGTGAAGCATATGGTCGAAAAAGCCGATGCCGGTGTCGATGTTCAGGGGGCCTCCTTCCAGATTCAGGGACACATAGACCTTTGTTTCCTTGGTTTCCCGGCGCATTTCAGATGCTCTCATTTTGAAAACCTCACTTTAATGGAGTTTGCGTGAGCCGTCAAATGCTCACTTTCCGCCATATCCACAATTCCATCACTGACCTGAGCCAGCGCATCCCGGTTGAAATCAATGACGCTCATCTTTTTCAGGAAGCTCTCCACGCTGAGGGGAGAGAAAAACCGTGCCGTGCCAGAGGTAGGCAGCACATGGCAGGGGCCTGCCATATAGTCGCCCAGAGGCTCCGGGGTGTTTTCGCCCAGAAATACCGCACCGGCATTGAGAATCTTCGGCAGCAGCGCTCTCGGCTCCTTTGTCATGATCTCCAGATGCTCCGGGGCGATCTCGTTGGCCAGCTCACAGCACCTGTCAAGGTCCTCGCAGACGATAATGGCGCCATAGTCCCGGAGGGACTGCACCATGACCTCTTTCCGGGAGAGATACCCGGTCTGACGTACAATTTCAGCCTTCACCTGCTCCGCCAGAGCCTCGGAGGTAGTCAGCAGCACAGCGCTGGCCATCACATCGTGCTCTGCCTGAGATAGCAGGTCTGCGGCAGTATACACGGGGTTTGCGGTTTCATCGGCAATAACCAGCACCTCGGAGGGGCCGGCAACCATGTCGATATCCAGTGTCCCATAGGCCATGCGCTTGGCTGCTGCCACAAAGGCATTGCCCGGGCCAACCAGCTTGTCCACCTGGGGAATCCAGTCCGCCCCGTAGGTCAGGGCCGCAACAGCCTGAACGCCGCCCACTGCGATGACCCGGTCCACTCTGGCCACCCATGCTGCCGCCAGAACCGCATCATTGAGGTTTTCCGTGGGCGGTGTCACCATGATGATCTCCCCACAGCCCGCCACCTTGGCAGGCATTACATTCATCAGCACAGAGCTGGGGTATGCAGCCTTGCCGCCGGGCACATACACGCCCACACGGCTCAAGCCCCGGACCACCTGTCCCACCATGCCGCCCTTCATGGGGCTTTCCCACTCCCGGGATTTGGTGAGCAGCTCCTGCTGATAGGCCCGGATGTTCTCCGCGCTTTGCTCCAGAGCCGCAAGCAGCTTCGGATCAATGCGCTTTGCAGCAGCCTCCAGCTCCTCCGGAGGAATCTCCCGGGGCTCTGCCTTGTCAAACTTCAAAGAATATTCCCGGACAGCCTCATAGCCTCTCACCCGGACAGCCTCCATGATCTCCGCCGCGGATTTTGCAATCCCGGCGTTGGTCTCCGCTGCACGGGCCTTCATGGCGGCAATTTGCTGCCGCTCGGCCTGTCCATCTGCTTTTACAATCGTAATCATCCCTGTACCGCCTCTATTTTATCTATAAAATCGAAGATCTCTTTCTGATAGAGCTTCATGCTGGCCGTATTCACGATCAGTCTTGCACTGACCGGCGCCACCGTTTCAATGGGCACAAGGCCGTTCTCCTTTAACGTGGTGCCCGTCTGGACAATATCCACGATTCCGTTGGACAGACCCACCAGCGGGGCCAGCTCCACACTGCCCTCGATCTTGATGACGGAAACGTCCATGCCCTTCCCCGCAAAGTATGCCTTGGTCACGTTGGGATACTTGGAGGCAATGACCCGGCTGTGGTAGGTGCCGTAGAAGTCGCTTCCCTCGGGCACCGCCAGTGCAAACCGGCATTTTCCAAAGCCCAGATCCAGCATCTCGTAGTAACTGCCGCCGTGCTCCATCATGGTGTCCTTGCCCACGATGCCCAGATCGCAGACCCCGTGGGTCACATAGGTCAGCACATCCGCCGCCTTGCTGAGCACACAGTCCATGGGGTAATTGGTGATGGGCAGAATCAGCTTTCTGGTGTCCGCCCGAACCTCCGAGCAGTCAAGGCCCATCTTTTCAAACAGATCCAGCGAGTCCTCCAGCAGACGACCCTTGGTCACAGCAATTCTCAGTCTTTTCACAGGGCCACCTCCCTTACTCCCGTCTCGTCCACAAGGATCAGACGTTCTGCGCCCAGCTGTCTAGCCTCTTCCGCGGCAGCCTCAGGGCTGTCCCCGCAGGAAAGCATGGCAGTCTGCTTGGGCATTTCCGAAACCAGCTCTCTGGCCTGTCCCAGTCTGGACAGGGTGTACCACACAACGGTTTCCGGTTTTTTATGCTCCGGCATGGGCAGACAATCCGCCACTGCCTGTACATCCACCGCAAAGCCCGTTGCGGGAACGGGGTCGCCAAACTGGCCGATGAGCCGGTCATAGCGCCCCCCGGAGATCACGTTGCTTCCCGCACCTTCGGAAAAGCCCCGGAAGATCATGCCCGTATAGTATTCGATGGTCTGAATCAGTCCCAGATCAAACTGGACCCGGTTGCTGAGACCGGCCTGCGCCAGCACATCGTAGATCGTCTCCAGATAGGAGATCACATCCTCCGCCGCAGGGCACAGCTGCCGGGCCTTCTCCAGCACTTCCGCGCTGCCAAACAGCCGGGGCAGCTGCATGAGCGCTCTGCCCTCGTCCCGATCCTGATAAGGTGCAAGGGCCTTCCGGTAGGCCACAAAGTCCTTCTTCTCCACCAGCTCCCGAAGGGTCTGGCAAGCTGGCTCCTCCAGCCCCAGTCCCTCCAGCAGTGCGGAAAAATACCCCGCATGACCGATTTCAATATGGTAATCTTTGAGGCCGCAGGCATCCAGCGCATCAATGGCCATGGAGATCACCTCCAGATCCGCCCGAACACCCTGCGCACCAATCAGCTCCACACCACACTGGTCGATCTCAGAACGGGCGCCGGTGTTCACATCGTCAGAACGGAACACCGTCTGGTTGTAGTAAAGCCGCAGAGGCCGGGGAAGGCCGGAGAGCTTGGATGCCGCCACCCGTCCGATGGCCACGGTCTGGTCGGGACGCATCACAAGGATTTTGCCGGTACGGTCCACGATCTTCAGCATGGACTCCTGGGGAAGCGGATGTCCCGCTGCGGTAATCATATCATAGTACTCCACGTTGGGAGTCGTCACTTCACAATAGCCCCGGCGTTTGAACAGCTGCGTGACCGCCTTCTCCACCTGACGGCATGCCCTGCACTCCGCAAACAGCCGGTCTCTGGTTCCCTCCGGGGTGCCGATTGTATTATTCATGGGTATCCTCCAATACAAATTCTTTCGTTCGCTAATATGTTACCATACGAAAGAGCATTCTACAATAGCCGAAATGTAAGAATCAGAACAGTGTTACCTGAGAGGTTTCGGGCAAATCGCCAAAGGCTCCCAGCATCTTCAGCAGCTCCAGATGGGTCTTGGACACCTTGGGGCAGGCCTCTGAGAATTCCTCGATGGAGATGAACTTCTTCCCCTTGCGTCCCTCCAGAATATCCCATGCCGCGCTTTCGCCCAGACCGGACACTGCCACAAAGGGCGGCAGGAGCTTTCCGTCCTTGATGTTGAACTTGGTGGCGTGGGATTCGTAGATGTCAATGGGCGCGAACTCAAAGCCCCGCATGTAGAATTCATAGCAGGCCTCCAGAGTGGTCATCAGATCCTCGTCTTTATCCGTGGATTCCGGGTCATTTTTGATTCGGTTGATGTTGGCCTTTACGGTATCCAGTCCCTGAGCCATCATCTCCGCGTCAAAGCCGCCCTTCTGGCTCTTTCGGTAGAAATAGGCGCTGTAAAAGGCCAGCGGCTCATGAACCTTGAACCAGGCAATCCGGAAGGCCATCATAACGTAGGCCACCGCGTGGGCCTTGGGGAACAGGTAGGCGATTTTCGCCAGAGAGTCAATGTACCACTGGGGAACCCCCAGCTCCTGCATTTTCTCCACCCAGCCCTCCTGAAAGCCGCCCTTCTTGACCTTGCCCTTTCGGACAGCCTCCATGATCTTAAAGGCCATCTTGGGCTCCATGCCCTTGCTGATGAGGAAGAGCATAATATCGTCACGGCAGCCCACCGTTTCCTTAACGGTGGCCGTCCCCGACAGGATCAAATCCTTGGCATTGCCCAGCCACACGTCGGTGCCGTGGGAGAAGCCGGACAGTCGAACCAGCATATCAAAGCCGTCGGGCTGGGTATCCACCAGCATCTGACGGGTAAAGCTGGTGCCGAACTCCGGAATGCCGATGGAGCCGGTTTTGCCGATGATAGGGTCGTCATCCGGCAATCCCAGCGGCAAAGGCGAACGGAAAATCTCCTTGGTTTCCGGGTCGTCCAGAGGAATCTTCTTGGCGTCCACACCGGTCATATCCTCCAGCATACGAATCATAGTGGGGTCATCATGGCCCAGCATGTCCAGCTTCAGGAGGTTTTCCTCCATACAGTGGTATTCAAAATGGGTGGTGATAATATCGGTGCTTGTATCATCCGCCGGGTGCTGAACCGGGCAGAAATCATAGATCTCCTTGTCTCCGGGAATGACCACCAGGCCGCCGGGGTGCTGGCCGGTGGTACGCTTGACACCGGTGCAGCCCGCAGCAAGACGGTTTTCCTCTGCCTTGGATGCAGTCAGTCCCCGCTCCTGGAGATATTTCATAGCGTAGCCGTAGGCG
>JAQXMD010000064.1 GCA_029012465.1 Oscillospiraceae bacterium | reverse complement strand
CTCCTGTCGCAGCTCATTTGGGGTTTTGGTATGGGCCAGATTGTCCTTCTCTTTGCGCCGACGCAGAAGCTGCTGGAACGCAAAGCGGATTTTCAGACGGTCGTCTGCAAAACCTGAAAAGCTCTGGCCGCTCTGTCGATGGAACCGACGGTGTTTTCGGGGCCGCTCCAGTGCCTCGATCTCGTCAACATAGTCCTCTCCTTCGATGAGCCGTGGCTTCGACTTCGCCCTGCGGACGATCCCCATCACCAGACCAGTGACCATTCCCGCCGCTGCCAGAGCAGATACCACCACCAGAATCACCGTTGCAACGGCGCTTGCCCCATAGACAAGATTCTGCCAGCCATCGTCCCGAAGGGTTTCTTCCATTTCGATATCCGGATGATCCTCCTTCCCGTGGAACAGGCTCTGAAACCATCGCACAAACCGAATGACCATGCTGCCGAACCAACCGAAGATCCCCGCTCCATCCTGAAGCAGATAAAACCGCACATACCCCCACCCACGCTTTACGATCTGCCACAGTCCAAAGCCCATAACCATAATCACAGCTGCGGCGACCAGGCCAAGCCCCACAAACCCAAGATACATCCAAAAGGAGTTCTCCAGAATGCCGGATGGGTTTCGTATGGCGCTGTCATTCTTACGCTGCATCATAGCCTTTCTGAGAGAATTGGCCCGAAATCCGTCCAGAGTCAGCCCCAGCGCCAGGGCCATAGCCCCAAGCGCTCCGTATTTCCACAGTTGGGGAAAGCCCCCTGATGTAAGCACCGCCCCCAGCAGCGCAAGGATGCTCCAAATCCCCATGGGAGCATAAAACCCGTAGCCCCCCATGGTTCCCCCGCCGAAGGCCAGCACATAGACCGTCAGCCCGGCCACCACCACCGCGCTCCAATGGCTCAGCACCGCCCCCAGTACCCCGACACACAGGGCCAGCCCAAGGGCAATGGCATACTGTGCGTTTCTGTTTCCATGAAAAATGCTGGCAATCCCACCGATTCCGCCGCACAGGGCAAAATAGAGGCTGTACACCGGCCGGAGATACAGGAACCAACACAGGATCAGACCCAGTCCGAAGCCACCCAGCAGCCCAACCAGCACCGTCCGAATGGCCCAAAGCCGTTTCACCATCCAAATCGTCCGCTTTCCTTTGCCAGAAACAGAACAACTATGATTCCCGCCATAATCGCAAGGGTTTTGAAGAGCGCCATGGGATTGGACTCCTTCCTTTTCCGATTCCGCTGGCTTTGCCTGACCAATTGCCGCAAATAATCATTTCCGTTCATCATATCCATCCCCCTCCTCTTTCCTTGTAACATGTGCCCCAAGGGCCTTGTCAAGTCAAATCTTCAAAATGATTTCATTCCCCCGGGGAACGGTGTTATCCTACCCAATTCCTGTGTCCCCGCTGTGTCTTATTCCGGATACGGATACCACTGTTCATCGGAAAATGTTCCGGTCAAACGCAGCCCGGTTTCCGTCCAGTTCAGGCTCCAGTCGTGGATCATATTCCCATCCACCGGAATCTGATTCCCGGTTTCCAGATTGTAGAGATACGTTCCACCCGATTCCATCCAGCTGCTGTTTTCATCTCCATAGGTCTTGAAGTCTCCCAGATAGAGGGCGTAGTGATCGTATATTGCCACAAGCTCTCCATCCAGTGTCACGACCCTCGTTCCGCCAAGGTCATCCGGCGAAATCTGATAGATGGTGGAACTGTAGCCCTCGCTCCCACCCACAGAATCCGCCGTATATCCCGTGGTATCGTCAAAATAATAGCAGCGGCTGCCCTCAGTGATTGTCTGCTCCAGAACCGCATCTGTTTTCAGGTCGTAAATCATCACTTCCAGGGTTTCCGCGTCATCCCCCAGCAGGAAGAGATACAGCTTCTCCTGCCAGATCGCCGCAGAACCGGGCTTTCTGCCCTGCAAGTCCAGATTCAGGGCCTCCTGTTTCCCGCCATCGGTGGGCACCCGTACAATGGTGGTCTCAGACCCGGTAAACATGCCGCCGTTCTTCTGCTCCGCAACATACAAGTCGTCCTCGTACAGCAGAAATACGCTGCACTGCCCATAATAGCCTCCCGACCACCAAACGTCATATTCACTGCCGAATTTCGGTCGATAGATATGCTTTCCGCTTCCGTCTGCGTTGACGGAGAACAGGGTGCCGTCGTCCATCACATAGAGCTTCTCGGAATCCATCAGGAAATTCACGACGGAGCCGTTATACTGCCGCTCATAGATGCATTCCGGCTCCTCTCCCTCCTTTACGCGCATAATGCCCCTCTGGGACATGTAGTAGGTCCAGCCTTCTGTACTGCCAGCCCCCAAGGGCACCCTGTGCATCTGCATCACCAGCAGCCAGATTGTGCTGCACAGCAGCATGGCACACAGGACGCTCAGGCAAATGACCGTGATCTGCCATCCCGACAGCCGGTTTCCCTGCCGCCGTTTGTATGCGGAAATGGTGCTTTCCTTTTCGGACTGGCTCTCCGGGTCATTCTGACCGAACCGGAGCACCGGCTCATAGTCTGGTTCCTGTATTTCCCGAATCTCCCGGCACAGCTCCTCCAGAGTGGACACCTCCATGGCGCCGATGCTCAGCAGCCCCGCAAGGCTGTCCTGTTCTTTCCGGATTCTGTTGTGATGGGTCTTGACAATTGCAGGAATGGTATCGGGCTTATGCTCCATGGTATAAATTTCATCCAATGTAAACCGGGCCTGCCGGAGAATGACGATTCGCCTGAGAACCTCCACATCCTCCTCCGAATAGTCGTGATAGGTACGCCTGTTCTGGCGATAGGTTTCCGGGGTCACAAGTCCCCGCTCCTCATAATACCGAATGGTCTTTTCCGGGAGATTGGTGGCCCGCATAACCTCTTTCATCTTCATATTTCTCGCCTCCTGTTTGTATCCTACACTCTCCAGTCACTGCGGAGTCAAGGATTTTTTGTAGAATTCTCAAAAGAATCACAAAAGCGGGGCAGGAACCGCGGTTCCTGCCCCACAAAAACTCACTATTCGTCATCCATCATCCGCATGGCCATAATGACAGAGGTGCCATTCATGCTGCCGTCCCGAACGCCGGGCTTTGTGGTGGTCTGCACCAGAGAAAAGGACTGTGTCATGGCTGCGGTGTTTTTCAGTTTTGTATTCCCGGGCTTCTCTTTTTTCTTGCCCCGGCTCAGCTTTTCCTCCAATTCATCCAGATACCGGAAACGCGGATGAATATCCGCCGGAGGCAGGCTCATGGAATCCGTCACCTCTGCAATCTCCTGAACCAGTTCTCCTTTGGAGGCAAATGTCCGCCCGGAAATCTGGTCCAGCACAAGCATCAGCCGGTCCATCTCCCGCTTCTCGTTTTTCATCCGGTCATAATAGCCGGTGAAGATCTCCTGAACCCCCTCCGGCTCATGCTGAAGCAGGCGTATTTCCTCAATGGTAAAGTGTGCCTTTCTGAGAACCGCAATTTCCCGCAGCCGCTCCAGATCTTCCTCTGAATAGTCCCGGAACTCTCTGCCGTTAAGCTTGTGCTTTGCAGGTTCGATCAGCCCAACCTCTTCATAGAATCGGATGGTTTTCTTTGTAAGGCCGGTCAGGGCGCTGACCTCTTTGATTTTCA
This sequence comes from Oscillospiraceae bacterium, assembly GCA_029012465.1. Taxonomy (GTDB): domain Bacteria; phylum Bacillota; class Clostridia; order Oscillospirales; family Oscillospiraceae; genus HGM13006. The sequence goes on along the minus strand of JAQXMD010000064.1, from coordinate 66 downwards.
CTGAAATCACCTCCGAATACCGTTTGATGGCTTCAATGTAACATATCCCCTAAGGGGAATGTCAAC
>JAQXMD010000063.1 GCA_029012465.1 Oscillospiraceae bacterium | reverse complement strand
CGCCTCCTGCGTGCTGACCACCGAGTCCCTGGTTGCGGATAAGCCCGACCCCGCTGCTGACGCTGCCGCGGCTGCTGCCGCTTCCCAGGCCGGCGGAATGTACTAATCCATTTCTGATTCCCCAAAAGAACCAGCGCCCTTAGAGCGGTGTTCGTAAGACAGTTAAATAGGCAAAAGGCGTAACGAAAGTCACGCCTTTTGCCTCAATAGGACAGCCACTTTAGCGGCGCAAGGGGTGCAGCCCCTTGTTCGGAACGCAGTGACGCAAAACACCCCGGACATTCAGATGTCCGGGGTGTTCGGTCTCACCGAGCGCATATACGGGGCTTGACCCGTATAGAAGTGCGCCCTTGTATCTGTTCGACAAACTGTAAGTTGTCTCTCAGTTTACAAACCTAATTACTTGATTATCGACATCGACCGTTGCCTCAACACCAAAAGGAATTATGCAACGTGGCTGTGCATGTCCAATATTGATATTACACACTATGGGCAAACTCGGATGATCGATTACATCCACCAGTATTTGTTTATATTCCTGCACATAAGTTTCATCCATCGGCTTGCCTATAAGAACACCTGAAATCACATCAAAAATGCCGGTTTCTTTTAACGAAAGGATTGCTTTTCTGTATTTTTGGGGAGGCATCTTTTCTTCACTGGATTCTAACAGAAGAATCTTTCCAGTCCAATCCTCTATCTCTGGGAATAGTCTGTACTTCTTACAAAGAAGTGGCATATCAGCATAGCGATCTCCATTGAAAAAGTCATAAATTGAATCAATACAACCGCCAAGAATCTCTCCTGAGAAAACAGAATTGCCTTGTAACAATTCAAAACCATGATCAGAATGAGATTTTAACGGTGTACCAACCTGATCAATACCAAAATCCGTCCTTCCTTCATACCAGACGTCGCTGGGTCTAACTTCTTTAATTGTTCCGATATTTATCAGCTCTTCAAAATACTTTTTTGTATATGGGAGCATATCTTTGTCCAGTTCACAGATGTCTGCAAGGAAAGACTGCCCATAGAATGTTTTCATTCCAACTTTATGGAACATGAAATGGTTAATCGTCGTATCAGAAAATCCAAGAAATACTTTATTTGAGACTGCATCAGCCAGTTCATTATGTTCAAATAGGTAAGGAAGCAAGCGATATGTATCATCTCCGCCGATTGCGCAGAGAATCATATCAATATCCGGATCATTCAGGGCTTGTAACAGATCCGTCGCACGCTCTGCGGGATGGCCTTTGACATATTCGATTCCTTTAAGGGCGTGAGGCATGAATGTAACGTTCATCCCTAAGTCATTTAACCTTTTAATTCCAATATCAACCTCATGCTTTACAAAATCTTCCCCGATTGTTCCGCTTGACAAACTGACGATGGCGATATGCTTTATCATAATATTTCCTTCTTCCGAATTTACATTTCTCCAGTTCAGAAAACCGTATTGTTAATCGATCAACCCATATTCCTGATACTTTTACAATATCATTTTGTAAAGCATGCGATTTCCAAAATACTGACGGTATGTTGCAGATTTTTCTTTTCCTTGGGATTTGAGTCTTTCCATCTGTTCTTTTTCATATTCAGACTGCTTTTGTATATCCGAAAGCATCAATTCAAATGCCGCCAACCGTTCCGTACATTTACCTCCGTAAATTCCTACTTATAGGTCTGCTCAGTTCCATATTATCACATAACAGGATAGAAAACAAGCACAGCCACAGCAGAGCAAACTGCTGTGGCTGTGGGTGCCTTTTATGCATACCGCCCATTTCTGCGGGGCAGCTTTGGAAGTCTGGCCTTACGCGATCCCCTTCACCTCGTATCCGGCGTCCACCACGGCGGCGGTCAGGACTTCGTCAGAGACATTGCCGGTGACGGTGGCGGCGCCCTTTTTCAGGCTGACCTCCACGGTCTCCACGCCCTGGGTTTCGGAGAGGGCCTTGGTGACATGGGCCACGCAGTGCTTGCACATCATGCCTTCGATGGTGATTACTTTTGTCATGGTAGTGTCCTCCTTGATGATTTCCGGCTCCGGCAGGTTGATGGGAGTCCGGCTGTGTTTATGATCCCGTTTGGGACTGCGGATGTCGATGATGTTGTAGATAAATGCCCAGAACAGGTTTTCATGGATATTGGTGAGCACCCGGCGGCATCGGACACCATTTTGATGATCTGGCCCCGGGCGGTTTTCAGCGCCTGTAGGGCCTGCTTTTTCTCTTCGTTCATGAGGAAGTCCTCCTGTGAAATACGGGAACGATATACACCCCACCCCTGGGGGGTGGTTACGGCGTATCACGAATCTGTGGATTTGTCAAGAAATGAGGCGAATAGTCTGGGGAATGTGTTGAGATTGTGAAAAATAGCATTGCATTCTATAGATTATGTGATACAATATAAGTTGTACTATTGTGACCGCGGGGGAACTTTCTGCGCGAAAGAACAGAGAAGGGAGACTGTTTCCGTGAAATTTCTGAAGAATATTGGGCTTCCTGTTCTGTCGGTGGTGCTGACCTGCCTGTTTCCCTGCGCATTCCTGTATGCGTCCAATGCCGGTGAGGCAGCACCGCTGGATGCCCTGCCCTTTTTCGTCTTTTTTCTGCTGACGGCGGCGGTAATCCTTCTGGTGCTGTTGGTGATCCTGCGGGGGCTGGGCCGGGCGGCATTTCTCACGGACCTTGCCATGCTGGTGGTGATAAACTTCACTATGGTTTCCGAGGGCATCAAAAAGCTCATTCCGGCGTTCCGGGATTGGATGCTGCTGGGAGCGGCTGCTGTGGTGCTGCTGGGAATCATGTGGCTGCTGCTGAAGAAAAAGCCCCGGATGACCACCGGCTGCGGGCTGCTGTCTTTGGCCTTCGGCGTGATGATCCTTGTAAATCTGGCGGCGGCGCTGCCAACCATGATCTCTACAGCCACCTACCGCTGCCCGGAGCCGCCTCTGGCGGAGGAGCTGGAGGAATTGACCTTCCGCCGGGAAAAGCGAAATGTGTATGTGCTCCTGTTTGATGAATACGGTGGCCCCCAGAATACAAAACGGTATTACGATTTTGACAACAGCGCCTTTTTCGGCGGTCTTTCCGACCGGGGCTTTGCCGTGGCAGAGCACTGCAAAAATACGGAGTCTCCATGGACTGCCACACTGATGCCCAATATCCTGAACCTTGACTATGTGGCCGACGATGATATGGAGGTCAGGATGCGCGATGCCTTTGTGGAGGCCCCAATGCTCTATCGGATCTTCCGGGAAAACGGCTACAGCATCAATCTCATCAACCATACGGACTATCTGGGAACCGGTGGCTGCCACGTTCTGACCGCCGGACAGAAGGCCGACACCATTGCCGACTATCTTTATGATAACAGTATCTTTTCCCAGATCCCCAGGGTGAACACGCTGGTAAAGCGGTATGTGCTCCACAGGGGCGAGGATCATGAGGTGGAAGCGCTCCGCAACGCCTTTGAGGCACTGGAAAGCTGTGCCGACCGGGTGGGAGACGGCCCCACCCTGACGGTGTCCTACATCAACTTTCCCCATTGGCCCAGCGTTTTCTCCGGAGACGGTCAGGTGATTCCAGCGCCGAAACGCTACGACTGGGAGGACCCTGATTTGTACCTGGGACAGCTCCGGTATGGAAACGATGTGATTCTTCGGTCGGTGGACAGAATTCAGAAAAGTGACCCGGAGGCTGTGATCCTCCTGATGAGTGACCACGGCTCCAGACGGCCTGCCCAACTGCTGAATTTCTGCGGCGGCCCTGATTTTGACCACGAGGCAGAGGTCGCCTATATGGAAAATGCCCTGTGCTGTCTGTATATACCCGGTATGATCCCTGAAATCGAGGGTCAGACCGGCATCAATGTTACCCGTATCATGCTCAATGAGACCTTTGGACTGGAGCTTCCGCTTCTGGAAATTCCCCCGGATTATGTGTATTCTCAGGAAAGCGTTGACCGAAATCTTGGAAGGGGATAACCATGGAGAAAAAGAAAAAATGTCTGTCGGGTTGGCTTCCCGCTCTTGTGTCCATTTTCCTGACCTGCCTGTTTCCCTGTGTGTTTGTGTTTGCCCAAAATGCCAGTGAGGCAAAGGCGGTGGACATGCTGCCCTTTCTGGGGCTGTATCTGGGAACGGCTCTGGTGGGAATGCTGGTGTGCTGCCTGATCCTCCGGAATGTGAGCCGGGCGGCCTTTATGACAAACCTTGCTATGCTGGTGGTCATGAACTTTGGCCTCCTGTCCGGCGGGGTGGAGAAGCTGCTGCCCTGGTTCTATTCCAAATATCAGCTTGTGGTTCTGGTGCTCCTGCTGCTGGGAATTCTGGTGCTGCTGTTTCGGAAAAAGCCCAACATGACTGCGGGCTGTATCATTCTGGCTGTGACCTTTGGCACCCTGACGCTGGTGAATTTCCTTATGGCGATTCCCAAGCTGCTGGCAGTAACCTCTACTGCCAAAGATGCGGTAGTGCGCATGGAGGATGTGCTTGGCCCCACCGAAGATACCACCTTTGCCGGAGAAAAACGGAACGTCTATTACTTCTTCTTTGACGAATACGGCGGAGACGAGAATCTCATGACCTACTTCGGCTTTGACAATTCTGCCTTTTATGAGGAACTGGAGGCCCGGGGCTTTGCAGTGTCCCGTTCCTCCTACAACACCGAGTCCTGCTGGACGGATACCCTGGCGCCCAATCTCATGAATCTTGACTATGTGACCGACGATTCCATTCCGGAAAAGACCCGGCGGCTGTACTGTGAGAATCCGGTGCTCTATCAGTTGTTCCACAGCAACGGCTATCAGATCAACCTGATCAATCACCGGGCCAGTCTGATTCCCACGGGAACCACGGTGCTGACCGAGGGACAGATCGAGGACAATATTTCGGAATATCTACTGGAAAACAGTCTGTTCAATAAGATCCCGCCCATCAGAGACCGAATCAACTACATGCTCTATAAGAGCTACCGGGACAACTATGCCGGCCCCATTGAGAACTGCTTCGAAAAGCTGGTGAACTGCACCGAATATGTGGACGGCCCCACCCTGACGGTCAGCTATATTCAAAGTCCCCACGCGCCCTTCATTTATAATGCGGATGGCTCCCACAGGGAAAACCTCGCCACAGCCTGGTATTGGAAGGACACCACCCTGTATCCGAACCAGCTCCAGTATCTGAACACCATCATTTTGGAGGCCGTCGATAACATCCAGAGAGCTGATCCCACCGGCGTTATCATTCTGCTGTCCGACCACGGCGCCAGAGTCCCCCTCCACATGGTGGAGCAGTTCGGCGGCCCCCGGTTTGACGCGGAGAAGGAAACCCACGTGATGCAGAGCGTCCTGTTCTCCGTCTGCGTTCCCGGTGAGGAGGTGGATGTGGAGGGCATGACGGGCATCAACGGCACACGCACTGCGCTGAATGCTGCCTTTGGCCTCAACCTCCCCATGATTCCACCTGCAGAGGGATATGTGCTTCCGGAAATGTATAATGCAAAGGAAAGCTGACGGAACGGAAATCATCTGCTTCGGGATCATATGGGATACCTGCGGCGGCATCTGAAACCTGTGCGCCCGGGCATCTGACCATCAACAAAGAAGAATCGAGGAAACGCACCCATGTCACTGATTAACACCTGTATCGGCATTCCTCTGGGCTGGATCATGTATCTGTGCTACAGACTGCTGAAAAGCTACGGTCTTGCGATCCTGCTGTTTACGCTTATCAGCAAGGTGATCCTACTGCCTTTGAGCATTGTGGTTCAGAAGAACTCCATCAAGATGATTCGGCTCCAGCCGGAGATCAACCGAATCACCATCAAGCACTTTGGTGATAAGGATACCATCACCGACGAGACCATGGCCCTGTACAAGCGTGAAAAATACAGCCCTGCACTGGGGATGGTTCCCATGATTATTCAGATCATTCTGGTGCTGGGTCTTATCAACGTTATCTATAACCCCATGCAGCATCTGATGCATGTGCCGGTGGATGTGTGCAATCAGCTGGTTACAGCGACGGCTTCCCTGCTGGGGGTTCAGGAGCTGGGCAGCGGCGCACAGCTGAAGGTCATGGAGGCCATGTGCAGCCCCGCGAACCTCGATTATTATATGGGACTGAATCTGCCCGGTGTGGATATGGCTGCCCTGATCGAGGCTGCAAAGGTCATTGACACCCAGTTCCTGGGCATCAATCTGGCCAAGGTTCCCCCGCTGCTTCCCATTTCTCTGCTCAGCATGGTTCCCCTGCTGTCCTGCCTGTCCACCTATCTCCTTTGCTGGGCTCAGAACCGGGACAACGTGCTCCAGAAGGAGCAGGGCTTCCTGGGACGATGGGGCGTCACCATTTTCACAGTGGCCTTCTCCACTTACTTCACCTTCCTGGTTCCCGCTGGCGTGGGCGTCTACTGGATCGTCAGCAATGTTTTCGCCATTGGCAACCTCTATCTCATGAATGCCCTCTATCAGCCGAAGAAATACATTGACTATGAGGCGCTGGAGTCCTCAAAGACGGAGCTTTCTGCCCTGAAGGCCAAGGAGGATCAGCGCAAAAAGGCTCTGGAGCCCTACAAGAAGCAGGAAAAAGAGGACTACAAGCGGTTCCTTGATAATAAAGAGCCCAAGCAGTTGGTATTCTACAGTGAGGGCAGCGGCTTCTACAAGTACTTTGCCGGTATGATCGACTATGTGCTGAAAAACTCCGATGTGGTGATCCATTACATCACCTCTGACCCCCAGGATGCTGTGTTCCAGATGAATGAGCCGAAGCTGAAGCCCTATTATATCGGTGAAATGCGGCTCATTACCCTGATGATGAAGCTGGAGGCGGATATGGTCATTATGACCATGCCCGATCTGGAAACCTATCACATCAAGCGAAGCCTTGTCCGGAAGGACATTGAGTATGTCTACACGGACCACGGCGTTTCCAGCGACAACATGACCCTTCGCACCCATGCGCTGGACCACTTTGACACCCTCTTCTGCGTGGGTCCCCACCAGATGGAGGAGGCAAGAGCCATTGAGAAGCTCTATGACCTAAAGCCCCGGCGGCTGGTACAGGTGGGCTACGGCCTGCTGGATGAAATGACAGCGGCCTGGGAGGCAAAGCCCAAGACGGAAAACGACAAAAAGACCGTGCTGATTGCCCCCTCCTGGCAGAAGGACAACATCATGGACTCCTGCCTTGACAAGCTGGTGGAGCAGATCCTGCCTCTGGGGGTACGGCTGATTATCCGTCCCCATCCCCAGTATGTGCGCCTTTACGGGGACAAAATGGATGCCATCATCAACCGGTATCAGGAGCAGCTTGGAGATGACTTCATCATCCAGACGGATTTCAGCTCCACGGATACGGTTTACAGCGCGGATCTGCTGATTACCGACTGGTCCAACGTGGGCTATGAATTTGCACTGTCCACCCTGAAGCCGGTGTTCTATGTGAACACCCCCATGAAGATCATGAACCCTGAATACGACAAAATCGATGTGGTTCCCTTCGACATCCGTATCCGCGCCCAGCTGGGCGGCGAGGTGGAGCTGGACAACCTGGATACTGTCGGCGAATCTGTGAAAAACCTGCTGGACCATCCCGACGAATATCGGGAGATCATCCGCAGTGTAAAGGAAAAAGAAATCTACAATCTGGGCCACGGCGCCGAGGCCGCCGGTCGCTACATTGTGAAGCGGCTGGAGACGCTGAAGGCCCGCAGAGGCGGTTAATGACACGCCGAAATTAAGGAGGAACTGAATATGAAAACCATGAAAAAAATTCTTGCCCGCAGCTACTATGCATTCTTTATGGCGCTGCTGCTTTCTCAGGCTGCTTTTGCGTACCTGGACCCCGGCACAGTGACCTATGTGGTGTCCATGGTGGCGGCACTGTTCATCGCAGGTGGTACAGCACTGGCAATTTTCCGCCGGAAGATCAAGCTGTTCTTCCAGAACCTCGGCAAGAAGAAAAACGACAGCACCGCTGCTGCGATTGCTGAAGACGAGGACGAAGTGATCAACCCCATGGAGGTCAATCCCATGGACGAGGACAAGGAATAATCGCCTATGGCAGATTCCCTGAAAAACAGATTCCTCACAGACGATGCCCTAGCCTTTATCCATAAGGCTCTGGGTACTGGTCGTGAGGAGATCAGTCATGTTGTGCCTACGGAGGCGGGCATGACCAACCGGTCCTTCCGGTTCACCTGCCGGGACACCTCCTATATTCTGAGAGTACCCGGGGAGGGGACGGATAAGCTCATCAACCGCGCCCATGAGTATGACTGCTATGAGGCCCTGCGGGGGAACACCCTGACGGACCATGTGCTGGCATTTGACCGGGAGACGGGCTTTAAGCTCACGGAGTTCTGGCCGAAGACCCGAAACTGCGACCCCTCCAACTGGGATGAGGTCCGGCAGTGCATGGAGCGCCTGCGGGAATTCCATGATATGCATCTGCAGGTTGACCATGAATTTCGGCTGGATCAGGAGATTGCCAGATATGAGCGGCTCCGGGGCGGACCCTCGGAGTATCCGGACTATGAGGAGACCCGTGCACGGTGCAGGGATATGGAGACGTTTCTGCTGTCTCTCCCCACAGACCGGGCACTGACCCATGTGGATGCGGTGCCGGACAACTTCCTGTTTGTGCAGCACCCCGATGGGGAAAAGATCCATCTCATTGACTGGGAATATGCAGGCATGAGCGACCCTCATCTGGATATTGCCATGTTTTCCATCTATGCAGGGTATTCCCGGCAGGAGATCGACCGCCTGATGGACTGCTATTTTACGGAGCCCTGCGATGCCCGCACCAGACTGAAGATCTACTGCTATGTGGCCCTCAGCGGTCTGCTGTGGAGTAACTGGTGCGAATATAAGAAGGCGCTGGGTGTGGACTTTGGCGACTATGCCCGGATGCAGTACCGCTATGCTGTGGAGTATTCCCGGCTGTATGAGGAGCTGCGAGAAAAATAATGGAGGCGTAAGACCTTGAATCAGGTAAAGCGTGCCGTAATCGTAGCGGCTGGCATAGGTACCCGGATGCGGCCTGTTACGGATGCAATGCCGAAGCCGCTGGTTCCTGTCCGTGGAGTCCGGATGATCGACACGATCATTGATGGACTTCACGAAAACGGCATATATGAAATATATGTGGTGGTGGGCTATCTGAAGGAGAAGTTCGCGAAGCTTCCGGAGCAGTATCCGGGACTGACCCTCATCGAAAACCCTGACTACAATGACGCAAACAACATCTCCTCTCTGTATTACGCCCGGGAGCATCTGGAGGATGCGGTGATTCTCGACGGCGATCAGGTGATCCGGGACCCGAAAATCCTGTATCCGGAATTCCAGCGGAGCTGCTACTGCTGCTTTTACAGCCATGAACCCACAAAGGAATGGGTGCTGACCCTGGAGGAACCGGCGGAGAAATGCTGTCCGGAGGACCGGGTGGTTGTGTCCTGCAGCCGTATCGGCGGGCCTGAGGGCTGGGAGCTTCACAGCGTTTCCTTCTGGTCAAAGGAGGACGGTGCCCGGCTGAGAAGCCATCTGGAGCTGGAATACATGCTGAAACGGAACCGGGACATCTACTGGGATGATGTGGCCCTGTTCTGCCACCGGGAGGAATACCAGCTGGGAATCCGGCCCATTGAACGGGAGCAGCTTCTGGAGATCGACAGTCTGGAGGAGCTGGCTCAATATGACCTGGCTTACAAGTCGTACCTCAAATAAAGGAAACGGCGGCCTGACAGAAATGTCAGACCGCTGTTTTTTCAGGTTTTCTTTACAAAGGCCTCCCGGCAGGAGGGGCAGGTAATGCGAATCTTCCCCTTTCCTTTGGGAACGCGGACCTTTGTTTTGCAGCCGGGACAGCTGAAATACCGATAGGACTTACGGCCCTTCAGTCGGGAGAAAAACTGGGTAAACCGGAGATTCTCCGCCTGACGGCGCTCCAGGTTTCGGGAGAACACCCGGAACAGGGCATAGATCATCAGGAAATAGCTGAAAAAGGTCAGTACGGCGATTCCGGTGAGGCTCACCAGAAAGTTGACGATGACAGAAGCGATCATCAGGACCCAGGACAGGGTATCCACGCCGTTTCTGCCGTACATAAACCGGCGGAGGCCGTCGCTGATACGGGAAAACATCAAAACACCTCGGATTGTGAAAATGGTAAATACATTATATTCCTCCCGGGAAGCGGAGACAATGGGCCTTTGTCATTGTTCATCGAAAGTTTACGATTGGGCGGATGGAAGGTATGAAATTTTCTTTAAGAATCCCCTCCGGAGGGGAATTCCTGTTGACGCTAATTCAGAAAACGTGTAAAATATAAGATGTGATTGTATACAATCAGACAAGCACGCCCGGAACCGGGCAATTTGCCCGTGAAAATAGAGAGGATTAGAATGCTATGAAGAAGGTTATGCTGGTATTTGGCACCCGGCCTGAGGCAATCAAAATGTGCCCGCTGGTCAATGAGCTCAAAACCAGAGATTCCATTGAAACAGTGGTATGCGTCAGCGGTCAGCACCGGCAGATGCTGGATATGGTGCTCAGGACCTTTGACGTGGTGCCGGATTATGATCTCAGCATCATGAAGGAGCGTCAGACCCTTTTTGATGTGACCACGAACATCTTAAACAGCATCAAAGCGGTGCTGGAGAAGGAGAAGCCCGATGTGGTTCTGGTTCATGGCGACACCTCCACCACCTTTGTGACGGCCCTGGCCTGCTTTTATTTGCAGATTCCCGTGGGCCATGTGGAGGCGGGCCTTCGGACCCACAACATCTACAGCCCCTATCCGGAGGAGTTCAACCGTCAGGCGGTCAGCATCATCAGCCGGTTTAATTTTGCTCCCACGGAACAGGCCCGGCAAAATCTGCTGGACGAAAAGCGGGACAGCGGGAAGATCTTCGTCACCGGAAACACCGGTATTGACGCCCTCCGAACCACTGTCCGGGAGGATTATACCCACCCCCAGTTGGAGTGGGCCAGGGGCAGCCGACTGATTATGATTACCGCCCATCGCCGGGAGAATCTGGGGGAGCCTATGGTGCACATGTTCCGGGCCATCCGCCGGGTGTGCCGGGAGCATCCCGATATCAAGGCCATTTACCCCATTCACATGAATCCTGCCGTCCGGGAGACGGCGGAGCAGGAGCTGGGCGGGGATGATCGCATCCGGATCATTGAGCCGCTGGATGTGCTGGATTTCCACAACTTCCTTGCCCGGTGTCATCTGATCCTGACGGATTCCGGCGGAATTCAGGAGGAAGCGCCCTCCCTTGGAAAGCCTGTGCTGGTGATGCGTGACACCACAGAGCGGCCTGAGGGCGTTGCAGCCGGTACGCTGAAGCTGGTGGGCACCGATGAGGAGACGATCTACAGAAACTTCCGGCTGCTGCTGGAGGATGAGACGGCTTATGCCGCCATGGCAGAGGCTGCAAACCCCTACGGTGACGGCTATGCATCCCGCAGAATTGCGGATATTCTGGAACGGGAACTGGAGGGATAATCCGGAATGAGCCAAGGAAATGAGAGCCGCGGCAGATGGGAATTTGACGAAAACGGCAATGTTCGCTTTGTTCAGGGCAGTGCCCCACAGAGCGGTGAAGCGTCCCGGGAGTCCGACTTCGTGCGTCAGCCCGGCCCGGACGGAACCTATCACTATAAATATAATACCGCTCGAAAGTCCGGAGAAAACACCGGCACATATCGTCCGCCGGAGCACAGCACCCGGAAAAAGCAGGATACGGGCTGGCACTGGATTTTTATCATTTTGGGTTTTATGGTGTTCTGGCCCATCGGACTGGTGGCACTGTTTCTGGAGCTGTCCGGAAAGTGGCCCAGCAGCAGTCAGATGGAACGGGGCGTGAAAAAAGCGGAAAGCTTCGCGCAGGATGCCGCAAGCAAAGCAAAAGCCCAGTATCAAACCCAACAGGAGAACGCCCGGCAGCGTGCCGCTGCCCATGAGGCGGAAGCCCGCCAGCGTGCAGAGGCCCAGCAGCGTGCCGCAAGCCAAATGCCGCCTCCGCCTGTGCACAGACCCACCGCCGTGCAGGAAAACAATAAGCAGAACAAAAAGCGCATGAAGAAAGAGGACAAGGCAAGGGGCCTTGGCCATGTGGGACTGTTCCGGGGGATCGGGGCAGCCATGGCAGGCCTGTTCGGCTTCACCTTTGTGATGGAGCTCATCGATCAGATTGGCTATCTTGCCTCCGGCAGCGGGTCCCTGCAATGGATGCTGTCGGATACGGTGCCCCTGCTGGCGTTGGCCCTGACCGGTGTGGCGCTGATCTGCTTGGCAGGCAGCCGTGACCGGAAGAGCAAGCGGTTCCGCCGTTACCTCACAGCTATCGGCAAGAAGAAACAGGTGCCTGTGGAGCCTCTGGCCAGCGCCATGGGTGTGACGGAGAAAAAAGCCACCCGTGATCTTCAGGAGATGCTGGAGCGTGGATATCTGGAGGAGGGCTATCTGGATGTGGCCCGGAAGGTGCTGGTCATCGGCGAGATGGAATTTGAGGTTTCGCCGGAGCCGGACCCGGAGCCGGTGCAGGAAGAGCCGCCTGAGAATGAATCCACTGCCGCAGCAACCATCCGGCATATTCAGGAGGTCAATCGGGCCATTGCCAATCCGGAGCTTTCTGAAAAAATCTATCGCATTGAGGAGCTGACCGCAAAGATCTTCCGGCTTCTGGAGGAGCGGCCCGAAAAGGCAAGCGAGCTTCGGAGCTTTATGAATTATTATCTGCCCCAGACCCTGAAAATCCTTGAGAACTACGCACAGCTGGAGGCTCAGGGCGTGGAGGGTGAGAATATCGCTGAGGCAAAGCAGAAAATCGAAGCCACCATGGACAAGGTGGTGGACGGTTATGAGGCCCAGCTGGACAAGCTCTTTGCGGATGACGTGCTGGACATCTCCGCCGATCTGAAGGTCATGGAAACCATGCTGGAAACCGATGGCCTGACCGTGGACAACGAACTGAAGTTTTAAGAAAAACGGGGCTGAACCGGTTGGTTCAGCCCCAAATACTTTTTATACCTGTTGCTTCTGCTTTTCGGGAAGCTGTACCCAGATGATGGCGGCAAACATCAGTCCGCAGCCCACGAGCTCCACGGCATTCATAGCTTCGTGGAGGAGGACCCAGCCGAAAATCAGACTAAAGACCGACTCCAAGCTCATCAGCAGGGAGGCAATGGTGGGATCGGTGTCCTTCTGGGCAACGATCTGGAGGGTGTAGCCGGCGCCGCTGGAGAGAAGTCCCGCGTAGCAGATGGGCAGAGCAGCACTGAGAATGCTGTCCCATGTGGGTTCCTCGAAGATCAGCATAAAGACGAAGGACAGCCCCGCACAGACGAAGAACTGAATGCAGCTCATTCTGACGCCGTCCACCCTGGGAGAGAAATGGTCGATCACAAGAATGTGGAAGGTAAAGCCCACGGCGCAGGCCATTTCCAGAAGGTCGCCCCGGTTGATGCTGCCCAGGCCGGTTCCGTAGAGGCAAAGCAGATACATGCCAACGAGAGCCACGACCACTGCGCCGAAGATTCGGGGGGAGACCCGCTTGTGAAGGAACAGTCCGGCAATGGGGACCAGCACCATGTACATGGCGGTGATAAAGCCGGCCTTTCCGGCGGTGGTGTACTGAATACCCATCTGCTGGAGAATGCTGGCAATAAACAGCACTGCGCCGCAGAGAATCCCGCCCACCAGCAGGGTTTTGGAACCCCAGGAGCCGGGTTCTGATTCGGAGCCGGATTTCTTCCGGCGGGCGTCCATAAACCGGATCACCGGCAGCAGGATCAGTCCGCCGAGAATGGAACGGGAGCAGAGAAAGGTGAAGGGGCCGATATTGTCCATGGCCACGCTCTGGGCCACAAAGGCAGCGCCCCAGATCATGGCGGTCAGGAGCAGGAGCAGGTTTGCGCGAAGCTGTTTCATAGTTGCCTCCAGGAAAAGAGATAAACGGGTGCAGCAGCTGCACCCGGAAACGTATTATACCGAAGATTGGCGAAAAACGCAAGAAAAGTCTCAGGGGATCAGCCACATTCCGATCCATCCGCTGAGAAGCCCCAGAAAGGCACCTGCCAGCACGTCTCTGGGAAAATGAACGCCCCCCAACACCCGGACTATGGCAAGAAGAACGCCAGCAATCAGGAACCCAATGCCTGCTGCCGGGTAGAAGTACAGCCATGTGGCGGCGATGACAAACACAGAGAACACATGGCGGCTGGGAAAGGACTTCCCCCGGGTGTCCTTATGGATCAGAGGGTCAATATTCAGCACCTCATAGGGCCTTGGAGCGGAAAGCTTTGAGCGAAAAACGCTGACAGCTGCAAAGGAAATCCCGGGGACCAGAATGGCCCGGAGAAACAGCCCCAGGGGCCAGCGGAAGAACACAAGGCCCAGCAGCAGTGGATAGCCCACATAGCATAGAAGCGTCAGGGCTTTATTGAGGCCGCGCAGCGCGACGGCAGCGGCGGGATGACTGCGGAAGGGAGCCGTCCAGCGCCGGTAGATTTCTTCGGTCATAGGGATTCCTCCGGGGATGTGTTGAAACAGGTACAAAAAATCCACGGCACAGGCCGTGGATTTCTAAGTGGCATCAGACAGCGCGGGCAACTTTGCCGGAGCGCAGACACCTTGTACAGACGTATACATGGCGCGGAGAACCATCGACAATTGCCTTAACGCGCTTCACATTGGGCTTCCAAGCCTTGTTGGAACGTCTATGAGAATGGGAAACCTTGATACCAAAGGTAACACCCTTGCCGCAAAAATCACATTTAGCCATTTAGCTGCACCTCCTCGCCGCATAAAAAATATACAAATGCCGTTGGGCATCGGACTATATTCTAACAGAAACAAACCGGAATTGCAACAGATTTTTTACCGTTTCCAGAAAAAATTTTGTGGTTCTCGGGAAAATCCTCCTCTGCGGTTGCCAAGCGGCGGTTTTGTGGGTATAATAGGAGGGAAAAACGGCGATATCTGCCGTCACTCAAGTATTTGGAAGGGAGCAAGGCCCTATGACCATGTATACCGTTTCCCTCAAGCATTTGGCAGAGGAATTCAAGCTGGAAACGCTGTATCAGTCCAGCGATTTTGATAAAATTCAGATCACCGTTGAGGATGTAAACCGTCCTGCTTTGCAGCTCAGCGGTTTCTTTGAACACTTTGAACCGGCCCGGATTCAGGTGCTGGGCATGGTTGAAAATACCTATCTGTCCGGCATGAGCGCGGGACACCGGGGACTGGCCTTTGACCGGCTGCTCTCCTACCGTCCTCCGGCGCTGATTATCGCAAGGGGCTTTGAGCCATATCCTGAATGCATGGAAAAGGCAAAACAATACAACGTCTCCATTCTGCGGACGGAGGACACCACCTCTGATCTGGTGTCCACCATGATTGCCACCCTGAAGCATTATCTGGCGCCCAGACTGACCAGACATGGCGTTCTGGTGGAGGTTCACGGCGAGGGAATGCTGCTGCTGGGAGACAGCGGCGTGGGAAAAAGCGAGGCTGCCATTGAGCTGGTCAAGCGCGGCCATCGTCTTATTGCGGATGATGCGGTGGAAATCAAGAAGGAAGGCGCGTACCTGCTCACCGGCTCCGCACCGGAGCTGATCCGCCACTATATTGAGCTTCGGGGCATCGGCGTCATCAACGTTGCAAAGCTCTTTGGCATCGGCGCCATCAAGGATTCGGCCAATATTGACATGATCGTCAATCTGGAATACTGGCGGGACGATGTACTCTATGACCGGCTGGGGGTGGAGAGCACCTTTACCACCATCCTTGGGGTGAAGATTCCCACCCTGACCATTCCCGTAAAGCCCGGACGGAATCTGGCGGTGATTCTGGAGGTCGCTGCCATGAATAACCGTCAGAAAAAAATGGGCTACAACGCCGCACTGGAGTTTACCGAGCAGATCAACCGCCATTTTGATGCAACGCTTGGAATGTAACCGATACAAACGGCTGCCGTGTCCGGCAGCCGTTTGTTGTTATTTCAGGAACATCCGGATGAGCTTCTCCTTCCATCGGTCGTAGGGCTGATACCGGAAGGGAAGGTCCAGCCAGTTGGCCTTTTCTACGGTGCTCTTTTCATGGGTGAAGGTGTCAAAGCCTTTCTTTCCGTGGTAGCTGCCCATGCCGCTCATGCCTACGCCGCCGAAGCCCATTTCCGAGGTGGCAAGGTGGATGATGGTGTCATTGACACAGCCGCCGCCGTAGCTGACATTGTTCTGCACCAGCCGGATGGAATCCGTATGGGTGGAAAACATGTACAGGGCCAGAGGCTTGGGGCGGAAGCGGATAAAGTTGATGGCATCCTTCAGCTCCGTGAAGGTCATATAGGGGAGAATGGGACCGAAAATCTCCTGACGCATGGCTGGGCCGTCGGGCTCCACAGGACCCACAAGGGTGGGGGCGATTTGCAGGGTTTCCGGGTTCCGCTGACCGCCAAAGAGAATGGTCTCCCCCTCCAGAATCCGGGAAAGCCGGTCAAAGTGACGGTGGTTTACGATCCTGCCGTAATCGGGATTCTCCAGTGGGTTTGCGCCGTACATCTTCGTGACGGCCTGTTCAAACAGGGTGAGGAATTCGTCCTTTACATCCTCATGGATCAGGAGATAATCCGGGGCAACGCAGGTCTGGCCGCAGTTTAAGTATTTGCCGAAGGCGATGCGCTGAGCGGCAACCTTCAGGTTGGCGGTGCGGTCCACAATGCAGGGGCTTTTGCCGCCCATTTCCAGAGTGACGGGGGTGAAATGCTGGGCCGCCTTCTGGAGCACCAGCTGTCCCACGGCGGTGCCGCCGGTGAAGAAAATGTAATCAAAGGGCTGCTCCAGCAGGGCTGTGTTTTCCTCCCGGCCACCCTCCACCACGGCAACGTATTCCTCGGGGAATACGGCGGAAACCAGCTTTTTGATCACCGCAGAGGTGGCGGGAGAGTAGGCGCTGGGCTTTAAAATGGCGGTGTTTCCTGCGGCGATGGCGTCCACCAGAGGCTCCATGGTCAGGAGGAAGGGATAGTTCCAGGGGCTCATAATCAGCACATTGCCGTAAGGCTCCTTGAGAATGTAGCTTTTGGAGGGGAACTGGGCCAGGGGGGTACGGACGCGCTTCCGGCTGGCAAAGGAACGAAGGTGCTTCTTCATATATGTGATCTCACTGAGGGTCAGACCGGTTTCACACATATAGCTTTCCAGAGAGGATTTGCCCAGATCTGCCTGAATGGCAGCGTGGATTTCCGGCTCCATTTCTTTGATTTTGCGGTAGAGATCATCCAGTGCCAGGGTTCTGAGGGCCACGGAATGGGTGGCGCCGGTCAGATAATAGTTCTGCTGGGCCTCCAGCAGCTCCTTGATTTCCATGGGATCACCATGCTTTCTTCAGAATATCGAGAATTTCGGGGATTCCTGCGGCCTTGGGGTTGACGATCAGAGCACCGTCACAGATGGCGGTGCGGGCAACCTGCTCAAACTGTTCCTGAGTCACCCGACCGGTGTCCCGGAGACACAAGGGAAGCCCGGTGGAACGGAAGGAGGCGATGAATTCCCGGACAATGCGGACCGTTTCCTCCGGACGCTTTTCAGGAGGACAGGCGACATAGGCCTCCGGCCCTGCCAGATACAGCAACAGCTGGCCGTAGGTATCCCGGCATACATCCTTATTATACACCATAACGTGGGGTAAGAGAATACTCATTGCATCGCCATGGGCCACATGACAGACCCCGCCCAGAGCATGACCGATGGCGTGGACCAGTCCCACCATGGAGTTTCCAAAGGCGGTACCTGCCATGAGGCTTGCGTTGGCCATGGCCATGCGGGAGGCCTTGTCCGAGGGCTTTTCCACTACCCTGGGAAGATGCTCCATAATCAGCCCAATGGCGGATGCCGCATAGGCGTCGGACATGGGGTTTTTCTGGAGGCAGGAATAGGCCTCAATGGCGTGGCACAGGGCGTCCAGTCCCGTGGAGGCAGTGACCTTGGGGGACAGGGTCATGGTCATGCGCAAATCCAGAACCGCCACATCGGGCAGAAGATGGGCAGAGATATACTCCTGCTTCACGGATTTGGTGGGGTTGGAGATTACTGCCACGGGCGTGACCTCACTGCCGGTGCCTGCGGTGGTGGGGACGGCGATAAAGGGAATGTGATGGCCTGCGGTGAGCACCTCGCAGCCCATAAGGGCTTCCAGATCTGTGGCGTTCTGCCCGATGACCATGCGGACGCCCTTGGCGGTGTCAATGACGCTGCCACCCCCCAGGGCGATGAGACTGTCGCAGTTCATTTTGCGGAAGTAGGCTGCAATCTCATTGACCACAGCAACGGAGCTGTCGGGGGGAATCTGGGTGAACACTGCGGCGGGGACGGAAGGGACCATGGCCTTCTTCAGGGTCTCCACAGCACCCACCTTTACAAGCCCCTCATCGGACAGCAGCAGGGGAGCCTTTGCCTCCAGAGCGGTCAGCTCATAGGCGATGTTCTCCAGAGCTGCCTCACCGGAGAGGATCTTTACGGGATTGTGATATTCATAGTACAGGGGAAGCATTTGGAAACTCCTTTCAGGTGCCGGGAATCAGCCGCAGGTAGACAAGCGGCGTGGGATACTGCTTTTTCGGAACCTCCTTCAGCAGCCTGCGGGAGATGAAGCCGGGGAACAGATAGCCCTCGGCCAAATCCACAACACGAACCAGCCCCATGGTATCATAAATACTGCCCCGAAGGGTAAAGGCATGGGCTGCGTAGGCACCGGCGATGCTCATTCTTCCGGTGAATACCCGGAAGGCCATTTTCTCATTCTTAAACACGATGGAAATATCATGTGCTGCGCCTGCTGGGGCTTTGCGGATGGTGCCATCCATCACCTGAACCGTCAGGGAGGGAGCATCCGCCTGTGGGGCGGCCTGCATGTGAATGGTATAGCCCTCGGGGAAGGCTTGAAGCTCCTCCCTCACGCGGCTGTCCACATGGCTCAGCACCCGGATGGCCCGGTAGAGCACCTGAAGAACGGTTCCGCAGACCAGCAATCTGGGATTCGACATATGTGTGGTCCCTTCTTTGGAAAATTAAAAAATTTGAACTATATTGAGGAATATCATACTCTCTTTCTGAAAAAAGTCAATCGAAACTACAGAACCTGAGCCGAAAACAAACTGATACCATAAAAAATATAAAAACTGACACTTTTATTCATATCAGATCGTGCTATACTGTATTCACTCGAGATTTGCGCAAATCTCCTGACCGTGTGAAAGGCAGGAGAAACATTATGAATCAATCTGTTCGTCGTCTGACAATCGCCGCACTGGGTACAGCCCTGGTCTGTATCAGCACAAGAATCTTCCAGTTCCCCATTCCGCTGGGCTATGCCCATTTGGGAAACTGCATGATTCTGCTGTTTGCCGTGTACTTTGATCCCTGGATCGGCACCTTTGCCGCAGGCGTTGGCTCCGCGCTGGCGGATTTGCTGAGCTTCCCGGTCTGGGCAGTTCCCACACTGATCATCAAGTGCCTGATGGGCTTTGCCGCCGCAAAAATTGCCAAGAAGAAGGGAGAGGCAGCCACCGTGAAGAGCCGCCGTACCGCGCTGGCCGTTGTGGTGGCTATCCTGATTATGATTCTGGGCTACACGGTGGCAGGCGCCATTATGTACGGCTCTGTAATCACGGGATTGAGCCAGATTCCCGGACTGTCCATTGAGGGCGTTGTGGGAATTGGCCTGTTCTATGTACTGGCTGCGGCACTGGAAAAAACCGGCGTGATCGGACGGCTTCAGAAATAACAGGAGGAACTTCCATTGCCCCATAACCATCAAAAAAAAATCGCGGTAATCAATGATATGTCCGGCTTCGGACGCTGTTCTCTGGCAGTGGCGCTGCCGCTGATCTCCCATCTGGGGGTTCAGTGCTGTCCGCTGCCTACGGCGGTGTTCTCCAACCATACAGGATTCGAGCATTTCTATTTCAAGGACTGCACCGAATCCATGGCGCCCTATATGGCGGAGTGGAAGCGGCTTGGATTGGAGTTCGAGGGGATTCTGACAGGATTCTTAGGCTCGGAGAAGCAGATTGACCTGGTGGAACGGTTTTTGCAGGAGTTTACCACGGAACGCACCACTGTTATCATTGATCCGGTCATGGGGGACAATGGAAAGCCCTACGCCACCTATACCCCGGAGCTGTGTCAGGGTATGAAGCGGCTGGTTCGCTACGGCAATGTGCTGACCCCAAACCTCACAGAGGCCTGCATTCTGACGGATACCCCCTACAGGGAGCATTTCTCCCGGCGGGAGCTGACGGACATGGCAAAGAAGCTGTGCGATCAGGGGGCACAGAAGGTGGTTATCACAGGCGTTGCCCGGGGAAGGTATCTGGAGAATTTCTGCTATGAACCGGAAAACGGAGGAACGTCCCTCCGGGTCGAACGGATCGCGCCCCAGCGGTCCGGAACCGGCGACGTTTTTGCATCCATCGTGGCTGCAGGAATCGTTCGGGGGGAGAGCCTGACAAAAAGCGTGAAAACGGCGGCGTCCTTTATTAAATTGTGCCTGAGACGGTCGGCGGAACTTGACATTCCCACCACCGACGGTGTATGCTTTGAAGAAGTGATTCAGAAGCTGCGCTTTTGAAAAAAACGATGTTTTGGAGTAATGACCATGGAAATTCTTTATCGTGTCCATAACGGACTTTATGTAAACCTCACCAACCGCTGTTCCGCTGCCTGCACCTTCTGCCTGCGGCAGACCATGGATCATGTGGGCCAGAGCCATAGCCTTTGGCTGGAGCGGGAGCCTACGGCGGAAGAGGTGATTGCAGAATTCAAAAAGTGGGAGCTTGACGAGTTTTCTGAGATCGTATTCTGTGGCTTCGGTGAGCCCACCTGTGCGCTGGATGTGCTGCTTCCTGTGGCCACCTGGCTCAAGACCGTGACGGATAAACCCATCCGGGTGAATACCAACGGTCACGGCAGTCTGATTGCCGGACGGGATATTTCCGGAGAGCTGGCGAAGTGTGTGGATACGGTCTCCGTGTCTCTGAACCATCCGGACCCGGAGCGGTATCAGGCTCTGGTGCGGAGCCGCTTCGGTGGGGCGGCCTATGAGGGGATGCTCCGTTTTGCGGAAAGCTGTGTCAAGGCGGGGATGCATGTGATTCTCACCACGGTGGACACCACCATCACCCATGAGGAGGAGGCACGCTGTCAGGAAATCTGTGACCGGATCGGCGCTTCCTATCGGATTCGTCCCTGGGAGGACTGAACCGGTTCTGGAATACACTGGATGAATATATATAATTCGCCCGAGTATATTCGGGCGAATTTTTACTATTTAGACGTATATTCAGGAAATATAACTGTATATTTATGCATATTTGCGGTTGACAGATCGGAGCTGCGGTTTTACAATGTGTATAAATCGAGCATGGGCGAATGGGCGCCTGTGCAGGAAAGGATGATTCCTATGTCTTTGATGAAAAGATTGACGGTGATCGCAGCGACTGCGGTTGCGTCTGTCGCAATGCTGGTGATCAGTGCGTCTGCGTGCACCATGGTCTATGTGGGAGGCGAACTCACCGAGGACGGCTCCACATATTTGGCTCGCAGTGAGGACTATTCCAACAGCTACAACAAGATCGCTTATGTCAGCGAGCATGGCCGCCATGCTGAGGGCGAGGTATATGAGGGCTGCTACGGCTTTACCCATACCTTTACCCACGACAGCTATGCCTATACTGCCACCAGAGACGACAACCTCAGCGGTGTTTGCCCGGACTGCGGTCAGACCCATGACCACACCCCCATGGAGGAAAACGGCACCAATGAAAAGGGCGTTTCCGTCTCCGCAATGGTGACACTGGGCTGGAAGGGCAGCGACTATTTTAAGCCTGTGGACCCCATGGTTTCCGGCGGTATGTGCGAAAGCGACATGACCACCATTCTGCTGGGTGAGGCCGCCACCGCGAAGGAAGGTGTTGAGCTGCTTCTGGAGATTTATGATACTGTAGGCGCCGAGGAGCGTTCCGGCGTTCTCATTGCCGACCAGAGCGAAGCCTGGTATGTGGAAAACTACACCGGCCATCAGTACATCGCAGTGAAGCTCAGCGGCTCCATGATCGCCATCAGCCCCAATATGGGTGCCATCGGTCTGGTGGATCTGGATGACACCGAGAATGTCATTGCCTCCGAAAAGATCATCGAGGTTGCCAAGGCTGCCGGAACCTATGTGGGCAGCGAGGAGGATAACACCATTGATTTCCGTGCCTCCTACTCCAACACGAATATCAATGCCAGAATGATCAACGGCCTGAACTATCTGCTGGGTGAGGAAAAGTTCACCTCCGAGAATACCACCAGCGATGATTTCACCATTTCCAATGTGAAGGATGGCGAGATCGTAACCATGTACACTCCCATTGAAACAGACCGTGAGATCACCACTGCGGATATGGTGGACTTCTACAAGGTAGATGGCATCGGCAATACCGGCAATCTGGAGTGGCACATCTTCCAGGTCCGCTCCGAAGACCCCATGGAGACCGGAACCATCCAGTGGCTGGCCATGGAAAACGGTCAGTTCACCGTTGCAATTCCCTACTTCCCTGTGCTGACCACCGATATGTATGAGGGCTATAAGGTCGGCGGCCTGGGCAGAACCACCTTTGTGACGGAGCTGCCTGAGGGCACCTATGGCTACTATCCCTACAACAACCGGGGCACTGACGGCTACCGTATCCTGCCTGAAGGCTGGCAGGAGGGCTACTACTGGAGCGTTGACGCCCTGAGCAACTATGCGCTGTATGGAAATTGCTCGGATGAGACCCTTGAGACCATTCATGCTCTGATTGCAGATATGCAGGAGGAGTGCTATGAGGCCGCAGCCAAGATGGACGAAAAGCTTCCCGGCATGGATGCGGATGCAGCAAAGGCATATGCCACCGAAACCAGCGCTGCCCTTGCAAAGAAGGCACATAAGCTGACCCTGGCGCTGTATGACTATGCCGTTGCAGACGGCGGCGCATTCTTCGAGGATGTGGACGGCGCAGAGTATTACACCCCCGCAATTCTGTGGGCTTCCTGCGGCAATGTGGTAGCAGGTGTATCCGAGACGGAATTTGCACCTGACGATAGCTGTACCCGCGCACAGTTTGTGGCGCTGCTGTGGAGAATGGCTGGCAGACCCGAGCCCGGTGAGGATGTGGAATGCTCCTTTGTGGACGTGGATGCGGATGAATACTACTACAAAGCAATGCTCTGGGCCAAGGAGAAGGGAATTGTATACGGCGTGGATGATACCCACTTTGCACCCAATGCGGCTGTAAGCCGTGCAGAGGCAGTGGCCTTCCTGTACCGTTATGCCGGAAAGCCCGAGACCGAAGGGGAGAATCCCTTCACGGATGTGGCTGCCGGTCAGTACTATGAGAAGGCTGTCGTGTGGGCTGTGGAGAATGGCATTGTCTATGGCGTATCTGACACTGCCTTTGCTCCCTCCGACAGCTGCACCAGAGGCCAGATCGCTGCGATTCTGTACCGGGCAACCGTAAACGCAAAATAAGAAGCACTGGAAACGAAATGATATTCCGCTCCTCGAAAGAGGAGCGGTTTTTCAGACTTTGCGGAAAATTGATATTCCATCCCGTAGAATGATACTTGTAATTCGCAGGATTGTATCGTATGCTAAATTTATCAACATGTATGACAGGAGGAATTCAAGCATGAAAACCTTTATGAAGGTTGAGGGCCAGTGGGTCGTTCCTGAGACCACGGAGGTCTTTGGCCTTAGAATCATGCCCGGCGCCACCATCGTGGCTCCCGAGGGAAAAATGCTGGTGATGACCCTCAACGGCGAAAATGTGGCTCCCGTTCCCGGCAACTATGAGGGCGATATCGTTCTGGAGGTCCTTGACCCCATTCCCAATGGCAGATACAATTTCCGCGCGGCGATCTATGCCGAGGGCGGTGCTGTCATTGAGGAAAAGTCCGCACTGTCCGCTGTAATTGACGGTGAAATCAAGGACGGTGAGGCTCTGGATGTGGAGATCACCAG
The DNA here is from genome assembly GCA_029012465.1 of Oscillospiraceae bacterium. Lineage (GTDB taxonomy): Bacteria > Bacillota > Clostridia > Oscillospirales > Oscillospiraceae > HGM13006. The sequence continues at coordinate 15,557 of JAQXMD010000063.1, read as the reverse complement.
CAACGAGGAGAACTTCAACGGCATTATGGTTGGCGGCAAGGGCCCCTACACCATTTCCGGTGCGGATATTTCCATGACAGGCAATGGCGGAAACGACTTTATCGGCTATGGCGCAGGCGTCTGCTCTGCCGATGACGCGGTTCTCACTGTGGAGGATTCCTACATCTCCACCAAGGGCGCTGCCCGGGGCGCTGTATTTGCAGGCGGCCACTCCAAGCTCTATGTGAAGAACTGCGAAATCTCCGGTGCTGACGGCGTGCTTCCCGCAGATTACGAGGACAACGTCATGCCCGGCAACATGCGCAGAGTACCCTGGATGCTGGGCCTCCGGGGCAACTGCCGTGCCACCAATCTGGCGGATTACGCAGACGCAGTCTATGAGGACTGCACCATCACCTCTGAGGGCTGGGGCGTCATGTCCACCGACGGCGTTATGCGCTGCCGTCTGGATCTCATCAACTGCGATGTGGCCATCACCGGCCCCAGCGGCTACGGTGCATTCTCCATCGGCGACTGCGTGGACACCTTTGACGGCTGCCGCGTTGATGTGCCCGACTATGCCCTGATTATGGCCAACGAGACCGCTTCCGGCACCTTCCTGAATACCAAGGTGGACTCCGGCCGCTTCGGCGTCATGTGCTTCCGCAACGAGGGCGGCAAGCTGGAGATCAAGGATCGCTCCGTATTCAACACCGACGAGACCACCATCCTTGTGAAGGGCTGCGCACCCATCGTTGAGGTGGAGAACGCCACCCTGTCTCCCGCAAACGGCATCATTTTGCAGGTCATCAACTCCGATGATCCCGGCAGCCCCACCGGTTACTATATCGATCCCAAGGAGGATGACGTTTATGATCCCCAGCACGACAACAAGACTGCCCGGGAGACCTACGACGTGATCGCTTCCTTCAAGGATATGACCGTCAACGGTGATTTCTACAACGGCTCCACCGGCGTCAAGGGCGATACCGGCCCCAAGGCCCCCATGGGTCCCCCTCCCGGAGCGGGCTTTGGTCAGGGCGACACGATGCCCGGCGGTCCTGGTGGCCCTGGAGGTCCCGGAGGTCCCGGTGGCCCCGGAGGTCCCGGTGGACCTGGTGGTCCTGGCTCCAAGGGCAATGGCTATGACGGCGTTCGCAACCTGAGCCTGACCTTCGACAATGCAGTGGTCAACGGCATCATCTCCGCATCCAAGGCCCTCCATCGTGTGGAGAAGGTCTGGAAGGAGAACTGCGAGGAGCTGGGCGAGGTGGACAACACCGCGCAGCCCGTTGTGAACAACGGCGTCATTGTGACCCTGAAGAACGGCTCTGTCTGGAACGTGGCAGGCACCTCTTACCTGAGCAGCCTGACCATTGAAGAGGGGTCCACCCTCAATGGAACCCTGACCGTGGACGGCGAGGAGATCGCTCCTGCTGCCGGAATCTATCAGGGTAGCATCGAGGTCAGCATCTGAGAAGCCAATAAAAATGTCCGGAAATCGCGGCTGCGGTTTCCGGACATTTTGCGGTTTATCTTACGTCTGCCTGACGTTTTTCAATCTGCCGGTTGCGGAAGTACAGGCAGATGTCGGTGCTGACCATGATGATGTTGGGGAAGTAGAAGTAGAATGCCAGATTGTAGGTGTGGGACAGCAGCTTCGCTGCCACGCCGCAGAAGTACCCAAAGAGAATCATGCACATAAAGGGAAGACTTTTTCCCTTGGTGGAGCGGGAACGGTAAGAGCGGACAATGCTCATGGGCCAGGAAACGCCGAAGCAGACGATCATCAGGGTTTCAAAGATGCTTGCAAGGGTCATTTGAAGATTCCTCCATAATAAGAATACATAGAAATTGCCGATTTCCGGAATATTATATCATCTGCTGCTTCAGGAGGGAGGTGACAATTGCAATATCTTCCTCCCGGACGATCTTGATGTTGTTCACGGAGCCTTCGATGAAGTTGATGTCGTAGCCCAGATTGTACAGCAGCATGGTGCAGCAGGATTCGGTCATAGGGTGGTGCTCCATAGCCGCGGTGCGGAACACGGAATCCAGCACGGATACCCGGTGAGCCTCCGGGGACTGGAGGTCCACCAGAATGTCACGATCCACATACCGGGCCTTGCCCTCCCGGACGGTGAACTGGACGTAATCCCGCATGGACTGACAGATGGTGGCGCTGCCGGTGGCGGCGCAGGACTGAAGAAGCTTGGAGATCATATCCACCGTGACCATGGGCCGGGTGGCCTCCTGAATCAGCAGCACGTCCCGGATGGAATAGCGGCTCCGGACAGCTTCAAAGGCGTTCTGCACGGACTGAATGCCGGTGCTGCCGCCGGGAATCAGGCCCCGGAGCTTGGTGATGTGGTACTGCTCCGCATAGGCATACAGAATTTCCTCCCAGCCCTTCAGACAGACCACATAGATGTCGTCAATGGCGGGGTGATTCTGGTAGGCCTCCAGACAGTAAACAATCACAGGCTTGCCCATGATGTGGATAAACTGATTGGGAATGTTCTGATGGTTCCGGACAGACTTTCCACCGGCCAGCACAATGACGCCATGGTGGCTCCGGGGTGGTTCATCCGGAAGCCGCAGGGCAGGTGGGGGCGTGGGAGCCGGAACAGCGGCGGACTCGGTGCCGGAGAGCAGCGCCTCCACAGAGGTGTCCAGCACCTGTGCAAACCGGGAAAGCTTCCGCTGGGTCACGTCGTTCTCTCCGGCTTCGATTTTGGCAATGGTGGAGCGGGATTTATAGCCCATGAGGCTGGCAAGCTCCTGCTGGGACAGCCCCAGCTCAAAGCGGCGCTTCTTGATATTGGAGCCCAAAGACATGATAATCACCTGATTTGTCTGAGATGTGTATATTATAAATCAACATATGGTGATTTTCAACCGATTTTCGCAAATAATCTCTCAATTTGTTGATTTGAAATTGACACACGGCAGCAGGAACGGTATACTTGAGACATCAGCGGTCTGAGGACGGCCTGCAAACCCGATAATAATTTGGAGTGAGATATATGACGACGGCAATTCTGCTGGCAGGGGGGACCGGAACCAGAGTGGGCGCGGATATCCCCAAGCAGTTTATTAAGATCCTGGGGAAGCCCATTCTGGCCTACACCCTGGAGGTGTTCCAAAATAACCGGAATATTGACGCCATCGAGGTGGTCTGCCACAGGGACTGGGTGGACGAGGTGCAGCGTATCTGCGACACCTATGGCATCAGCAAGATGAAGTGGCTGTGTGTCGGTGGGGATACCTTTCAGGAGTCCACCATGAACGGCGTGTTCCACCTGAAGGAGCACCTCCAGCCGGAGGACATTGTGGTTCTGAGCTTTGGCGTGTCGCCCATGACCACGGATGAGGTCATTGATGACAGCATCCGGGTCTGCCGAGAGCATGGCAACGCCATTGCTTCGGAGGATATGGTGCTGTGCACCTGCATCAAGGACGACGAATATTCCACAACCCAGAGCATTCTCCGGGAGACCCTGAAGGGCTTCTCCAACCCCTGGACCTTCCGGTTCGGAGAGCTTTGCGAGGCCTATGAGACGGGCCTTGAGCGGGGAATGCTGGATACTCTGGAGCCCCACACCACATCCCTGTATCTGGCGTTGGGAAAGCGGCTGTATTTTTCCAAGACCGTCAGTACCAACATCAAGATCACCACACCGGAGGATCTGGACATCTTTGAAGGACAGCTTTTGCTGAAGCAGAAACGGGCTGCGGAGAAGCAGCAGGAGGGAAATGTATGATTACCTACAAGGAATTTGAAGTGATCCGCACCATGCTGGGAAACCATGAGCCTGTGGAAAATCTGGCTGCGTGGGTATATGCCAACAAGCACTACTATGTGTTCAAATCCCAGCAGGAGGTGGAGGAGCTGATCGCTGCACTGGAGAAGAAGGGGTATATTGCAGACGGCGCAGTGACAGAGGCGGCCATGGACGAGATTTCCTCCCTGAAGGTGGACAATGCCATCATTCTGGCAGCGGGCGGCTCTGATGTGTCTGCCAAGAGCGTCTACTCCATGCCCAAGGGCCTGTTTATCAAGAACGGCGAGACCCTCATTGAGCGGCAGATTCGTCAGCTTCGAGAGGCGGGAATTCAGAAGATCACCGTTGTCATCGCCTACAAGCAGGAGCTGTATTTCTTCCTCCAGGACAAGTGGGGGGTCAATCTGGAGATCAATCCCGATCTCAAAAAGAACAACATCTACTCCCTGTATGTTGCCAAGAAGGATCTGGGGAGCACCTATATTCTCAACTGTGACAACTACTTTGAGGAGAACCCCTTCTCTCAGTATGAGTACAACTCCTTCCATGCCACCGTCTACAAGGAGGACGCCCACAATGAGCTGCTGGTACGGAAAAATTCCTCCGGCAGAATTCTGGAGGTGTACAGCGGCGCAAAAAGCGGCGAGTGCATCTACGGCCACGCCTATGTGGACCGGGAGCTGAGCCGTCGTCTGGTGGATTACATGGATCGGGAAATCGATGATTTCCGGGTATCCGCCCTGTTCTGGGAGGAGTTTATCAGCCGCCACGCGGAGGATCTGGATATGTATGTCCGGCAGTATTCCGGAGACTTCCTCTATGAGTTTGATTCCATTCAGGAGATTCAGAACATTGACGGCCTGTTTTTGGGCAACGTCAGCGGACGGATCAATGAGAAAATCTGCATGGTGCTGGGCTGCACCGAGGAAGAGATCAGCGACATTGTGATTCTCCAGAAGGGCCTGACCAACATCCTCTTTACCTTTGTGGTTCGGGGAGAGCGGTATATCTTCCGGTATCCCGGCGACAGCAGCCAGTTCTTCATCTACCGGAAGAACGAGTGCCTTGCCCAGAAGCTGGCCGCAAAGGCCCATGCGGACGACACCTATGTGTACATTGATGAGTCCGGCATCAAAATCTCCAAATTCCGGGAGAACTGCCACGACATCCACGGGGTCTACTACGAGGATGTGGAACTGATGAAGCGGGTAGCAAGAAAGATTCGTGCCTTCCATGAGGAGGGCTACGATCTGCCCGACTGGGAGGAATACAACTACGACCCCATCTGGCAGTGTGAGCGGCTGTTCCGGGAGGCATCCAAGATGAAGGGCAACCTGTTCAAGATCTTTGAGAAGGAATGGGCCATCATGCGGAAGCTCCAGAAGTATGCGGACATGGACGGCGTGAAGCACACCATGTGCCACAACGACATCAACATTGACAATGTGCTGGTGACGGACACCACCCTGGACATCATCGACTGGGAGTTTGCGGGCTACAACGATCCCGCCTATGACTTTGGCCGCGTGATTGCTGGTCTTGAGTATGAGGTGGATGAGCCGAAGATTCTGGACATTCTGGAGGCCTATTTCGGCCGGCCTGCCACGGAAAAGGAGCATCTCCACTGGATGGCCTACTCCGCCATTCACAACTGGTACTATGTGGGCTGGGCATTGTACAAGGAGAGCATCAATGAAAGTAGCCGTGACTGGATGCTGTTCTTCTTCAAGCAGGCCAAGAAGCTGGCTGCGTGGTGTATGCCCAGATATGAGAAGATGTATGGCGAGATTGAGGACTGAAAATACTGTATCTGGATAGCATGAAGCCCCATTGCGGTGACGCAATGGGGCTTGCTTTGCAGGTGCGGGCAATCCGGTGTCCTGTGAGTTGCATACCTCCTTCGGAATGCCCGCACCGGGCACACACGCGGGTGCGCCCCTACACCAAAATAAGGAAATCTCTGTAGGGGACGGCCTCCCGGACGTCCCGATGGTACGCACCCCAAAAAGCTCCTTGGAGAAGGAGCTGTCAGCGAAGCTGACTGAGGATGGACACCCAGTTGTCGATCAGACTGTATTTCCGTTGGACGGCAATGACCCTCCCTCTCGGGGGAGGGTGGCAAAAGACAGCAGCCATACGCTGGCTTTTGACGGGTGAGGGTGTTCCGGCCACAGACGCACCTGCGGTGTCCCCTCATCCGTCGCCTTCGGCGCCACCGGCCCCCCGCGGGGGAAGGTTTTCCCTCCTTATCTGCTCTGGAGGTTCCTACGCCAGTCTTCGGACTGGCTCGGAATGACGAATGGGGTGGTGCATACCTCGTTCGGCGGGACGTCGAGGACGCCGTCCTCTACAATATTTCAGCCTTTGGGACAACAAAAAGCGGGCTGCCGGAGCAGCCCGCCGATTTGTTTTGCGCCAATACCGATTAGTCCTCGGGATCGATGAACTCGTCGGAATCCATGTAAGCAACAGCCTCCATGCCGGCGATACGGCCGGAGTTGATTGCATAGGACATGGTGGAACCGGGATGATAGAAGCAGTAGGAATCTGCAAAGACAGTGGCGGTGTCGGTGCCGCAGGCATAGAAGCCGGGCATGGGATTGAGCTCGGTGTCGAGAACCTGCATGTTCTCGTTGACCTGGATGCCGCCCAGGGAGCCGTAGCCGGAGGGATAGTGCTTTGCGGCATAGAAGGGAGCCTTGACAATGGGCTTGAGGAACTTGGCGGGCTTGGTGAACTGCCAGTCGTAGCCAGCCTGGGTGCCATTGCACATGGCGTTGTACTCCTCAATGGTCTTCTTCAGGTTCTCCAGGTTCACGCCGGTCTTCTCAGCCAGCTCCTCAATGGTCTGGCACTCGAAGAAGTTCTGCTCGGTGTTCTCAGTGTAGGAAACTTCCTTGTCCTCGGAGGCAAAGACAGAGTTGCCGCCGGCAGAGGATGCGCCGGAGAAGTACAGCTCCTTCTCACGATCCCAGTTGTCCAGATTGATGACATTGTGGTGATAGGTGATGTAGTCCAAGCCGTTCTTCTTGTAGTAGTCCACGATGGAGGAATCGATGATGGAAACACCGATGTGCTTCTTCTGCAGCAGCAGGGAGTTGCCGGTGTAGGTGGTGTTGTCCATAATGGCCTCGTTGATGAAGCGCTTGCCGTCCAGGTTGACCATCAGGTTGGGCTGACGCATGGTCTCGGACAGGGTCTTGAACACGTCGGTGGTACCGGGGGTGTTGTAGGTGACTTCCATGTTGACATTGGCCTGCTTTGCGCCAAGGCTCCAGAGCATGTTCATGCCGTCGCCGTCCAGACCGGGGATACGGAAGGTGAACATGTCAACGCCCCACTTCCAGCCCATGTGCTTCTCGATCATTTCCACGTTGTTGCCGATACCGCCGGTGGTGACGATGACGGCATTTGCCAGGCACTCGATCTCCTCGCCGTCCTCGCCAACTGCGATGACGCCACGGGCCTGACCCTGAGAGCCGACCAGCAGCTGCTTGACGGGGGTGTTCAGGTTGAACTCAACGCCGATCTCACGAGCGTACTCGGTGACGGTCTTAATCATAACGGAAGCGCAGCGCTCGGTGGGCTTGTTGGTGCCGGGAACCTTGACCATGTGCTGGGTGACCTTGGAGTTCTTGAAGTATTTGAATACGCCCAGGAACTCAACGCCCTTGTCCTGCATCCACTGCACGGTGTCGCCGGACATGTTGAACCAACGGCGAACCAGCTTTGCATCGGAGCGCCAGTGGGTGTACTCCATGAAGAAGTTGAAGGCCTCGTCTCTGGTGTAATCGTTGGTCATGGTCTCCTTCTGCATCTGGGACTCCACGGCAAAGAAAGCCATGCCCATGTTTGCAGCGCCACCGATGGTGCCGGACTTCTCAAAGACCACGACGCTGCCGCCGCCGGTTGCATTGAGGGACTCCTGTGCCTGAGTAGCAGCGCAGAGGCCGGACATGCCGCCGCCTACGAGAACTACATCAGCTTCGATATGTTTCATATTGGTTATCCTCCCATTTGAATTTCTTCTGTCCTCCTATTATAGTGCAAAAGTGTGGATTCTACAAGAACTTTTTTCGAGAATTCCCGCCAATTTTTAGCTTTGGGGAGCCTCCGAATAAAACGAAGCCCCCATCACATATACTTTTCCCAGGGGATGTGATGGGGGCGTATTGAAAAGCAACTTACAAGGGCTGCATGGCCTCCGGGGGAGAGGGAAGCTCCGGGTGAGGCGTACGGAACCAGTCGATCAGATGCTGCTCCAGAATTCTGGCCGCAGGCCGCTGAAAACGGCCCCGGAGCTTCAGAATACCAACCTCATAGCGGAAGGGATGGCCGGCAACGGGAATCCGGATGAACTCAGAAGCGCCGGGAAGGGGATCGGTGTGCAGGCAGGGCATAAAGGCGATACCGCGGTTTTCCAGGAGAAGCTGCTCCGTCAGGGGAGGATTGTTCAGCTCATAGGCAATGTCGGGACGAAGGCCCTGAGCGGCGAAGCCATCCACGATGATGTCATGAATGCTCAAAAGGTTGTTGCTGATAATCAGGGGCTGACCCTTCAGATCCTCAATGGACAACTCCTGCCGCCCGGCAAAGGGGTGCTGGGCGGCTACCATAACGCAGAGTTCATCCTGCACCAGACTGGTCCAGGAAAACTTTACGGAGGTCATGGGGGTGGTGGAAACGGCGAAATCCACGCTGCGGCCCTCCAACTGGTCGGCGATCAGATCTGCGGAAAAACGGTACTGCTGATAGCGGATCTGCTTATGCTCGGTGAGAAAGGCTCGGATGGCGGGCTGGAGCAGACTGCTGCAGGAGGTCATGATGCTCACGTCTCCGGCCACTGACCCGGACTGGCTCCGAATTGCTGCCATGCCGGAATCCAGCGCGGACAGGGAGTCCTGAACATATTGAAGAAACAGCTCCCCGCTGGGATTGAGGGTGATCCGGTTGGCGCTTCGGTCAAAGATGGTGGTGCCCAGTTCAGCTTCCAGACGGGAGATCGCCTTGCTGAGGGCAGGCTGGGAAATATGTAGCTGCTCTGCGGCCCGGGTCAGATGCTGGGTCTGGGCCACGGCGACAAAATATCGGAGCTGTGCCAGTTCCATTTTCGGTTCCTCCTTATGGTTTGGATACCTATACTTTCATATCATACTATTATTTCGGGAAAATTTCAAGACAGGGGGCCGAAAAGTGTTCGACTTGTGAAACGCTTCTACACAGAATCTTCATAACCTTGAGAACATACAACTATGGTTTAGAAAATATTGTACAAAAAACGACAATATTTGTACAATGTACATGTTGGAATTTCACATTTGAAAGGAGAAGTGTGTTATGAAACTGAAAAAGAGACAGTGTCTTGCGTGGCTTCTGACGCTGGCAATGCTCATCAGCTGCCTGAGTGTCACGACCTTTGCAACCGTCAAGGGCGACGACTGGTGGATTCAGTACGTTGGCACCCCTATGGAAGACTATACCATTGACAATCTGACAGATGGTAAGGTCGTTTCTCAGGGCAGCTATGTGCTCACCACCTCCGACACCCACCGCTACACCTATCTGGTAAAGGACCTGCTGGAATTGGCCAATGAAACAATCGAGGCCGATGGCGAAACCGGTAACGTTGGCCTGATCTGCTTCGGCGGTGACTTTGCCAACGAGAAGCTCCTTTATGCAGACAACATGTCCATTCTGAAGGCCGCCATCCAGACCTCTCCCGGAACTGTTGCCGCTTACACCAAGGGCAACCATGAGGGAAATGTGTCTGATGAAGAGTTCAAAGAGAAAATCGGTATGAGCCGTATTGGTGAGACTGTTGTAAACAATGACGAAGCATACTACTTCTTCAATTTCGGTGCCTTTAACGGCACCCAGCAGTTCACCACCGACGATATCGCACAGCTGCAGGCCTTCCTGGAGGGACTGCCTGAGGACAACACCAAGCCCGTGTTTATCGTCTCCCATTACCCCATTCACTATTACAATGACCGCCGCAGCTCCAAAAATGCTGACAAGCTGGTGGAGCTTCTCAACCAGTATCCCGAAGTGGTCTTTATGTGGGGCCACAACCACACCGAGCAGGACCCGAACTATGGTATGATCCGGCTTCCCGGCGATATCATTCAGACCGGCGCAAAGGCTGACACCTCCAAAGAAATCAAGTTTACCTACGCCTGCCTGGGCGCACTCCGGGACGGCGTCAACGGGGCAAACGGCCTGCTGATCCGTGTAAACGACGATGGTACCATGACCTTCCGGTATCTGGCCCTGAACGCGGTTGCCGATTCCGAGGATACCTGGACCGATGCCCAGGGCAATGAGAATCCCATCCGCTATACCAGCGATGAGCATGTTTCCTCTGAGCTTACCGTTCCTGTTCCCACAGAGGACGGCTTCAAGGTCATTGAGACTGCCAATGTTCAGGTGGACCGTCCTCTGGTGGACAAGCTGCCTGCCACTGTGGTAAATGAGTATTCCGATCGTTTTGATGCATCTGACATTGCGTGGACCACTGGTGGCGCCGCTGTGGAAGGCGCATTTGACTTCAGCACCGCATATACCGTCAGCTTTACCCTGGCGGCAAAGGACGGCTTTAGCTTCGCCCCCGATGCGGTCGTTTCCGTGAACAAGGAGTATGTGGGTCCCATCACCGGCGAGGCTGTCAATGCCGCGGAGACTGAGATTTCTGCGGATGGCACGACTGCTTCTGTGACCTATACCTTTGCTCCCACCGTAGGAGAGGCTCCCGAGGCCTATCCCGCTGCGACAGAAATTGAAGCAGGCGGCATCTATGTGATGGCTTCCTCTGCAAACAATGTGGCTGCTTCCTATCTGTATGATCCTGCACAGCATGGCGAGGAGTCCATGCCCGATTATACCGCTGCCGCCGCCGATGTGGTCATCCGGGAGGGTAAGCTGGTATCTGAAATCGTTCCCTCTACCATTTTCACGGCTGCTTCCGATCTCTATGGCTATCTGCTGTACTCTGATGTGAGCAGAAACACCGTGGAAGAGGCTGAGGCCCTGAACTTCCTGAACATGTCCACCCGGGGCGGCGAGCTGGGTCTGGAGGCCGCAGAGGCTGTATCCCTGCCCATTTACTGCAACTGGCAGATGGAGGACGGCGTTCCCTATCTGGATGTGGACGGCGCGAAGAAATACGTCACCTTCACCGGTAAGGCGTTCGGCTATGTGGATGATCCCGCAGAGAGCAATGTCCGCCTGTACAAGGTTGGTACGGACAACAGCGGCATTCTTTACAATGCTTCCATCGGCACCAAGACTCCCGTTGCCGGTGAAACACCTGAGGATGGCCTGACCTGGACCGATCCTGCGGGCAATGCAGTTACTACCTTCGATTATGACACCTGCTACACTGCCACCGCTATCCTGACGCCTCCTGAGGGCTGGCAGTATGCGGAGCCTGTCAACGCCCGGGTTTGCGGCAACGCCGCTGAATACACCCTGAATGAGGATGGCTCTGTTACCCTGACATACACCTTCGGTGCCACTGGCCAGAAGCCCGGCCGGAAGAGCGGTCTGGCTGCGGTGGAGGCCGATGCCATCACCTCCGGCAAACAGTATGTGATCGTTGCCGATGGCATGGCAATGACCACCGAGTTCGTCCACGGACTCTATGCCGGTGCGGTGCCTGTAACCGTTTCCGGTGATAAGATCACCTCCGGTGTGGTGCCCTCCATGGTTTACACACTGGTTGGCAATGACGATGACGGCTATGCACTGAAGACCGGCGACGCTTATCTGGCGGCCAAGAGTGTCAACGGCACTCCGGACACCTGGGGCTTCACCACCACGGACGCCCTGTCCAGCGCCGTCACCTTCACCCTGACGGATGAGGGCAAGCTGGAGGTCGTTTCCACCGGCGCTTCCGCTGGCCCCGGCGGACCTCCTCCCGGACCCACTGTGGTTCAGAATCTTTACTTCAATGAGGATCACTTCAACTTCAGCGCCTATTGCGCATCTCAGTTTAAGCTCTATGAGATGACCATGGCCTTCACAGATGTGAAGGAGGACCGTTGGAGTGCGGCAGCCATTGAGAAGGTCGCGTCTGCCGGTATCATGGTCGGCGTAGAGACTGATGCCTTTGCACCCACAGAGCATCTGACCCGTGCCATGGCCATTGCCACCATCTACCGGGCAGCCGGTTCTCCCGAGGTTGAGGGCAATTGCCCCTTCACCGATGTTCCCAAGAGCAGCTACTACTATAAGGCTGTTGTCTGGGGCTATGAGAACCACATTGTCGCAGGCACCAGTGCCACTGCCTTCTCGCCCAATGAAAATGTGACCCGTCAGGATTTTGCGTCCTTCATCGGCCGCTATCTGAAGTCCATCGGCAAGACAGTTCCTGAGGAGGACCTGAGCTTTACCGATGCCGCTACCATCAGCGGGTATGCTGTGGATGGCGTGAAGCTCTGCGCCGCGGGCGGCATTATCAAGGGCTTCGAGGACAATACCTTCAGACCCCGCCAGCTGGCAACCCGTGAAGAGGCTGCTACCATGCTGTCCGTGCTGATGGATATTGAGCCGGAAAAGGCCGATTGATCGGTCATATTCCCTGACTGACAGAGCATAATCTGCTGCCCCGGGTTCCCGTCAATGTGGACCCGGGGCAGTATTTTCACATTTTTGCAGGAAATGATTGTGATTGGGGGACATTTCTGTTATAGTACCTTGTAAGCGACAAAAAGGCCCCGGAGGAAGCGCAAAAAAAACGAGGGGCCGATGAATGAACGATAAAGGAGAAATCATCCCATGGAAGTAACGATTTTATCTCAGGAAAAGGGTATGGCAGTGCTGAAGCTGACCGTTCCCGGTGAGGAGCTCACCAAAGCGCTGGACGGCGCATACAATGTGTACAAAAAGAACCATGAGGATTTTGACGTGGAGCGGGCAGGAATTGACATGAATCCCGACGGACAGGTGATTCTGCGGCAGGCTGTGCAGGACATTATGTCCGACAACTACACGAAAGCCATTGCCGAGGCGGGACTGACCGTTGCCTCTGAGCCGCAGATCTCCGTGATGAAGGCCACAGAGGCCGAGGGCGTGGAGTATCAGATGCGGTTTGCCCTGCGGCCTGAGATCAGACTGGGCCAGTACAAGGGAATCCATGTGAAGATGCCCGACACGGAGCTTACCGAGGAGGAATTTCTGGCTGCGGTGAAGCAGGTGGAGGAGATGAACGCTGAACCGAAAACGGTAGATCGTCCTTCGGAAATGGGAGATGTGACAATCATCGATTTCACCGGTTATCTGGACGGAGTGCCCTTTGACGGAGGCGCCGGTCATGATTACGCCCTGACCCTTGGCTCCGGAACCTTTATTCCCGGCTTCGAGGAGCAACTGGTGGGGAAGTCTGCCGGCGAAAATGTGCTGGTGACTGTGACCTTCCCGGAGAATTATCATGAGCCGTCTCTGGCGGGAAAGCTCACCCAGTTCCGGGTCAGCGTGAAGAATGTCCAGAGCCTGGTGGTGGAGCCCCTTACCGAGGAAGTGCGGGCACAGGTCCGGGAAGCTGCCCAGCAGCAGAAGCGGGCGCTTGCGGACCAGCAGATCGAGGACCAGGTTCTGGGCAAGATCATTTCCGATGCGCAGGTGGAGCTGCCTGAGGCCATGGTGGACAGCGAGGTGAATATCTGCATGCAGCAGTTTGCCGGGGAGCTTTCCGCCCAGGGCATGGCGCTGGATGAATACGCAAAGCGCATCGGCAAAACCACCCGGGAGATGGCGGAGGAGATGCGTCCTCTGGCCACCAGAAGAATCATGCTGCGGATGGTGCTGGGCGCCATTGCTGAGGCCGAGGGCTTTACGGTCACGGAGGAAGAGGTGGCCGGACAGTGGGAGGCAATGGCAAAGCAGTATGGCGTTGACGTTCCCCGGATGAAGCTCTATGCGGGTGAGGGCGGCGAGGAACAGGTCCGGGCAGACATTCTGAATCAGAAGGCCTACACCCTTCTTCGTGAGAGCACCATTCTGGACGCATAATAATCTGTGAGCGGCTGCTCCGGAGCTCCGGGGCGGCCGCTGTTTGTACCGCTTGCAGAAGGACCGGAATTCGACAGGAACTTTCTGGTGTTTAGAAAAAATTCATAAGGAAAAAGGCTCGTTATTGTGCAAAATTACACTTGTAGAAACGGGGATATTACGTTATTATATAGGCGTTAGCACTCAAGACTAAAGAGTGCTAAAACAAAACCGTAGAACCATGACAGGCGCTCCTGCGCCGTCAGATAATTTATAAGGAGGATATTCCAATGAAACTTGTACCCCTCTCTGACAAAGTAATCGTAAAAATGGCTGAGGTGGAAGAGACCACCGCATCCGGCATCATTCTGGCGTCCACCGCCAAGGAAAAGCCCTCTATGGCTGAGGTCATTGCTGTTGGCCCCGGCGGCATGGTAGACGGCAACGAAGTGAAAATGACTGTTGAGGTTGGCCAGAAGGTCATCTTTGCAAAGTACGTTGGCACAGAAGTGAAGCTCGGCAAGGAGCAGTACACCATCGTTCGTCAGAGCGATATTCTCGCCATCGTAGAAGACTGATTGGAGGAATTAAATCATGGCAAAGCAGATTATTTTTGGCGAGGATGCTCGCAAGAAGCTTCAGGCTGGTATCGATCAGCTGGCAAACACCGTAAAGGTTACGCTGGGCCCCAAGGGCCGCAATGTGGTTCTCGATAAGAAGTATGCAAATCCCCTCATCACCAATGACGGCGTGACCATCGCCAAGGACATTGAGCTGGAGGATGCGTTCGAGAACATGGGCGCTATGCTGGTTCGTGAGGTCGCTACCAAGACCAACGACGTGGCAGGCGACGGCACCACCACTGCTACCGTTCTGGCGCAGGCCATCGTTTCCGAGGGCATCAAGAACGTCACCGCAGGGGCAAACCCCATGGTAATGCGCAAGGGCATCAGCAAGGCTGTTGCGGCAGCTGTTGAGGCCATCAAGGGCAACTCCCAGATGGTTTCCGGCTCCTCCGACATTGCCCGTGTTGGCACTGTTTCCTCCGGCGATGAGGCCATCGGCGCTCTGATCGCTGAGGCTATGGAGAAGGTCACTTCCAATGGCGTTATCACCATTGAGGAGGGCAAGGTTGCTGAGACACAGCTGGATGTGGTTGAGGGCATGCAGTTTGACCGCGGTTATCTGTCCCCCTACATGGTCACTGACACCGAGACCATGGAGTGCGTCATGGACGACGCGCTGCTGCTGATCACCGACAAGAAGATCTCCAGCATTCAGGACATTCTGCCCATTCTGGAGCAGGTCATGAAGGCAGGTCAGAAGCTGGTTATCATTGCTGAGGACGTTGAGGGCGAGGCTCTGTCCACCCTGCTGGTCAACAAGATCCGCGGCGTTCTGAACGTTGCATGCGTCAAGGCTCCCGGTTACGGCGACCGCCGCAAGGAGATGCTGAAGGATATCGCAATCCTCACCGGCGCTGAGGTCATCACCGGCGATCTGGATATGGATCTGAAGGACACCACCTATATGCAGCTGGGTACTGCCCATCAGGTGAAGATCACCAAGGACAACACCACCATCGTGGACGGCGCAGGCGATCCCGCAGCCATCAAGGCCCGCATTGCCGAGATCCGTGGTCAGATTGCTGTGACTGAGTCTGAGTATGACAAGGAGAAGCTGAACGAGCGTCTGGCAAAGCTGTCCGGCGGCGTTGCGGTTATCAAGGTTGGCGCTCAGACCGAGACTGAGATGCGTGAGAAGAAGCTCCGCATTGAGGATGCTCTGAATGCGACCCGCGCAGCT
>JAQXMD010000062.1 GCA_029012465.1 Oscillospiraceae bacterium | reverse complement strand
CACCGGCTCCAGCCGCCGGAGCAGTGCGCCCCCCACCTGTCCCGCCGCATTGGCGGCAGCGTCAGCAGTCTCCGCCTCAATGAGATCGATCACGGCTTCTGCGGCGGTAAGATCCATCCGGCCATTTAAGAAGGCCCGCTTGGTGAACTCTCCGGGCTGGGCCTGTCTGGCCCCAAGGGCAAACAGATGGGCAAGGGCCTCCGTCAGCACTGCCGGAGAGCCGTGGCACTGAAGCTCCGCCGTGTCCTCCCCGGTGTAGCTGTTTGGGCCGGGGGTCCGCACAGCCAGAATCCGGTCCATAATCCGGCCATTCCGATCATAGAGGTCGCAGAGAATCAGCTTTCTGGGAACACTGTTTCCAAAATCCTGTCCATGGACAGGCCGAAGGACCTTTGCCGCCAGACGGTCACAGCCCTCACCGCTGAGACGGATCACGCCAATGCCCGAGGGCTGAAGCGCCGTGGAAATGGCCGCAATGATGTCTGCCATGTTGTTACACCCTTTCTTCCGGACAAGCCCGGTATTCTGTACAATTACTTCACGATGCTCTTTGTCTTCCACTTACCGGACAGGTAGCGGATAAACACAATGATCGTTCCCAGCACCCAGCCCACAGGAATGGACCAGAAGATGCTCCGGTAGCCCACGAAGCCGATGGGTGCAATGAGATTTGCCACAATGACCCGGACAGCCAGAGAGGTAAAGCTGCCCAGGGTGGGGAACAGCACATCGCCGCTGCCCTGGAGTACGCCGTTGGTCACATACATCACCGCGAACAACAGGAAGAAGAACGCAACGGTTCTCAGGTACTCCACCGCAATGGCAGTGGCAGCTTCGTTCATGCCGAAAAGCCCCACAAGCACGCTGCCCCCCAGCACCAGAATCAAAATGATTCCCAGACAGGTGATCCAAGTCATCACCATGGTCTGCTTATAGCCCCGTCTGATCCGGTCGATCTTTCCCGCGCCCATGTTCTGGCCGGTGAAGTTGCTCAGACCCATATAGAACATCATAATGGGCACATTGCAGAAGGACTCCAGCTTCATGGCTGCGGTAATGGCCGCGGTGGTGTCCACGCCGAAGGAGTTGATGAGCCGCTGCATGAGCACCATACCAAGGCCCACGGAGCACTGCTGCACAGAGGTTGGGATGCCCAGCCGCAGGCTGGTGGTGAACATGTCCCGGTGGAATCGGAAGTCCTCCCTGTGGAATTTTGCCAGCTCCACTCTGGTGAACAGGTAGATTCCCGCGATCACAGCAGACACCGCCTGGGCGATCACCGTTGCAATGGCCACGCCTGCCACTGCCCAGAGCTGTACAAAAATCAGATCCAGCACAATGTTCAGCACCGTGGAGATCAGCAGAAAATACATGGTGCTGCGGCTGTCTCCGATGGACCGGAGAATGGCCGCAAAGGTGTTATAGGCAAACTGGAACACCAGTCCCAGACAGTAAATCCGCAGATACAGCAGGGCATCGGCCTCAATGGTGTCGCTGACCCGGAGAAGCCCCACCATCAGGGGGCGGCTCAGGACAATGCCCAGAATGGTAATCAGAACCCCAGCTCCGATCAGAGTGAAGCAGGCGGTTGAAAGATTTCTCCGGAAATTCTCCGCGTTTTTCGCGCCGAAATACTGGGCCGCCATGACGCCCACGCCGTTGGTCAGGCCCATGGCGATGGCCAGCAGCAGAAAGGTCAGGGGAAAGCTGGTGCCCACAGCCGCCAGCGCGTTCTGTCCGGCGAAATTGCCCACAATCAGGCTGTCCGCCAGAGAGTAGATTTGCTGGAGCAGGTTGCCGCCGATCAGCGGCAGGGTAAAGGACAGGATCAGCTTCCACTCCTTGCCCTCAGTCATGTTTTTTGCCATTTGAAATACTCCTTGATTAGAACCATCTGTCAGTGAAAAGGGAGCGCCGAAAGCGCTCCCTTAATTGTACCACGATTTGCCCCGGTTGCAAACAGTCTTATTTAATAATCCGCAGACGGAGCACATCCTCCAGCTGACGCACATGAGACAGGGTGGTCTCGGAGATGGCCTGACCAAGGTCGATCAGCGTATAGGCGTAGTCCCCGCGGCCCTTGTTGATCATGTTCTCAATGTTGGCACCCTCGTCGGAGAGAAGGGTGGCGATCTTGGAGATCATCTTGGGAATGTTCCGGTGGATGATGCCCAGACGGGCCACACCGCTGCGGGGCATCTCCACATTGGGCATGTTCACGGAGTTCACAATGTTGCCGGTGTTCAGATACTCCCGGAGCTGCTGGGCTGCCATGATGGCACAGTTTTCCTCACTCTCGGGGGTGGAAGCGCCCAGATGGGGGATGGTCACAACGCCGGGCTTGCCAACAAGAGTGTTGTTGGGGAAGTCGGTGACATACCGGGCCACCTTGCCGCTTTCCAGCGCGGCGAGCATATCCTCGTCATCCACCAGACCGCCACGGGCCAGATTGATGATGCGGACACCGGTGCGCATGGAGACGATGGAGGTCTCATTAATCATGCCTCTGGTGGTGGGCAGCAGAGGGGAATGGATGGTGATGTAGTCGCTCATCTCATAGATGGTCTTGAGATCCACCACATGCACATGGGAATCCAGGGTCAGGGCATTCTGAACGGAAAGATAGGGATCATAGCCATAGACATTCATGCCCAGCTTTACCAGCGCATTTGCCACCTTTACGCCCACAGCGCCCAGACCGATGACGCCTAAGTTTTTGCCCAGAAGCTCAGGGCCAACGAACTTGCTCTTGCCCTTCTCCACCAGTTTCTCCACATCGCCGTCAGCCTCGGTGAGGGCGGAGCACCAGTTGATGCCGCCTACCACATTCCGGGATGCCAGCAGCAGGGCGCAGATCACCAGCTCCTTTACGGCGTTGGCGTTGGCGCCGGGGGTGTTGAACACCACGATGCCCGCCTCGGAGCACTTGTCCAGAGGAATGTTGTTGGTGCCGGCACCGGCACGGGCAATGGCCCGGAGGTTGCTGCCAAACTCCGTTTCGTGCATGTCCGCGCTGCGGACCAGAATCCCGTCGGGATTCTCGCAGACATCGGTAATGTTAAACTCACGCTCATCCAGCTGATTCAGGCCCAGAGGGCTGATCTTATTTAAGGTTTGAATGGTATACATATTCTATTACTCCAGTCAGGTTTAGTTATTCTTGTCGAAAGTCTTGATGAAGTCCACCAGCTTTTCAACGCCCTCTACAGGCATTGCGTTGTAGATGGAGGCACGCATGCCGCCCACCTTCCGGTGGCCCTTCAGGTTGGAGAAGCCCGCTGCCACGGACTCTGCCACAAACTTGGCATCCAGCTCGGCAGAGCCGGTGCGGAAGGTCACGTTCATATCACTGCGGGAGCCGGGCTGAGCCGCGGCGGTGAACAGCCGGGAATTGTCGATGACGTCATAGAGCATCTGCGCCTTATGATGCTTGATCTTTTCCATGCCGGCAATGCCGCCCTGCTCCTCCAGCCAGTCCAGCGTCAGGCCCAGCATGTAGATGCACCAGCAGGGAGGGGTGTTGTACATGGAATCCTTGTCGATCATGGTCTGATAGTTCAGCATCAGGGGGGTGTAGGGCAGCTCATGGCCTGCCAGATCCTCCCGGATGATGACAACGGTGAGGCCTGCGGGCGCCATATTCTTCTGGGCCCCGGCAAAGATGAGACCATACTTGCTCACATCCACCTGACGGGACAGAATGTCCGAGGACATGTCGCAGACCAGCGGCACATCGCCGGTTTCAGGAACGTACTGCCACTCGGTGCCGTAGATGGTGTTGTTGGCGCAGTAGTAGAAGTAGGAAGCATCGGGGGAGAGCTGAAGCTCAGACTGCTGGGGAATATAGGTAAAATCCTTGTCCTCGGAGGAAGCCGCCACATGAATCTCGCCGTACTTTTTGGCTTCCTTGCAGGCAATGGAGGCAAAGTTGCCGGTGACGGCGTAATCTGCCTTGCCGGTTCTGGTGATGAGGTTCATGGGGATTGCGGAGAACTGGGTGGATGCGCCGCCCTGAAGGAACAGGATCTTGTAGTTCTCGGGAACGTTCATCATTTTACGGAGCTTTGCCTGTGTATCGTCAAAAATCTGCTGAAAGGCCTTAGATCGGTGACTCATCTCCATAACTGACATGCCGCTTCCGCCATAGTTCATCATTTCCCGTGATGCCCGCTCCAGAGCGGAAACAGGAAGCATGCTGGGACCTGCGGAGAAGTTGTAAATTCGATCATACGCTGCCATAGATTGGTCACTCCTAAAAAATATGTGTTCTGTCCCACCTGGGAGATACATTTGTCCGTGTGAAACAGGTTCTTGCTTTATTATAGTAAAGCATTTTCCCTTTGTCAACGAATGGAGCATTGGGGAAATACCCAAAGATATGGTTGAAAGGGGCGCCTTTTTCGTGATATAATGAAGAATGCATAACGCCTGTGGCCCCAGAAGTCCCCATTTGGGCATTTTTGAGGCCGCGGTTCTGGAACCGGCGCCCGAAGACGGGCCCATAGGGGGGATACCATCATGCTAATCAAGGACCTGCGGGACCTTCTGGAGGCCACACTGCTCTGCGGCGAGGAACGTCTTTATGAGGAGTTCGACACCGTTTTCGCCAGCGATATGATGAGCGACGTGCTGGCCTGTCCCGATGAAATACATTGTATGCTCACAGGTCTGATGAACGCACAGGTCATCCGGACGGCAGATATGATGGATATTGGCATCATCGTATTTGTCCGCGGCAAATGTCCGCCGGAGGATGTGGTGGAAATGGCACGCCAGAGGGAAATGGTGGTCATGTACACCGGCTGCAGGATGTTTTCGGCCTGCGGCAGACTGTATAATGCTGGAATCGGACAGCGATAAGGAGGATATGTATGGAAGCAGTTACCTATACTTATGAAATTGACGGCGAGAACTTCTCTGCCGCCGGCGAGGCGTCCACCGCAGTGAAGCGGGTACTGAAGAAGCTCCGTCTGCCCCCCGCCATTGTGCGCCGGGCTGTTGTATGCATGTATGAGGGAGAAATCAATATGGTCATCCACGCGGACGGCGGCGTGGCTGAGCTTGCTGTGGACGAGGAAAAAATCGTCATCACCCTGAAGGACCGGGGCCCCGGCATTCCCGATATTGACAAGGCCATGGAGGAGGGCTGGTCTACCGCCAGCTCCAGCGTCCGGGCCATGGGCTTCGGCGCGGGCATGGGCCTGCCCAATATGAAGCGGAACGCGGACGAAATGAAAATCGACACGGTCATCGGCACCGGCACAACCGTGACCATGACCCTGTACATCGGCGGTGAAGCCAAGTGAGTCACTCCATTCAGCTCAACGAAAGCCGCTGTGTGGGCTGCACCACCTGTATCAAGGTCTGCCCCACAGAGGCCATCCGCATCAGCTACGGCAAGGCCGTCATCTATGACCGCCGGTGCATCGACTGCGGACGCTGCGTCAGCACCTGTCCCCATCACGCCTATTCCGTCCGCTCGGACAGCTTTGACCAGCTGGAAAAGTATAAATACAACATTGCACTGCCGGACTCCACCCTCTACGGTCAGTTCAAGAATCTCGATGATCTGAATCTGGTCAACGAGGGCCTGATCCTGCTGGGGTTTGACGACGTATACCCCTGCGCCATCGGGGCGGAAATGCTCTCCGACTACTATCAGGGCATGGAGGAGGAATACCTCTCAGCGGATGAAATTCTTCCCAGAATCAGCTCCGAATGTCCCGCCACGGCCCGGTTTATCGCCATGGAGTATCAGGATCTGATACCCAACGTGGTGGAAAAGCTCTGCTCCTTTGAGGTCACGGCCATGGTGGCCCGGAAGGAGGCCGTGGAAAAGACGGGTCTGAAGCCTGAGGAAATCGGCATTGGCCTCATTTCCCCTTGCCCCGCCAAGAACACCCGGGTCTATCACCCTCTGGGACTGGAGGAGCGTGTGGTGGACTATGTGCTGCCTATTAACGACGTGTATGTGCATCTTCTGAACCCCATGAAAACCATTGAACAGCCACGGGATCTGCTGCGCTGCGGCAAAAAGGGCATGGTATGGGGCCGTACCGGCGGACAGACCGACATGTTTCCCACCCGGGAGGCTCTGGCTGTAGACAGCACAAAAAGCGTCCGCACCTTCCTGGGGGAGCTGGAGGATGACAAGGTCAGCGAAGCCGAGTTTGTGGAGCTGGGCCTGTGTACCCAGAGCTGCTTTGGCGGCTGTCTTACGGTAGAAAACCCCTACACCGCGAAGCTTCGGATGCGGCGGATCGTGGCCCCCCTGCCGGAGGAGCGGCTGAAAATGCCCCAGTGGCTTCGGGAGAAGCTGGACTGGGACTATGAGCTGGAGGAAATCGACACGGAGATCGCTGACTCCATCTCCCAGGCCCTTCAGATTGAAGCCGCTGCGGTTCGGCTGCTGAAAACCCTGCCCAAATTTGACTGCGGCAACTGCGGCGCCCCCACCTGCCGGGCCTTTGCCCGGGATGTGGCCGAGGGCTTTGCCGACGAGGGCGATTGCATATTCAACATCATCCGTGCCATGCGGGAGGGGCGGTCCCATGAAGAGGAATCCGACGAATTCGTCCCCCCACCCTTCCGCCAGCGCCGGAACCCCTGACTGAAAGGAGATCATCGCTATGACTGTACAGGAGCTTGTAGACGCTCTGGGTCTGAAGGTATTTTATATGGAAGAAGAGGATCGGGAAATCGAGGCAGTTTACTGCGGCGACCTTTTGAGCTGGGTTATGGGCAAATGCCCGCCGGACTCCGCCTGGATCACCATTATGTCCAACCAGAACGTAGCCGCTGTGGCGGTACTCTGTGACACCGCATGCACCATTCTTTCGGAAAACGTTCAGCCTGATGCAGACCTGCTGGATCGGGCCGAAAAGCAGGGCGTTACCCTGCTGGGCAGTGAAATGGGAGAGTATGAGCTCTGCTGGCGGCTGAAAGAAGCGCTGGGATGAAGGTATTCTACGATCTGCACATGCACTCCTGTCTGTCCCCCTGCGGTTCCGACGACATGACCCCCAACAATCTGGTGAATATGTCCGCTCTGGCGGGACTACAGGTCATTGCCCTGTCGGATCACAACACCACCCGGAACGTCCCAGCCGCCATGAAGGTGGGAGAGCATGCAGGGGTTCTTGTGGTGCCCGCCATGGAGCTGACCACCAAGGAGGATATTCATGTGCTGTGCCTGTTTCCTACTGCGGAAACAGCTGAGGAATTCCGGCAGTATGTTTATGAACGTCTGCCCCAGCGGAAGAACCGGCCCAAGGCCTTCGGCCACCAGTATGTGATGGACGAAAACGACGAGATCATCGAGGAAGAGCCACAGCTGTTGGCCTTTGGTTCCTCCATCGGCATCTACGAGACCCGGGCCCTGCTGGAGCAGTTCGGGGGCCTTGCCATCCCTGCTCACATTGACCGGTCCAGCTACTCTCTGATCGGGGTCATGGGCCTCATTGACCCGGAGATGGGCTTTTCCGTCTATGAGACCACCCGGAACTGCGACCAAAAGGCCCTTATGGAGAAATACCGTCTCTCCGGGGGCTTCATCGCCAACTCCGACGCCCACGACCTGACGGCAATTGCCGACGGGGAACGGACGCTGGAAATTGCCGAGCTGACCCCGGCGGCGGTGATCGAGGCGGTGAAACGGCTGGGCGAAAAGTGAATACAAAGATATTTTGAGCCGTACAGATTTGCGTCTGTACGGCTCTGTTTTGTATGAGGGGCAAAAAGCTCCCCCAAGAAGGAGCTATTTGGAGTGCGTACCAAGCGGGGCATCGGGGACGCTGTCCCCTACAGGCGTTTGGGCAAGCGAAAACTATATGCCTTTTTTCGCAGCTATGCAATTCTGTATATGTGGAATATAATAATGGCGGAGGTGCAATATGGGAAATATACTTGAAGCGTTTTGGAATGGTAATATTCATCCGCAGGAGCAAAGCACAGGAAAAAGTCGGGAAATGAAAGAAGCTCTTAGACTTATGGAGCGAAATCGCGACCGACTGAACAACTCCATGACAGAGGAGCAGCGTAAAAACCTTGAAAAATACGATGACTGCATCCATGAAATGCACAGCATTATGGAGCTGGAGATATTCTCCTATGCATTCCGTCTTGGCGGCAGGCTAATGCTTGCGACCATGACGGGCAAAAGCGATGAGACGTAACCAAAAAAGGCCACACAGCGGAGATTGCAGCCTGTTGTGTGGTCTTTCTGTTGGCGCCGCTTGCGTATTCGGTAGTGCATACCAACGGGGCGTCGGGGACGCCGCCCCCTACGAAGCCTATCGAAAGTCGGTACAGGCGGGCGAGTAATACTCGCCCCTACAACGTTGTAACATTTAATATTTGCGAAATGACTTCGTTAGCTGCTATGGCGCGGGAGCGCCCAAGGTCTCCCTTGTGTAAAGGGAGGTGCCCCAGTGCGCACACTGG
>JAQXMD010000061.1 GCA_029012465.1 Oscillospiraceae bacterium | reverse complement strand
TCTTTCAGCAATAAATCTTTGATCCAAAAGGGATGCCCCCAAAGGATATTATGCGGTATTAGCAGTCGTTTCCAACTGTTGTCCCCCACTGAAAGGCAGGTTGCTCACGCGTTACTCACCCGTTCGCCACTAAGTTGATCCCCGAAGGAATCAACTCCGTTCGACTTGCATGTGTTAGGCACGCCGCCAGCGTTCGTCCTGAGCCAGGATCAAACTCTCAATGATTGGTATTATAACAGCTAAGCTGTGATAATCACATTTGAGATTTTGCTCTTAGCAAATACTCAAGAATTTTCGTTGGCTTATTCGCTTTTACACGATTCGCTCACTTGTTGGTTCTCCATAAGAACCGAATTGTCCAAGGTGCTAATTTCATGTTTTCTCGTTGTTTAATTTACAAGGTACACTCCGCTTCGCGGAACTCTTTTATTCTATCACATCCGATCCAGCTTGTCAAGAACTTTTTTCGAGGTTTCTCACTCTCTTTCAAAGCCCTTCGAGCCGTTTCGTCTGGACAGCTTGTTTAATTTAACACATCCAATCCCATTTGTCAAGAACTTTTTTCACATTCCCATGTGTTGTCTCTGACAACGTCCAATTTAGAGGCCCTTTCGGGGCCGGATTTTCAAGTGCTCGGATATTATACGCGCTTACCTCCCATTTGTCAAGCACTTTTTTCACTTTATTGTAATTTTCTGTCCTGCCCCCCACAGATTGTGTTTCAAATGTCCTCTACCGGCTATCCCTTGTGTTTTTCCCAGTTTTGTCCTGTTTTATACATATAGTTTGCCCTTGCCGACTTTCTATTTTCATGATATGATTCCTGTATCCATTCACATTTTGGAGGGCCTATGAATACGCCGCTCTACTCTGCGCTTTGCGCCTTTTCCGACTCCGAGCCGCTCCGTCTGGCTATGCCCGGTCACAAGGGCGTCGGTTCCGGAAGATTTGCCGACATTATGTCCATCGACTTCACGGAGCTTCCCCCTACGGGAAACCTCTATGAATCTCAGGGGCCTGTTGTGGCCGCCGAGGACCTGGCCGCTTCCTTTGCATCCGCCGGAGAGGCCATGTTCTTCTCCTGCGGCTCCACTCAGGGAATCTATACCGCCATTGCCGCCGCTGTGGGCATGGGCGGAGAAATGATTTTGGACCGAGGCTGCCACAAGAGTGTCTATCAGGCCATGGGACTTCTGGACATCACCCCACATTATTTATATAGTGCTTTGCTTCCCGGTACCGACCTCACCGGGCCGGTTTCTCCCCAGACCGTCCAGGAGGCGCTTTTGGCTTTTCCCAATGCTAAAGCCGTCTTTCTGACCAGTCCCACCTATTACGGCATAATCTCTCCCATTTCCGAGATTGCGGAAATCTGTCATCGCCACGGGGCCTTTTTGCTGGTGGATGAAGCCCATGGGGCGCATTTTCCCGCCGTGGGCATTCCTTCTGCTGTCAGTTTTGGAGCCGATTTGGCGGTGGTGTCCACCCATAAAACCTGGCCCGCCCTTGGCTCCTCCTCTATATTATATATAGGGAAAAACACTCCCTTTTCCAAGCCCCATTTGAAGGAGCTTTCCGCCCTGTTCGGCACCACCAGCCCCAGCTGGCCCATTTTGGCCTCCATTGATTATGCCCGGGCACAGCTGGAGGGTCAGTCCGGGGAGGATTACCGGGCCTGTGCCATGGACACCGCTCAATTCCGCCAGCGGGTCAATGAGGAGTCCCCCTTTCTGGCCCTGACTCCGGAAAACACCGGTGCAGCTCTGGACCCATGCCGCCTTGTGATCGACACCCTTCACGCCGGTATTCCCGGATACGAAGCCGATGCTCTGTTGCAGCAGGAGAACATTTATGTGGAGATGTCCGACGAGCGGTATCTTGTAATAATTCTCACCTGTCAGGATGGTACGGCCACCTTTTCCCGGCTTTGGTCAGCCCTCTGCCGCCTGCCCGTTCGGGAAAGGGTGACGGTTCCGCCAATTGGCCCACCTCCCGCCGCAATTCCCCGGGTGTCCATCCGTCAGGCCATGTTCGGCCCCCGGAACTACATGCCTTTACAGAACGCGGAGGGGCAGATTTCCGCCGCCATTGCGGCTCCCTATCCCCCTGGGATTCCCATTCTGGCCCCCGGTGAAGAAATTCGTGAAAAACATATAGCCTATTTACAAAAAAAGCGTTATAATATAGAAGAACATATTGCGGTCTTTGACCAGTTGATATAACCGCTTCATATTCAGGAGGTATCACCCCTATGAAACTATTGTTTGCTATTGTCGACCGGGAGGATTCGGGCCCTGTGGTCCGCAATCTCAGCCAGCGCGGCTTTTCCTCCACCAAGCTCGCCACCACCGGCGGCTTCCTGCTGTCCAACAACGTGACCCTGATGATCGGCGTGAAGGAGGAAAGCGTTCAAACTGTCATCGACATCATCAAGGAGCATTCCCATTCCCGGAAGCAGATCATTCCCAGCAACGACCTTTCCTTCGACTTTGACACCGGCAAGCCTCTGGAGGTCGTTGTGGGGGGCGCAACCATTTTTGTGGTTGACGTGGAACGGTTTGAAAAGGTCTGATGCGGTTTCCCGGTTTCTATGGAAACAGTGCCCTGCAAATGCGGCTTTCCGCAGCGGAGCAGGGCGGAGGCCTCAGCCACTGCTATGTACTCTCTGGTCCCGCAGGCTCCGGTAAGAAAACCCTTGCCCGAATCCTTGCTGCCGCCATGGAGTGTACCGGCAGCGGGCAAAAGCCCTGCGGTCAGTGTCCCCACTGTCACAAGGTTTTCGGTGAGGGACACCCGGACGTGATCTGGGTGGACAGCGATAAGGCCACCCTTCCCGTCAAAATCATCCGGGAAAAGCTCATTGAGGACGCTTATATCATGCCCAATGAGGGGGCTCGCAAAATTTATATCATTCCCCGGGCACAGGACATGCAGTCCGCTGCTCAAAATGCTCTTTTGAAGATTCTCGAGGAGCCTCCCGCCTATTGCAGCTTTCTGCTGCTGACGGACTCCTCGGAAAAGCTGCTGAGCACCATACGCTCCCGTTCGGTGGAGCTGACGCTCTTCCCCCTTTCTCAGGAGGAGCTAATCTCCCACCTCCGGAGGGAATTTCCCTCTGCGGACGATCACACCCTTGCCTCCGCGGCCAATATCAGCGGCGGCTATCTGGGCGCTGCGGCGGAGCTGCTGAGAAATCCGGCGGAGCTTTCCGATCCCGCCCTGCCGGAGCTTTGCGCTGCTTTTGCCGCCGGTGAGGAGCTGGAGCTGTTGGAGGTTCTTGCCCCGCTGGAAAAACGCTCCCGGCCGGAATTTCAGCGTCTTGTGGAGCTGTTTTCTGCCGCCCTGATTCAAGCCTTGCACCTGCAGGCCGATTCCGGTGCCATCTCCACCCGGGAAGCCGCCCTTCTGGCGGATCGCTGTTCCGGGCAGCGGCTTTTTGCCGCATCCGGCGCCATTTCCCGGGTCATAACCCTGTTGCAGGCAAATGGAAGCCCCGGCCATTGTATCGGCCTGATGCTTGCCAGCCTGCCCATTATCAATCAAACAGAACGGAGTTAACCAATGAACAATTCAGATTCCACACAGGTGAAAAAGCCTGTTGTGACTTTCAGCAATATTCCTCTGGACGACGAGCCGCCCATGCCCGTTTTCCCGGAGGCTCCCGCTCCCGTAATTGAACCGGAGGTTCCCGCCGACATCACCGTTGTGGGCATCCAGTTCAAAAAGGGCGGCAAAATCTATTTCTTTGATCCCGGCAATCAGACGGTAAACGCCGGGGACGAGGTCATCATCGACACCGCCCGTGGCCCGGAGTACGGTTTCTGCGCCGAGGGCAACCATCCTGTTCCCGCAGAAAATGTGGTGCAGCCCCTGCGCCCCGTGATCCGGGTGGCAACGGACCACGACAAGCGTATCCGTCAGGAGTTCAAGGACCGTGAGCCCGCGGCCTTCGACACCTGCCAGCAGAAAATTCTGGAGCACAAGCTGGACATGAAGCTGGTGTCCGCCGAGTACAGCTTTGACGGCAGCAAAATTCTCTTCTATTTCACCGCCGACGGCCGGGTGGATTTCCGGGACCTTGTAAAGGATCTGGCCGCCGTGTTCCGCACCCGCATTGAGCTTCGGCAGATCGGCGTTCGGGACGAGGCAAAGATCATGGGCGGTCTGGGCATCTGCGGCCGGCCCTTCTGCTGCAAGCAGTTTCTGGACGATTTTCAGCCTGTTTCCATCAAGATGGCAAAGACCCAGAATCTCTCCCTGAACCCCACCAAGATTTCCGGCACCTGCGGCCGGCTCATGTGCTGCCTGAAATACGAGCAGGACACCTATGAGGCTTTGCTGAAGGCCGCGCCCAAGCAGGATTCTCTGGTCAACACCTGTGATGGCGTGGGCACTGTTACTGAGGTGAACCTTCTCAAGGAGAGTGTCAAGGTCCGTCTGGAAAGCGACCCCTCCTCTGTCAAGTGCTACAACAACTGTGACATCTGCGTACTCCGCAACGGAAAGGGCAAGAAGAACGATCCTCCCATTCCGGAGAATCTGCCTCCCCTGCCAAAGCCCAAGGAAAAGAAGCCCGAAGCCGAGGATATCACCATGTTTGATGAGTCCATTCTGGGCATCTATACCTCCGAAACGCCTGCCGAACCGGCTGTCCGTCCCGAGCGCGTTGAACGGACAGACCGCACCGAACGAACAGACTGTCCCGAGCGGAAAAAGCCCCAGCGCACAGAACAGCGCCGGGAAGGTCAGGCCGAACGGAAACCCCGCCCCCAGCGGGGAGAAAAGTCTCGGGGAAAGGACAGCCAGAAGCCCCAGAAGGCCCAGGAGAAAAAGTCCGTTCCCGCGCCCAAGGCGCAGGCTCCTGCCGGGAACAAGGAGGGCGGGGAGCACACCGGTCACAAAAATAACCGCCGCCGTCATTACCGGCCCCGCCGCAGCAATCAGGGCGGCGAAAAGCAGTCATAAAGCAGCATTCTGCGGGGTTGTCTCCTTGGAGGCAGCCCCGTATTGACCATTCGATGCTTTTTCTCAGGGAGGTTTTTCATGTATAAGATTCTCATCGTGGAGGATGACAGCGGCATCGCCTCCGCCGTTGCCGCCCAGATCGAAAGCTGGGGGATGGAGGCCCGCATCATCCGGGATTTCCGGAACATCCCCGGGGAGTTTGCCCAGTACAGCCCCCATCTGGTGCTGATGGACATCAGTCTGCCCTTTATGAACGGCTATCACTGGTGCCGGGAAATCCGCAGCGTGTCCCGGGTTCCCATTATCTTCATTTCCTCCGCCTCGGACAATATGAATATCATTATGGCCATGAATATGGGCGCCGATGACTTCATTGCCAAGCCCTTTGACTCTCAGGTGCTCATTGCCAAGATTCAGGCCCTGCTCCGGCGCACCTATGATTTCTCCGAGAATGTCCCGGTGCTGTCCGCCCATGGAGCCATGCTGAATACCGCCGACGGCACCTTTTCCTATGAGGGCAGCCAGATCAGCCTGTCCAAAAACGAATACCGCATTCTTCTGGTGCTGATGCAGAACAAGGGAAAGGTGGTCAGCCGGGAAAAGCTCATGGAGGCCCTTTGGCAGACCGATGCCTTTGTGGACGAAAATGCCCTGACCGTCAATGTGGGCCGTCTCCGGCGGAAGCTGGAGGCAGCGGGGCTCCAGGGCTTTATTGAGACGAAATTCGGCCTGGGCTATCTGATTCCGGAGGGATAACATATGCTCAAAGCCTATCTCAGACACCGATCCGCCGCCCTGCTCCTGCTGCTTCTTTGCAGCGGGGTCTTTGGGGCGGTTTTCGCCCTGTATCATCTGCCTTTGGAGGCCGTTGCCTACCCGGCAGGACTTTGCCTTCTGCTTATTGCTGCCTTCATCCTCCGGGACTATCTCCGGTATCGGAAAAAGCATGCGCTTCTCCGGAAGGCGGCGGAGCTGCCGGAAAATCTCCTGACCACACTGGAAACATTTCCGGAGCCTCTGGATCAGGATTACACCGCCATCATCCGGGCCCTGTTAAGCCGGGAGCAGGCCATAGAAAGCCAAGCCCGGGAGCAGTATCAGGACATGCTGGACTACTACACCACCTGGGCCCACCAGATCAAGACCCCCATCGCCGCCATGGCCCTGCATCTTCAGACCCAGGACAGCCCTCTGTCCCGAAGCCTCCGGGAGGAGCTTCAGCGAATCGAACAATATGTGGAAATGGTGCTCTGCTATCTCCGGCTGGGCTCCTCCTCCACAGACTATGTGTTCCGGGAATACCGGCTGGACGGCATCATCAAGGGGGCTGTGCGGCGGTTCGCGGGACAGTTTATCAGCCGGGGACTGGCCCTGCGCTATGAGGAAACGGACAAAACCGTTGTGACCGACGAAAAATGGCTGACCTTTGTGCTGGAGCAGGTATTGTCCAACGCTCTGAAATACACGCCCTCCGGGGAGATCTTCATCTATCTGGAGGAGCCGGCGGTGCTCTGCATCCGGGACACAGGTATGGGCATTGCCCCATCGGACTTGCCCCGGATCTTTGAAAAGGGCTACACCGGTGTCAACGGCCGGGGTGAAAAGCACTCCAGCGGTCTGGGGCTGTATCTCTGCGCGGAGATCTGCCGCAGGCTGGGAATCGGCCTTTCCGCAGAGTCTACCCCCGGTGTCGGTACCACCATCCGCATGGATTTGAGTCAAAACCCTCTTCGGCCGGAGTAATTGTGTCAAAACTGTTCGATTTGCCCCGGGTTTTGTAAGGAGATTCGATGGAATGAAGGCCCTTCTCCATGGTAAACTTTCCCCAGAACAACGAACGGAGGAACATACTATGGCGTTACTGAACGTTTCCAGATTGAAAAAGGTCTATACAACACGCTTCGGCGGCAATCAGGTGGAGGCTCTGCGGGATGTAAATTTTTCCGTGGATGAGGGCGAATATGTGGCCATCATGGGAGAATCCGGCTCCGGAAAAACCACCCTTCTGAACATTCTCGCGGCTCTCGATAAGCCCACCTCCGGAACCGTCTGGTTGGATCACCGGGATTTTTCCCAGTTTGATGAGAAGGAGGTTGCCGCCTTCCGCCGGGACAATCTTGGCTTTGTGTTTCAGGATTTTAACCTGCTGGACACCTTTACGCTGGAGGACAACATCTATCTGCCTCTGGTGCTGGCGGGAAAGTCCTATAAAGAGATGCATGAGCGGCTCATGCCCATTGCCCGGAAGCTGGGGATCTCGGAGCTGTTGAAAAAATACCCCTACGAGGTCTCCGGCGGTCAGAAGCAGCGTGCCGCCGTGGCCCGGGCGCTGATTACCGAACCAAAGCTGCTTCTGGCAGACGAACCCACCGGAGCCCTGGATTCCCGGGCCACCGACGAACTGCTGGAGCTGTTTTCCCAGATCAACCGCAGCGGTCAGACCATCCTCATGGTCACGCATTCCGTGAAGGCCGCCAGCCATGCGGGCCGGGTGCTCTTTATCAAGGACGGTCAGGTGTTCCATCAGCTCTACCGGGGGGACCAGACCAACGATCAGCTCTATCAGACCATCTCCGACACCCTGACCATGCTCCACGCCCGGGGAGGTGAGGAACGATGAAACATACGTTCTTCCCCAAGCTTGCCTGGTCGGGCATCCGGAAAAACAGGAAGCTGTACCTTCCCTATATTCTCACCTGCATGGGCATGGTGATGATGTTTTACATTCTCCAGAGCCTTTCCTACAGTCCCATGCTCCACGCGATGCGGGGCGGCAGAAACATGGAGTTCATTCTCTCCCTGGGCAAGTTCGTCATTGCGGTCTTTGCCATGATCTTTTTGCTGTACACAAATTCCTTCCTGATTCGCCGGAGAAACAAGGAGTTTGGCCTTTACAACATCCTCGGCATGGACAAGGGGGCCATCTGCCGGGTGGTGGCATGGGAATCCCTGATGGTCACAGCCATGGGGCTGGCAGGCGGACTGTTTTTCGGCATTCTCCTGTCCAAGGTCGCGGAGCTGGGGATGCTGAACGTGCTCCATCTGGGGATCGACTTCACCCTGCGCCTGTCCGGGGAGGCCATTGCCGTGACCCTCGGCATTTTCGCGGTGATTTTTCTGGTGCTGTTCCTGAAATCTATTTTGCAGGTGCGTCTTTCTAAGCCTCTGGAGCTGCTCCACAGCGAAAATCTGGGAGAAAAGCCCCCCAAGGCCAACTGGGCCCTTGCCCTTCTGGGTTTGGGACTGCTGGTGGGCGCCTATTTCCTGGCCATCACCACCCGGGAGGCCATGACTGCCCTGACGATGTTCTTTGTGGCGGTGATTATGGTCATTGTGGGCACCTATCTTCTCTTCATCGCAGGCTCCGTGGCTCTTTGCAGAATTCTCCAGAAGAAAAAGGGCTACTACTATCAGAAAAGCCACTTTGTATCCGTGTCCTCCATGGTATTCCGCATGAAGCGCAACGGCGCTGGCCTTGCCTCCATCTGCATTCTGCTCACCATGGTTCTGGTGATGATCTCCTCCACCACCAGTCTGTATGTTGGCTCCGAGGATGCCATGAACAGTCACTATCCCCGGGAAAACCAGCTGACCATCTACCCCAGCACTCTGGAGGACATGGGGAATGAAGCCCTGTCCCCCTATCGTCAGGCCATGGAGCAGGTATTCGATGACCATGGCGTCTCCCCCGAAAATCTGCTGGACTTCCGCTACTGCGCCATTGCCGGACAGGTAAGCGGCGATACCGTGAACCTTGCGGTGGATCAGGACAATTTCAATGTGAGCGACATGAGCACCATTCGCAGCCTGTTCTTCATCAGTCAGGGGGATTACAACGCCGTATCCGGGGAAAAGGTTTCTCTGGAGCCGGGCCACGCCCTGCTCTATGCCAGCCGCTGCACCTACGACCAGCCCCGGCTGGAGGTGGGAGATTTGTCCCTGACCATTGACGGAACCTTCGTCCCCTTCTCCGGGATCTGCGGAACCACCATGTCCAGCCAGCCCGCCTTCCTGCTGGTGATCCCGGACTACGAAACCCTCTCGCCGCTGGAAGGCTTGGTGGATTACAACGACATGGAAATGCTGAACACCCTCTGGTATTACGGCTATGATCTCAGCGTTTCTCTGGATGAAGCAAACACCATCCTCGGACAGCAGGGGGAGGCCATCCATCAGACCGACCCCGGCTCCCATATAGAGGCCTATTCCTATGTCAACCGTTCGGAACAGCGGTATGACTACTATTCCACCTTCGGCGGGCTGTTCTTCATCGGCATTATGCTGAGCATCGTGTTCCTGGCCGCCGCCGTGCTGATTATCTACTACAAGCAGCTGTCCGAGGGCTACGAGGATCAGTCCCGGTTCGCCATTATGAAAAAGGTGGGCATGACCTCTCAGGACATTCGGAAAAGCATCAATTCTCAGATTCTCACGGTATTCTTCGCGCCGCTGATCTTTGCGGGGCTACATCAGGCCTTTGCATTCCCCATGGTATGGCAGCTTTTGCAGCTGTTTTCGCTGGATAACCTTCCTCTGGTCATCGGCACCACTGTGGGCGCGTTCCTGCTCTGCGGAGTTTTCTACGCCATCGTTTACAAGGTCACGGCAGGTGCCTATTTCTCCATCGTCAACGACAGGGAGCAGGCCGTATAAATTTTTCATCCCGGAGTATGAATGGGTACTCCGGGATGATTGTATATCCAAACGTTATTGGGAATCTCCGTAGTATCAGGACGGGGAGGATTATCCCTGTAGGGCGGCTTGCCCTCAAGCCGCCGTCTGCATTCCATCCTCAGTCAGCCTTGCGGCTGACAGCTCCTTCTTGGGGGAGCTTTTTGGGGTGCATTCCTTGCAGGAGGG
>JAQXMD010000060.1 GCA_029012465.1 Oscillospiraceae bacterium | reverse complement strand
CAGATGGAATTTCAAAAACCAAGTCTTATCCTGCCGCAGCAGGCTGTGGGGCTGAATATCGAAAAGCATAGCACACTGTTCCGCCGGTTTGATCCGGCAGATTCCACTGGCCGCAGAGTTCCACAAGATAATCTCCCGTTTCAGGAAGCGGAAAGCAAATCTCGTCGGTAAAGTCGGCAAAGGGGATCACGTCCCCCTCCGGATTTCCTGCATTGTCCAATGGCCACAACCAGATCGAATAGCGGTCGGGTATCAGGGAGAAGTCGAGAACAACATAAACGGAATCTTCCAGCAGGGGAAGCGCGCTCGGGTCGGTAATTGCTGTGGGAATCTCCGGTGAAGCAGTCGGGCTTGCCTGCAAGCTCCAGTTGGATGTAAGGATTGCAGTCTCCAGTCCGTCACTTGCATTGTCACGGTTCAGCGTCAGCGTGGGGGCATCGGAGAAACTGTATCGGGTGCAGAAGTCGGCCAGTTCTTTACCATAGGGATTCGCCAGGGAATACCCGGTGTTGTCCAGAAGGATTCTGTTGCTTCCGTCCGCTTCCAGAGAAAAAGTCCCCTCCTCTGTGACAAAATCAAATCTCCATGGGTTTTCCGGCACGGTTTCCGGGCATTCCCATCCGGTTACTCCGCTGACAAGATCATATAGTTCAGCCTTTCCTTCGCCGCTGGGGGAGCAGATCGAAATGCCGCCATCTCTGTCCGTAAAGCGGATGTATTGGATAGAGGTAATTTGGTCATAGGGAAGCACCCATTCATGCATGCGCTGATCATCGGTTTTGAAATAGGAACGGAGCTTCGTAAATCCGAGCAAGCCGGCCAGAAAAAAGACGCACAGCAGAATCAGAATCATGAAAACGGTGAAAACAGTCTTTCGGACGCTTCGTGGCTGCTTCTTCATAGGTATTCTCCCTTCCTCATGATTTCAAACCACTTTGCAGATGGAACTGTGGCAATTATATCCTACAAATGAAGGAATTTCAATCCGCAATCATACAGGCAAGTGGTATTCAAATTGCGCAAATACCGCATAGTCAGCTTTGTCAGTGCAAAAGGGCGGCTCCGCAAAGCGGAGCCGCCAAAGAACGCATATTCTAAGAGGGAGAATTACATTCTCTCGTGCATCTTCAGCACGTTGATGATCAGGTTGTCGCGGAAGTCTGCGATCTCGGGCTTGGTGTTGCCGATTGCCTTGGGGAAAGCAGCCATCAGGGGCCCGATCTCCTCGCCAGACTGGTCAGCCCAGGTGTCGGGAACAGCCTTCATGTCGGAGATGTCAGCGAACACGGCGTTGGTCATAGCGCCGAACTTGATGGCGCAGCCCTTCAGGCCGAGATCGCCGCCGCCCAGCTCATAGTTCATAGCGGGGCCGAAAGCAGCAAGACGGATGCCGGGGCCAAAGGTCCAAGCGTCGTCAGCGTCAGCCATGGTGCAGACACCCTCGGTGACAAGAGCGATCTCCTCACGCCACAGAGCGTGCATGAGACGGTTGGCGATGAAGCCTTTCTTCTCCTTCTTCAGGACGCAGGGAGCCTTGTCGTACATCTTGTAGAACTCACGAGCCTGCTCGATAACCTCGGGAGAGGTCTTCTCGCCGCCACAGATCTCGATGAGGGGCAGCAGGTAAGCGGGGTTGAAGGGGTGAGCAACGATGATACGCTCGGGGTGCTTGGCTTCGGAAGCGATCTGGGTAACGGGAGTACCGGAGGAAGAGGAAGCGATGATAGCGTCCTCGGGCAGATACTGCTCCATGGTAGCGACCATCTGATGCGTCTGCTCCAGGTTCTCAGCGCCGTTCTCCTGAACGAAGTAAACGCCGGTGAAGGCCTCAGCGGGATCGGTGGTGAACTTGATCTTTGCCCACAGATCGTCGCCGTTGGCACACAGGCCGTACTTCACATAGGCGTCGATGGCAACCTGAACCTTGGGCTTTGCGCGCTCGATGGAAGCCTCGGAACGAACGTAGACATTGACGTTCAGGCCCTTGAGTGCAAAGTAAGCTGCGAAGCCGCCGCCGATGGTGCCGGCGCCGTACATAGCAATGGTCTTAATGTCTTTGACATTCATGAAAAACGCATCCTTTCAATTAACATTTTGGAACGGGGAAGAGAGGACCCCCTCCCCAACCGTTTTTGAATCCGTAATCCTTCAGAGACCGGATCAATTATACTTGTGCCAGCCCTCGCCGGACTTGCGGCCGAACTTGCCCTCAGCAATCTTTGCCTTAACAGACTCGGGGCAGCTCCAGGGAGTAACGTCCAGAGCCTCCAGGGTCTCGGTGACATGGGGGAAGGTGTCCAGGCCGGACAGATCCATCATCTCGAAGGGACCCATGGGATGGTTCAGACCCAGCTTGATAGCGGTGTCGATATCGTCGATGGTAGCAACGCCCTGCTCATACTCATGAATAGCCTCCAGCATGAAGGCAAACAGGCAACGGTTGACAATGAAGCCCGGAGTGTCGGTGAGGCACAGAACGGGAACCTTCTTCATCTTCTCGGAAACCTCGCGGACAGCGGCAACAGTCTCCTCGGAGGTGTACTCGGACTTAATCATCTCAACCAGCTTCATGGCGTAAACGGGGCTGAAGAAGTGCATGCCGATGCAGCGCTCGGGGTTCTTGCACTCGCCGGTGATCTTGGTAATGGACATGGAGGAGGTGTTGGTGCAGAGGATAGCGTCGGGCTTGCAGATCTCGCCCAGCTGCTTGAAGGTGTCCTGCTTCAGGCTCAGGATCTCGGGACCAGCCTCGATGACGAAGTCAGCGGGAGCAACGTCCTTCAGATCCACGCAGGTGGTGATGTTGGCCATGATGGCGTCAGCAGCCTCCTGAGTGGTCTTGCCCTTGGCGACCTGGCGGTCCAGACCGGACTTGATGGTGTTCAGGCCCTTGTCGCAGAACTCCTGCTTGATGTCACGCATGATGACCTTGTAGCCGTTGGTAGCAGCGATCTGAGCAATGCCAGAGCCCATCTGACCGGCGCCAAGTACGGCAATTGTTTCAATAGCCATGGTAAAAAACTCCTTTATGTATTATTTTCTGAAGCTCCATACCCAGAGCCTCGGTTCTATAAACCCTTGCGTTTCCGCAATTCGTACTCCATATATTATCGCAAGAAATACCGCGAATGTCAACTGTTGATTTGCAATAAA
>JAQXMD010000059.1 GCA_029012465.1 Oscillospiraceae bacterium | reverse complement strand
TTCTTCCGGTCAATGACAAAGGGCTTGATACTTCTCTCTGCCCGGTTGTTGCTCAATTCCAGCCTGCCGTCTTTCAGATAGTTCGTCAGGTAGGGCCACTGCTCATTCAGGTAAGTAAACGCCTTTCCCAGGGCAGACTTGGGTGCCGCTGTTCTGGAATTTGCCCATGCCAACATAGCGTCTAAAACAGGTTTTGCCTGCTTCAGCCGCTCATTATATCGTTCTTCCGCTGTTTTCTCTGCCAATCCCTGTTCAATCTCAAACAGAAGATTGCAGTAGGCAAGCCCCTGAGACGCGGAGCTTCCTTTTGCCTTACCCTTTGGCAGAGATTTTACTGCCTCGTCGAACTTTCTCCTGGCATGGGCCCAGCATCCGACCACAGTAATATCCTCTCCCAGATCATGGTATCCGGCATAGCCATCTGTATGGAGATAGCCCTGGAAGCCTGCAAGGAACTCCTTGGGATGCTTCGCTCCACGACCGGGCTGGTATTCGTACAGGACAATAGGTTTCTCCGTATCTCCACTGGTCCGGTACAGCCACATATAACTGTCACTCTGCGGCGCCTTTCCCGGCTCGTGAAGCACCTGCAGCGTGGTTTCATCCGCATGGAGAACTCTTCTTTTGAGCAGTTCCTCATGCAGGCGCTCATACACAGGAACCAGATAGTCCTCCGTGGCTCTCAGAATCCAGTTGGACATGGTCTGCCGGCTCAGTTGAATGCCTTTGCGGTTAATCTCCTGCTCCTGCCGGTACAGAGGAGAACCCATGACGAACTTCTGAGTCATGATGTAGGCAATCGCTTCCGGGGTGGCAAAGCTTCCGTGGATGATATTCTTTTCTTTGGGAGCTTTTACAACGGGAGTCTCGCAGCCCTCGTCAGCATTTTCGCCGCAGCTTTTACAGGCGTAGGTGTAGTAAACATCCTCCCGGACGATATACTTGCATAAAACGCATTGAAGACGACTCCTGCACGGCGATTTAGCGGCAGCGTAGCGGGAAAATAGCGACACTCTAACGGATTTAGCGACAGCAGGAAAAATCTACAGTATACTTGGAATGCACGTATTACAGCGTGACATCAATTATACTGGAGGTTCAAAATGGTTAATTACCGCGAAATTCTAAGGCTCCATTCAATGGGGCAGAGTCAACGCAACATTCGAAGCGCTGTGCATTGTTCTGACCACACAGTTCGAGCTGTAGTAGACGAGGCTGCAAAAAGGGGAGTTCAGTGGCCGCTGGATGCCGATGTCACTAACGCTGACCTGGAGTTGCTGCTCTTCCCTGACAAGTACAAAAATATCAGCATCTATGTTGAACCCGACTACCAGTACATTCATCGTGAACTGGCCAAGCCTGGCGTGACCATTACACTGCTCTGGGAAGAATACTGCCAGCAATGCTATGAGGCAGGCAAGAAGCACTATATGCTCACTCAATTCGGCTACAAATACCGCAAGTGGGCACGCGTCACGAAGGCGACTATGCGGATTCAGCATAAACCTGGTGATGCAATTCAGGTGGACTGGGCGGGAGATACGATCCCGGTGTTTGACCCTGCCACCGGCGAACAGAGCGCCGCCTATCTGTTTGTCGCTGTGCTTCCGTGCAGCTATTACGTCTATGCGGAAGCCTGCGATGACATGAGAACGGAGAACTGGCTGAACTGCCATGTCCACGCTTTCAGCTATTTCGGCGGTGTG
The DNA here is from genome assembly GCA_029012465.1 of Oscillospiraceae bacterium. Taxonomy (GTDB): domain Bacteria; phylum Bacillota; class Clostridia; order Oscillospirales; family Oscillospiraceae; genus HGM13006. Next base: position 4,601 of record JAQXMD010000059.1, on the reverse strand, counting down.
GCCCGCCTTTTGATACCGGACAACTGCAAGACGGCTACCACATCCAACACCCGGTATGAAACGGTCTTGAACCGAAGCTACCAGGAACTTGCCGAGTACTACGGCACAGCGATCGTTCCGGCTCGTGTACGCAGGCCGCAGGACAAAAGCTCTGTCGAAGCCTCTGTCCGATTTGCCGAAACCTGGATCGTTGCCGCGCTGCGTGATCGGAAGTTCTTTTCTGTGCGTGAGGTCAATGAAGCCGTGGCAGAGAAGCTGGAAGAATTGAACAACCGGGAGTTTAAGCAGCGCACCGGTACACGCCGCAGCGCATATCTGGAAGAGGAATGCGCCTATATGCTGCCGCTGCCCGCAGTTCCCTTTGAAGCCGCAGTCTGGTCTTTCGCTAAAGTTCCCAATGACTATCTCGTTTCTGATGGCAGGAACAAATACTCCGTTCCATACAATCTGATTGGTGAAAAGGTCGACATCCGGGTAACCAAAAACACTGTTGAGGTATTCTTCCACGGCAGTCGGGTAGCCAGTCACCGCCGTTTACAGACGCTCCAGCGCGATCCTCTGGTGAAGTTGGAGCATATGCCGGAGGCTCACCAGAAGTATCTGACCTATAACGAGGATGACTTCAAGGTGTGGGCCATGTCTGCCGGCCCCATGACGGAGAAAGTAGTACAGCATTTTCTGGAGTCCGGTAACGCCGCCGAACAGGGCTACAAGGCTTGCGCCAGCCTGACAAAACTGGGAGAACGCTACGGGAAGAAGCGGCTGGAAGCAGCGTGTGCCCGAATTATGGCCTTCGGTACAACGCCTTCCATTCGCAACATCAGCAGTTTTCTGAAGAATGGGCAAATCCGGCAGCCTGAGACGGTTTCTCAGGACAAGACCGCTGATACCAATCGCTATGGCATTACACGCGGCGCAGCCTACTTTCGGAAAGGAGGCGACCGTTAACGATGAACCAGCAAACGATTGATATGCTCAAAGGCATGAAATTGACTGCGATGGCAGCGGAGTTCGCAAACCAACTGAAGGATCCCGCATTCAATGAACTGGGCTTTGAGGAACGTCTTGGAATGCTTGTAACCGCTGAATGGAACCGCCGCCAGACGAACAAAGTAAACCGGCTGATTCAAGGTGCACACTTCAGCGCTCCATCTGCGATGATGGAGGGGATTGAATATTTTGAGGACCGCAAATTGGATAAAGGACAGATGCTGCGGCTGTCCACCTGTAAGTACATTGAAGAAGGCCACCACGTCATCCTGAAAGGTGCATCCGGCAACGGCAAAACCTACATTGCCTGTGCATTGGGTAATGCAGCTTGCCGCCGTTTTAAGAAGGTCAGCTATATCCGTATGCCGGAGCTTCTGGACGAGCTGAGTATTGCCCGCAGCAGCGGTGAACTGAAGAAGCTTCTGACCGCATACAAGAAAGTGGACTTGCTGATTCTGGACGAATGGCTGATTCGGCCGCTTACTCCGCAGGAATCCTACGATCTGTTGGAAATTGCCGAGGCGCGCTGCAATCGTTCGATGATCTTCTGCACCCAGTACCAGTCCGAGGGCTGGTATACCCGTATTGATCCAAACCCGGAGTCTGACAGTCCTGTTTCCGAGGCAATTATGGATCGCATTATCCACAATTCCTACGAAATTATGGTTGAAGGCCGGATTTCTATGCGTGAACGTAAAGGACTGAGGGCCTTACAGGAAGGTGGTATTCCCAATGCCTGATTGCCCATTTCGCTCATCTGATTTTCCCTGTGAGATTGAGATTGAGCTTATGGTACAGAACGAGGCTGTAGAAGAAGCCACAGAGGCCTTTCGCCAGATGCAGAAAGAACTTCGCTCGAGTCTGCAGCGCATTGAGTTGCTGGAGAACACTCTGTGTGACCATGGCATTCCAATCCCTGACTTAGACGATTGATTTCGGCTCTGCCGGCCGAAAAGCCGGCAGAGTTATATATGATGAGCGCGTGTCGCTTTGCCGCGTGAAAGTGTCGCTAAAATTCCGTGCAGATGTTGCTCTGTTTCCGTTTTATGCACCCGAGGATATTTCTGTCTTCGGATACAACGACGATGATATCGCATCTATCGCGGATGTGCCTGTCTCCACCGTTCATATGCCCATGTATGAAATGGGCTGCCGGGCTGCCTCTCCCACCTTTGAGCTGCTCCATCATGAGCGCTCCGATCAGCCCCTTTGTTTGCCGGTTACCCTGGCCATCCGCGCTTCCTCCGCAAAGAGAGCGGGCTCTGAACGCCCTGTACTCAACCGCCTGTGAACCTATGAGCGCCTCAACCTCGCAAATAAAGCATCGTCACCGGAAAACTATCCCATATAGTCTTCGCTTGTTCTTCATTCCGCCATATACGCCGGAAATGAACTCCATAGAACAAATTTGGAAGGAAATACGGTTCCGAGGCTTTCGGAACCAAGTATTTCCTTCCTTGAATAATAAGGTTGTGGATAGGCTCTGCGAAACGTTGCACAATCTACCCGCAGAAACTACCCAATCCATCTCTGGTCGGCAGTGGATTTGGGGTTGTTTTGATTAGGAATTAGCATCACGTTCCTTTCACAAAACCACTATAGTTTTGTGATTTGTGGTTGTCTTTTCCACCCTTCACACATATAATAAAAGTGTGATTTCACAGCTCAAATCTCCAATAAAAGTGCACATAATCAATATTCATCAATCTCCACTTTGATTATGGCGCATTGCTTTCACAAGTGTCTTAAACTCTTGTTCTGTGTCAATAAAGCGGTAAGGAGCATATTCACCATACGCTGTCGGTCTGCTGATTGTTACAAGTTGTACTCCCCTAAAGCCAACGGCACTATTAAGTTCTCTCTTCATTTCTACCAGGTGATGCCCATGTTTCGTTTTCAACGCATAGCACCCGTGCGCATCACGATCCTTCGCAATCAGATAACACATCTTTCAACACCTCCATAAATTCGCTCTCATCTCTAATCGATCCGCTTTCATACTTATCTCGCATCGTTTTCCCCACCAAATTTGGAAGTCCTCGTTTATATAAGTGTTCATGCAGCCAATTGTTTAGCTGTCTGTCAAAGAGTGTATTAAACTGAATCTCTATCGGATAGTGTCTACCACTTTTCTGATAATAAACATGAACACCGCGGTATCCATCGTCATTTGCTTTGCCCATTGACATATCGGCAACCCGAAATAACTCCGACTCAAAGGCTCTAACTTCATCGTAGTTATCGCAAAAGGCTCTGAAGCCCAAAACATCATTGAATACTTTTCGCGTTTGATGATCCGGATAGTATCGATTGTATTTCAAAAGAATGGAATCCAGACACTTCACTCTATAGTCTATAGCAATATCCGCTAGAAGTTCTTGCTCATCCAGCCATTCTGTCATTTCACATAACTCCTGAATCAGCAGTTCCTTATCAAAATAATGTAGATTCTTTTTCAGCGGAATTCCGAGATGCGATTCAAATGACAATGCATCCAGAATACCCAATGACAGGCCATTCATCTTCAGCAGCTGTTCATTCATAACCGCACCCCCACCATAACCGTATTCATTGAATGCTATCCAACAAACCGTATTCATCAAGTACTATACCCGCGAATACTTTTATAACGCTATTACCAATTTTTCTGAAACCTAGCACGCTCAAAGAATACGCCCATCAAGAGTTATCAAAGAAGTTTAGCCTCAGCGGACTGTGAAAGCCATTCTCCGTTGCGAGCTTGATGACTTCAATTGTGACAACACTGGGATTCAAGCTGAACCTGATGCTCTATCACTCTCTATTCAGTATCGATTGATTCCGATACTCAATTTCAACAAAAAGCTCGCAAATCCTTCCATAAAAAGAAAACTGCTTACGCATTCTTTCAGCTTCGTCAACCAGAGAATGCGCAAACTGATACACAACAAATTCCCAACAGGTCGCCGCTGCTGACACTGTGGATCGAACGTTCGTCTTTTTTCCGGTTTCTGACCTTTCTCACCAGAGCCTCCTCCCCGCGGGTGGCTCTTTCTATTTCCTCACTCTGCGACACGTGCAGCAGCGCGTCAATGTCGCTTCTGAGCCGGATGTCGATGTGATCGTCGTAGACATCGATCCTGTCTACGATAAATTCGATGTCCTTCTTCTTCAGTCCTTCCTTGTTCAGGATTTCATCGAAAATGTCCAGCGCCGTCTTCGCCACGCGGTTGATCCGGATGACATTGTTCCGGTGATCCGCCATCAGCGCAAGCTGGCTTTCCAGCCCCTTGATCTTTGCGTAATACTCAGCCTCAAGACCGTCGTACATTTCGTTGATCATCTCTTCCTGATCCGGCTTTTTCGTTAACTCCGCAATCTTCTGGCGCATGAGCACCTTGAGCTGTCCCTTGATCGCATCGATCTGGCGGCGCAGCATCTCCTGCGTCTGTTCGCCTTCGTCGATCTTCGTCTTCTCATCCCGAATGGAGGCCTCCAGCGCCTTGATCATGTGCGCGCTGTTGTCCTTCACCTTGCGGATATACAGCTTGAGGATGCTGTCCAGAAAGTCCACCCGCGTGTGATGCGAGGTACATCCCTTGAGCCCGCGCCGATGATAGGTCCCGCAGGTA
>JAQXMD010000058.1 GCA_029012465.1 Oscillospiraceae bacterium | reverse complement strand
GGCACGCGAGCTGGGTTCAGAACGTCGTGAGACAGTTCGGTCCCTATCTGTTGCGGGCGTAAGAGATTTGAAGGGAGCTGTCCTTAGTACGAGAGGACCGGGATGGACATACCTCTGGTGCACCAGTTGTTCTGCCAAGGGCATGGCTGGGTAGCCACGTATGGACGAGATAAACGCTGAAAGCATCTAAGCGTGAAACTCCCCCTAAGATAAGATCTCTCATCCTTAAAGGAGTAAGGCTCGACGTAGACTATGTCGTTGATAGGTCGGAGGTGTACGCACCGAGAGGTGTTTAGCTGACCGATACTAATAAGCCGAGGGCTTGTCCTACAAGAAATGCAGGCTCGAGTGTCTTTGAGAATTGCGGGTAATGAAGAAACGGTGTTCAGTTTTCAGGGTACAGCTGAAAGGCTCCAAAAAGCCGTACAAAGTTGGTGTTGATTGCCGCGAGGGTCCACCTGTTCCCATTCCGAACACAGAAGTTAAGCTCGTGTGTGCCGACAATAGTATGCGGGTGACTGCATGTGAAGATAGGTAATGCCAACATCGAAGCCGCTCTCCAATCGGGGGGCGGTTTCTTTTTGCGTATAGGAAGCTATCTGAAACTTTAGCGCTTTAACCATGCAAAAAAAACAGTTTACGAATGCGATAAACTGTGATACAATGAGTCCATCAATGCTGTGGAAGGAGATCGATATGATCAAGAAACCACCTAAGAATGCCAGCATGGCGCTGTATGAGGAGATTGTCTCCCTGAATGATGTGGAAAGCTGTTTCCGCTTTTTCCAGGACCTTTGCTCCATCACGGAGCTTCGCTCCATGGAACAGCGCTTTGACGTTGCAAAGCTTCTGTATCAGGGAAAGGTCTACACGGAAATTGTGGAGGAAACCGGCGCCAGCAGCGCTACCATCAGCCGGGTAAACCGTGCACTCAAGTACGGCGAAAACGGCTTGCTGGATGCCTTTGAAAAATCGGAGAATCATGAATGAGAAAAGCCGGTCATAGACCGGCTTTTTGCCTCCAAAAGGGAAGGGGGAAGCCGTTTGACTTTACTGGCAATGACGCATTTTCTGGTGGATGCCTGCTGCGCTTCGGCCATGTACCATGGCGTTGGGGGCGCATTCTGGGTGCTGATCTACAACACAGTTGCCTTTACCGGGCAGGCACTTTGGGGCTTCCTTGCAGATCGCTTCCGGATTCAGAAGTATGGTACGGCAATTTCCTGCCTGCTGGTGCTTCTGGGAGGAATGATGCCCCTTCCGCTTCCCTTCCGGGCGATCCTCCTTGGCTGTGGCAACTGCGGGTTTCATGTGGGCGGCGGTACGGCGGTTTTGCGGAAAAGCAATGGAAAAGCATCTGCTCTTGGTGTCTTTGTATCCCCGGGCTGTGTCGGCCTTGTGGTTGGCATGCTGTTCCCGGCAGCCTGTCCCTGGCTTTGTATTGGACTGGGACTTTGCGGAATTCTGATTTTGCTTCTGAAGGAGCAGCCGGTAAGTCGGGGAGACAATAAGTCGGAGCCGGTTCCCTTCTGGTTGCCGCTGATGCTGCTGTGTGCCATTGCCATCCGGAGCTTTGGGGGCTTCGCAGTGGAACAGCCCTGGAAGATTGGGCTCTTCTGGTCCTTGGCGGCGGTGCTTGCGGTATTTTTCGGAAAGCTGCTGGGAGGATATTTCATGGACCGGATGGGTGTACGGAAAAGCGTCCTGCTGTCCCTTCCTCCCGCGGCGGTGCTCTGCGGGTTTTTCTCCATGTGGGCTGCTCCGGCTATGGTGGGACAATTTCTCCTGAATCTCACCATGCCTGTGACGCTGTTCCTGTTGTATCGGTCCATGCCAGAACGACCGGCTCTCAGCTTCGGACTGGCAGCAGCTGCCCTCTGGCCCGGAGCCATCGGGGCAAGGCTCATTGTCCTGCCTGAAATGGGAAAGAGCATCATCCTCTGTCTGAGCTTTCTGCTGGGATTGGCGGCGATTCTGACGGCAGACAGGGTTCTCAGGAAAGGTACATGGAAATGTACCCCGGAAAAAGCAGAATAATTTTGGAAAATACGAAAAAACCCTTGACAGTTCCCTTAGGGGACGTACTATACTGAAAGCAGAAAGGGGTTGATCTCATGAAAATCAAAGAGGCGTGCCTGCGCACAAACCTGACCAAGAAGACTATTCGATTTTATGAGGCAGAAGGACTCTTTACCTCCGATAAAACCTATCTCAATGGAAAGGAATATCACGACTATACCGAGGAGAACATTCAGCAGCTTTTGCGGATCGCCACCCTGCGGCGGGCCAGATTTACGGTGGATGAGATTCGCCGGATGACGGCACAGCCGGAGGAAACAGTGGAGATTTTCCGGGGCTATCGCCAACGGCTTCTGGAGGAGAAACGAAATCTGGACGAAATCGTGAAGGTGGCCATGGAAATTGACGAGGAAACCCTCTGCGGCTCCGATGACCTGATCTCCCAGATGGAGACCGTTGCCTCCGCTATGCCTCTGCCGGTGGTGGACATTCATCCTCACTTCCGGTATCTGGACGCTCTGGAGGAAACCTTTACGGTTCGGCGGAAAAGACCGAACCTCACCCAGACGGAGAAAAAGCAGCGGGATATCGCTGCCATCAACGCGGCCATGTACGCGGGCTTTAGTGTTCAAAACAACCCCGGCAACAATGCGGCAACGGGAGGAAGGGGCGGCGGCTTTGACATCTCCAATGCGCAGAAAATTGCGGCTTATAATATGCTAAAAACCTTTGACGACGATTGATTTATGAATAACGCACTGCGGCGCAGAAGCCTTTTATGACTTCTGCGCCGCTATTTTCTTTTTAGAATGAATTATTCCTCAGGCACCAGCGCAATATGCAGCTCGTCCAGCTGAGACTGCTCCACAGTGGAGGGTGCGCCCATCATAATGTCCTGGGCGTTCTTGTTCATGGGGAATGCGATGACCTCCCGGATGGACTCCTCACCGGACAGCAGCATCACCATCCGGTCTACGCCGGGAGCAATGCCTGCATGGGGAGGCGCGCCGTAGCAGAAGGCGTTGTACATGGCGGGGAATTTTGCCTTTACATCCTCCTCGCCCAGTCGAACCATCTCAAAGGCCTTGACCATGATCTCGGGATCGTGGTTTCGGACGGCACCGGAGGAAAGCTCCACGCCGTTGCACACCAAATCGTACTGATCTGCCAGAATGTCCAGAGGGTCCATCTCGCCCCGCTCTGCCTTCAGAAGGGTCTCCAGGCCGCCGGAGGGCATGGAGAAGGGATTGTGGCAGAATTCCAGCTCTCCGGATTCCTCGCCGATTTCGTACATGGGGAAGTCCACGATCCAGCAGAACTCGTAGCGCTCCTTGTCCATGTGGCCCTCGCAGGCTGCACCCAACAGCTTCCGCATGACACCGGCGGTTTTCTGGGCTGCGGTGAGCTTTCCTGCGGACAGCATCACAAGGGTGTTGGGCTCCAGCTTCAGAGCCTCCGTCACTGCGGAAACAAGGGCGGGGTCGGCGTTAATGAACTTGGCAATGCCGCCTGCAATGGCACCCTGTTCATCGGTCTTGAACCAGTAGGGCTTGCTGCCGGCCTGAACCTCCACCTCGGTGCAGAGCTTGTCGATGGCCTTTCTTGCCAGCTTGCAGCCTGTGACGGGAACGGCCTTGACCACATTGCCCTCGAAGGGGCCGAAGCCGCAGTTCTGGAGCAGCTCAGTCACATCCTGCACCTTCAGGTCAATGCGGAGATCGGGCTTATCGGAGCCGTATTCCTCCATGGCCTGACGGTAGGGGATCCGGGTGAAGGGTGCGGTGGAAGCGATGTTATAGGTGCCGTACTTGGCGAAGATGGGGGGCAGCACGTCCTCCAGAACGGCGAACACATCCTCCTGGGTGGCAAAGGCCATCTCCATATCCATCTGATAGAACTCGCCGGGGGACCGGTCGCCCCGGGCATCCTCGTCCCGGAAGCAGGGGGCAATCTGGAAATACCGGTCAAAGCCCGCGGTCATCAGCAGCTGCTTGAACTGCTGGGGCGCCTGGGGCAGGGCGTAGAACTTGCCGGGATGCTTTCGTGCGGGAACCAGATAGTCTCTTGCGCCCTCCGGGGAGGAAGCAGTGAGAATGGGGGTGGTGATCTCCAAAAAGCCGTGGTCAGCCATGGCCTGCCGCAGGGCGGAAACCACGTTGCAGCGCATGACGATATTCTGCTTTACCTCCGGGTTCCGGAGGTCCAGATAGCGGTACTTGAGCCGCTGGGTTTCATCGGCCTGACGGCTCCGGTTGATCTCAAAGGGCAGCTCGTTGTAGCGGCAGCGGCCCAGTACTTTGATCTCCGTGGGAACCAGCTCAATTTCACCGGTGGGGAGCTTGGGGTTTTTGCTCTCACGCTCCCGGACAAGGCCGGTGACGGACAGGGTGGACTCCTTGTTCAGGGGCTTGATGATGTTCATCATTTCCTCGTTTTCGATGACCACCTGAGTGGTGCCGTAGAAGTCCCGGAGGATCACAAAGGCAAAGTTGCTGCCCACCTCACGGACGTTTTCCATCCATCCGCAGATGGTAGCGGTGGTGCCTGCATCGGAAAGCCGCAGCGCTCCGCAGGTGTGGGTTCTGGACTGAAACATATTTTGACCTCGATTCTGTATTTTGAATGTGAAAGATTTATTTTTCGCAGATAACAGTGCCTTCGCCCCGGCGGGTCAGCTCTGCACGAATCAGCGCGACTGCTTCTTCCACAGATACCGTGACCTGTTCTCCGGTGGCGAAATTTTTCACGGACAGCTTGTTCTGGGCCACCTCGTCCTCGCCCATGAGCACCGCAAAGGGAATGCCCAGCTTGGAGCAGTAGGACATCTTGGCTTTGAACTTCTTCTTTTCCCCATAGATTTGGGTGCGGATGCCGGCCTCTCGGAGGGCAGTGGCGGCGGTGATGGCGGGAGCCATGTCCTCGGTCATGGGCAGCACCAGGGCGTCGGCGGGAGCGGTGAGCATATCCTCGCTGAGCATGCCCTGCTCACCCAGCACATAGAACAGCCGGGTCAGACCGATGGAGATGCCCACGCCGGGCAGAGGCTTGTCAATATAGTACCCGGCCAGATTGTCATAGCGGCCGCCGGAGCACACGGAGCCGATTTCCGGATGATCCAGCAGGGCGGTCTCATAGACGGTGCCGGTGTAGTAGTCGAGACCCCGGGCAATGGTCAAATCCACCCGGAAGTTCTCCTCGGGAACGCCGAAGGCCCCCAGATACCGAACCACAGTGCCCAGCTCCTCGTAGCCCTGATCGAACAGCTCGTTTCTGCCCACATAGCCCTGGAGGGCCGCCATGACCTGATCGTTGGTGCCGTCGATGGCAATGAACCTGAGAATTTCGTCTGTAGCCTCCGGAGAAACGCCTACCTCCTCCCGGAGCAGAGCGGCCACCTTTTCGGGGCCGATCTTGTCCAGCTTGTCCACGGTGCGCATGACCTCGGCGGACTGTTCCGTGAGGCCCAGCATAGCGTAGAAGCCGTTCAGGATTTTCCGGTTGTTGACCCGAATCTGGAACCGGCGGAGGCCCAGACGGGTGAAGGTTTTGTAGATGATGGAGGGAATCTCCGCCTCATTCATAATGTCCAGCTTGCCGTCACCGATGATGTCGATGTCCGCCTGATAGAACTCCCGGAACCGGCCCCGCTGGGCACGCTCGCCCCGGTAGACCTTGCCGATCTGATAGCGGCGGAAGGGGAAGGTCAGCTCCCCATAGTGGAGGGCAACATATTTCGCCAGAGGCACGGTCAGATCAAACCGCAGGGCCAGATCGCTGTCGCCCTTCTGGAACCGGTAAATCTGCTTTTCCGTCTCGCCGCCGCCCTTGGCCAGAAGAATCTGGGCGTCCTCGATGATAGGGGTGTCCAAAGGGGTGAAGCCGTAGAGACTGTAGGTCTCCCGGAGCACGGACATAAAACGCTCCATCTGCTGCTGAGGCGCAGGGAGCAGCTCCATGAAGCCGGAAAGGGTGCGGGGTTTCATGGTACTCATATATCATCAATCCTTTCATGTGATTCGTGGGGAAATGACTTAGAAAAAAAGACACCCCCATCCCATACCTTGGGACGAGAGCATTACGCTTCGTGGTGCCACCCAAATTCGGCGGAAAACCGCCCTTTTGCCCCCGTCAGGTGGGGAAGACCGCGATTTCGGCAGAAGCCTTATACGCCCGCTCCGGAAATGTCCTTCCCGATCATCTCTGCGCGGGCTTTCAGCCTGTGACCCGCTCTCTTTGGCAGAGGGAAAACCGGTACTGCTTTTCCATCCTTGCGACAAGGCTATTTTAGTATAAAAACGATAGTTTGTCAATTTCATTTGACGGTGAAATTGCAGCGCTTTTGGCTCTGTTCCTTGGGCAGAATGCCATGAGGCAACCCCGGAAGCTCGTGAAAAGGCCCCCTCAGAGGGGCCAAATTCTTTTGACAGTCATACCCAGATTCGACAAAATATAGTAGCAATATATTGAAGATATGGTATAATATGGGTATTCCGGCGGGGGAAATTGCCGGGAATGGAGCAATGACGCATCTGACTGACGGGAAAGGGAGGACAAGACAATGGAGCGTGAACGAAATACAGACGGGAGGATTTTGTATCTGCCGCTGCGGCTGCTGAAAAACGAGGGGAAGAGCCGGGACGGCAGCATGACGTCCCTACAGGAGCTGGCGGCATCTATCCGGCAGGTGGGCATCCTTCAGCCCCTGACGGTGCGGAAGCTTGGGGAGAGCTACACGGTGGTTTCCGGGCGTCGGCGGCTCCTGGCGGCGAGAATGGCGGGACTTGGGGAGGTTCCCTGCATTCTTCTGAATCTGGACCCGGGGGAGGAGCTGCTGATTTCCCTTACGGAGAATCTCCAGCGGGAGGACCTTAATTGCTTTCAGGAGGCGGAGCTTCTCCGGGCGTATCTGAAGGCCTCGGGGCTGACCCAGGAGCAGGCGGCAAAAAAGCTGGGCCGCAGCCAGTCGGCCATTGCCAACAAGCTCCGTCTCTTGCAGCATTCGGAGAAAGTCCGCGGGATGCTCACCGAGCATGGCCTTGGGGAGCGCCATGGACGGGAGCTGCTGCGGATTCAGGGGGAGGAAGCCCGGCTGGCGGTGCTGGGGGAGATCATCGCCAGAGGGCTGAGTGTTGCACAGACGGTGTCCTACATTGATGTGTACCTGCAAAACCACAGGGATTCCGGCACGGTCCGCTATCAGCAGCGGGACACAAGGCTGTTTCTCCAGCGGATGGCCCGGGACACGGAAATTCTCCGGGCAGCAGGGGTCCGGGCGGAGCTGGAGCAGGAGCGGCGCGATGGGGAGGTCGTGGTAACTCTTCGCATTGGGGAAAGCAGGGATGCTGCTGCGCATGCAGCAGCATCCGGTGAAATTTTGCCTGCAGCAAAGTGAAATACGCTTTCGCATGTGAAATCCGGCTTGCGCCGGGTGAAATCGCCCCTTCGGGCGGTGTGATGTGCGTGACAACAATAAGTACATTCATCCGCCACGATTCGTAGGGGGTGTCCCCGACGCCCCGCTGGTACGCATCACCATGACGCGGAAGCGCCAAAAGCTCCTTGGAGAAGGAGCTGTCAGCCGTAAGGCTGACTGAGGATGGACTATGGGGGCGGCTACGCAGCCCCAGTGAAATTCGGTCCTTGGCCGAGTGAAATACGCTTTCGCGTGTGAAATCCAGCCTGCGGCTGGGTGAAATCGCCCCTTCGGAGCGGAGCAGAGAAAAACCATTGAATCCTTCCGAATTGTCATGTATAATACAGTACAGTAAATCACTAAAACCATACTCTCGATACGAAGGGACGATTCCTATGATTAAAATTGGTATTTTCGGCTGCGGAAATCTGGGCAGGGGCGTAGCCTGCGCCGTTGCAAAGAATCAGGACATGGAGCTTGTGGGCGTTTTCACCAGAAGAGACCCTGCGACAGTCCAAGTGGGCATTCCCGATGCTCCGGTTTATCACGAGAGCGCCCTTGCCGATATGCGGGGGAAGATCGATGTGCTGATCCTCTGCGGCGGCAGCGCAACGGATCTGCCGGAGCAGACCCCAAAGTATGCCGCCATGTTCAACTGTGTGGACAGCTTTGATACCCATGCCCGGATTCCCGAGCATTTTGCAAGGGTGGACGAGGCCGCAAAGGCTGCCGGAACCACCTGCCTGATCTCCTCCGGCTGGGACCCCGGCATGTTCTCCCTGAACCGGCTCTACGCAAACTGCATTCTCCCCGACGGACAGGACTATACCTTTTGGGGCAAGGGCGTCAGCCAGGGACATTCCGATGCGGTTCGCCGAATCGAGGGCGTCAGGGACTGCCGGCAGTACACCATTCCCGTGGAGAAGGCCATGGAGGCTGTCCGGGAGGGAAAGCAGCCCCAGCTGACCACCCGGGAAAAGCACACCCGTGAGTGCTTCGTGGTTGCCGAGGAGGGCGCAGACCTCCGGCGCATTGAATCCGAGATCGTGAATATGCCCAATTACTTCTCCGACTACGACACCACCGTGCATTTCATCACCCAGGAGGAGATGCAGCGGGATCACAGCGGTCTGCCCCATGGCGGCAGCGTCATCCGCACCGGTGTCACCGGCCTTCAGGATGCGCACAACCACGTTGTGGAGTATAAGCTGACGCTGGATTCCAACCCCGAGTTCACCGGCTCCGTCATCACCGCCTTTGCAAGAGCCGTTGCCCGGCTCAGCAGAGAGGGCCAGACCGGCTGCAAGACTGTATTTGACGTGGCTCCAGCCTATCTGTCCCCCCTCAGCGGCGAGGAAATCCGCGCCCATCTGCTGTAATGGCATAAACTTCAAAGAGAAATCCGACACCTCCTTTGCCCACAAGCAGAGGGGGTGCTTTTTCATTATTTCCGGTCAGAGAGCGAAAATATAGTTAAAATCTTTGAACTTTTTGTGAACCCTATCGACAATGGCATCGGAAAAGCGTATAGTGCACGCAAAAGATTATCAGTGATAACCTAATAACAACAGAAATTATGGAGGAACCAATTATGATTTTTGAAGCCATTGCAAACCTGATTGCAGACCGTGTGGACTGCGACGCATGCTTTTGCTGGATCAGGTGCTCCGGGAGGGGGATACTGGTTTCACGGACGATTTGATGATATAATCAAGACAGGCGGTTTCCGTGTTGGACCCTTTGAGGTGGAAAATGTCCTGATGGAGCATCCGGCGGTGCTGGAATGCAGCGTGGTGGGCGTGCCGGATCCCCTCCGGGGACAGGCCATCAAGGCAGTGATTACCCTGAATGGAGGCTATCAACCTGACCGTGCTCTGGAAAAGGAGCTTCGGGAATTCTGCAATTCCCGTCTGGCGGAGTACAAGTGGGTGCGCATCATCGAGTTTGTGGATCAGCTGCCCAAAACCATCAGCGGAAAAATCAGAAAGGTGGAGCTGCGTCAGCCCGCGGCTCTGTAACACCGCCAAATCAGCCGGGAGGTTTGGTCATGGCAGCATCAGAAAAAAGACAGTCAAAGCGGGAAGCCCTTATCAAGGCGGGGGTGGAGGAAATCAATAAACACGGCATCACCGGGTTTTCCATCCGGCGGGTGGCGGAGACCTGCGGCGTATCCTGTGCGGCCCCGGCCAAGCACTTCGGCGACCGGAAGGGCTTTATTGCGGCCATCATTTCGTATGTCAACAGCCAGTGGCATGAGCGGCAGCGGGAAATCATGGACCGCTATTCGGGGGATCTGAGAAAAGAAATTGTGGAGCTCAGCGTGGGCTATGTGCAGTTTCTGGTGGAGCATCCCCATTTCCGTTCTATTCTGATGCTGAAGGACGATGAGTTTGACAACTCCTATCACAAGCTCCGGGGAGAGCTGAGCTCTCCCACCCAGAAGCTGGTGGCCGCTTATTGTGAAAAGGTGCACATGGACGAGGCCACCCGGGAGCGGAAGCAATATGTGATCCGGGCGCTGATTTTCGGCGCGGCTCTGATGTTCGACAACGGCGAGATGGAATACTGCGACAGAATGATTGAAAATGTGCGGTATAACATCGACCGGGAATTTGACCTTGCGTAAAGACGTGTTTTACTGACTGCTTATCCCCGCAGGAAGGGGATTCCCACACCAGTGACACGGTCACTGGTTCGGAATGACTGATAAATTGACAGGTAGCACCCCGCACGAGGCAGGCACCCTCAAATGGTCATTCCAAGCCAGTGCGCACACTGGCGCAGGAATCTCCGGACCATCAAAACGAGGAAAAACCAACGTGGCTGCTGCAACCAACCGTTGCAGCAGCCACGTTAAATTATATAGTATCTTTTTCCCCAAGCTCCCTGAGGGTTCTGAGAATCACCACCGCCGCAATTACAAAGGTCAGTATATCGGATAGTGGCATGGAGTAGAGTACCCCGTCAAGGCCGAAGAACCGGGGCAACAGCAGGGCAAAGCCCACGCCGAAGACGATTTCCCGGACCATGGAGATCATGGTGGAGGCAAGGGCCTTGCCCAGAGACTGGAGATAGATAAAGGCCCCCTTGTTCACCGTGGCCAGAATCATCATGCACAGATAGATGCGGAAGCTCTTCACGGCGAATTCCGTATAATACACGCTCTCATTGGCAGCACCGAAAATGCCGATCAGCCCCTTGGGGAACACCTCCACGATCACCAGCGCCACTGCGCCC
>JAQXMD010000057.1 GCA_029012465.1 Oscillospiraceae bacterium | reverse complement strand
GGGCATCGTCAACGGTACCTTTTTTGCTCTCGTAGATCTTTTTGTAATCTTCGTAAGTCATGTCGGTAAACCTCTTTCCGGGGAATGAAACCCCAAAATATATGCGCAGTCGCAGCACTGCGCGGATCTTAACAAACAGTTGTATTATACTAATTTTCCCTTGTGATTGCAATAGTTATCCTACCGAAATCGCCCAAATGCAGCAGTTTTCATTTATGCATTTTACATAACCGGTTATATAGCTTGTACAATGGATTCCAAAACATTTTGAGAATTCAGTGAGTATCCTATTCCGGCACTTGTTTTCCTGTCAGGAATGTCATACAATATTTCCTGAAAATCATACGCAAAACGAGGTATACCATGGAACATACATTCTTATCCCCTACCCATCGGCTGGGCTTTGGCTGCATGCGGCTCCCCATGAACGGAGAGGCAGTCAATCTGGAGGAGTTCACCAAAATGGTGGACGCCTATATGGCTAGGGGATTCAACTACTTTGACACGGCCCACGTCTATCTGGCCGGCCAGAGCGAAACCGCTTTGCGGGAATGCCTGACAAGCCGGTATCCCAGAGACAGCTACATCCTCACAGACAAGCTCAGCGGCAGCTGTTTCCAGTGTCAGGCGGATATTGCGCCCCTTCTGGACAAGCAGCTGGCAGCCTGCGGCGTAGACTTCTTCGACATCTATCTGATGCACTCCCAGAGCGCTGAAAGCTACCGGAAATTTCAGCAGAACAACGCCTATGAAACCGCTCTGAAGCTGAAGAAGGCCGGCAAGTTCCGTCACTTCGGCATTTCCTTCCACGACACCGCCGATGTGCTGGAGCAGATTCTCACGGACCACCCGGAGATCGAGCTGGTGCAGCTACAGCTGAACTACATCGACTGGGAGGACCCCGCCGTCCAGAGCCGCCGGTGCTACGAGGTCTGCCGGAAGCACGGAAAGCCCATTCTGGTCATGGAGCCGGTAAAAGGCGGTCATCTGGCCACCCTGCCCCCTGCGGCAGAAAAGGTTCTTTCCGACCTTCAGGGCGGAAGTCCCGCCAGCTATGCCCTCCGGTTTGCCGCAGGACATCCCGGCATTGTTATGGTACTCTCAGGTATGAGCACCATTGGCCAGATGGCGGACAATCTGAATTGTATGGAGAACTTCCAGCCTCTGACTGACGAAGAGGTAAACGCTATTGCGCAGGTATCTGGGATTATCCGCTCTCAAAAGCTGATTCCCTGCACCGCCTGCCGCTACTGCGTGGCAGGATGTCCCAAAAGCATCTCCATTCCCGACCTTTTTGCCTGCATGAACGCCAAAAAGGCCTATCAGGACTGGAGCTCAGAGTACTACTATCACCATGCCCACACCGTTCACAACGGCAAAGCCTCAGACTGCATCGGCTGCGGCAAGTGTGAAAGAATCTGCCCCCAGCATCTGAAGATCCGGCAGCTGCTGAAGGATGTGGCAGAAACCTTTGAAGGAAACTGACCCTGACATATAGCTCACACGCACCCCTGGTACAACTTCTGCCAAGGGTGCGTGTTGTTTATTCGCCTGAATTTGAATTCCCTGTCACAGGCTTTTTCCATCTTCCGGTGAAGAAGAACCCGAAGCCCACGATCACCTGCGCCGCAGAGGCCACGGGAAGCGCATAGCCGATTCCGTAAAGGCCCCAGCCTGCCACAACCCCCAGAAGGATGCATCCGGGAATCCGCACCACATAGGTGGAGATGATATTGTTTGCCAGAGTGAGCTTTGTATGTCCGGTTCCATTGATAAATCCATTGACACAGAATGCCAGAGCGCAGAGGAGATACTCATATTTATAGCCCGCATAGTATTCTGTTCCCGCGGAAATTACCCCCGTATCTGTGGTAAAGATGCCGACCATCCTGTCGGGAATCAGCCACCCCAGCAGGAAAAACACCGCCGCAAAGGCCACGCTGAGAATGGAACCATACCACAGGCATTTCATTGCCCGCCCGTGCTCATTGGCGCCCACGTTCTGGGCAACCATGGCGGAAATGGCGGCGTTGAAGGCATTGGTGGGAATGGTCGCAAAGAGGAAAATCTTGTCCAGAATTCCAGCAGCCGCCGAGGCATCCAGTCCGAACCGGTTGACAATGCTCTCCAGAATAATAAAGGAGAACATCACAAGAACCTCCTGCAGCGCAATGGGAAGGCCCACATGGAGCAGCTCTCTGGCCTCTGCTTTGACGATTTTGAAGCTCCCCGGCTTAAAATCAAAGGGGAAGGACCGTCCCTTCACATGAATCACGCCAATGAGCACGCAGATTCCCTGGGCCAGTGTGGTAGCAAGTGCCGCACCGGCTGCGCCCATCCCCATGCCCCAGACCAGCAGGATATCCCCGAGAATATTCAGCACGCTGGAAATGCCCACATAGATCAGCGGAGATCTGGAATCACCCACCCCCCGGAGAATTCCCGCAAGCATATTGTAAAAGGACTGGAAAATATACCCCACGCTGCAGATGAGCATATAGGCCACCGCGCCGTTCATGGCGTCCTCCGGGGTGTTGATCCATTTCAGCATGGGGATGGATAGAGCGCCTACAATGACCGCCAATGCCACACCAACGATTGCCGAAAGGGAAAACGCCGTTGCAGAAACAGATGACAGTTCCTTCTCATCTCCGGCTCCGAACCGCTGTCCCACAATAACCGTAACACCCACGGACAAGCCGATCAGCAGCATGGAGAAGGTCGCGATGACCGTTCCCGCCACTGATACTGCGGACACATCTGCGGTGGTTGAAAACTGCCCCACAATATACAGGTCCACCATGCCATACAGAGTTTGAATCAGGTTGGTGCCGATAAAGGGAAGGGTAAATTTCCACAGGGTTTTGAAAACGCTGCCTGAGGTCAGGTTGTTCTCGATGGTGTGCATTTATGTTCTCCTCCATTGTTGATGTGGCTGCAAAGTCAAAGCAGCAGTCCTTTTGCCCGCCTCAGCGGATGCGAATGGCAGCGTGGAAGGCCTCCTGATTGGCGTCAGCAAGCACCCGCCCGGTGGAAACACAGTCTCCGACCATGTAAACGCCCTCGGCATAGCGGCTCAGCAGCTCCTTGCCCAGGGCATTGTCCGGCTTTACGCCCAGAGCCAGCACAAAGCTGTCGCCCGCAAAGCAGTTTTCTGTGCCGTCAGGGCCAACCGTCATTACCCCGGCATCGGTAAAGCCGGTAATTTTCTGGTTTCCAAACAGCTTGACCCCGTACTTTTCCAGCTGATAATTCAGCTCGATATGGTTGAATACCGGGAAGCCCTCCGCGAACTTCTCCAGAGGGATCATGTCAATGACGGTCACATCCTTGCCCTCCATGCCCAGCATCACCGCGCATTCCAGGCCTACAATACCGCCGCCGCAGACAACCACCTTCTG
>JAQXMD010000056.1 GCA_029012465.1 Oscillospiraceae bacterium | reverse complement strand
CAAGGCTGTCCTCTGGGCATCGGAAAACGGCATTGTTTACGGTACCTCCACCACCACCTTCAGCCCCAATCAGGGCTGTACCCGTGGTCAGGTGGCTGCGTTCCTGTGGAGAGCCAAGGGAAGACCGGAGCCCACCACGGGAAAGAATCCCTTCACGGACGTGAAAGCCTCGGAATATTACGCCAAGGCTGTGATCTGGGCGGCTGAGAACAAGATCGTCTATGGCACGTCCACCACCCAGTTCAGCCCCGATGCAAGCTGTACCCGGGCACAGATCGTTACGTTCCTGTACCGAACCTATGGGAAATAAAGCGTTTTGGAGCCGTCCCGAAAGGGGCGGCTCCGTTGCCGTCTGGCAGAAAATATCTTGTGTTTTCCATAGAAAAAAGATATAATGAGAAAAACGAAAGGAAAGGCCGGGTTGCCTGTGAAGTCCGATATTCTCAAGAATAAATTCTACCTGTATCTGACAGAGTTTTTCTCCGGCATGTCCGTGATGGCAGTGGAACTGGGCGCAAGCCGTCTCCTGGCACCCTATTTCAGCTCCTCCCAGATCGTCTGGACCATCATCATCGGCACCATTATGATTGCCATGGCACTGGGCAATATCTGGGGCGGACGGACTGCGGACAAAAACCCCAATCCGGACAAGCTCTATGCCCGGCTGATGGTGGCTGCCATCTGGATCGCGGCCATTCCGGTGCTGGGCAGATATATCATTCTCCTGATCTCCGGGGCGCTGGTGCTTACGGTCAGCAACAACTTTTTGATCCTTGCGGCGTTCTTTGCCTGTATGATCGTGTTTGTATACCCCCTGTTCCTGCTTGGGACTGTGACCCCTTCTCTGGTGAAGTACACCGTGGACAGTCTGGACGACAGCGGCAAGGTAGTTGGCTCTCTGGGGGCCGCCAACACCATCGGCAGCATCATCGGCACCTTCCTGCCCACCTTTGTGACCATTCCCGCAGTGGGAACAGCGGTCACATTCCTGATTTTCTCCGGAATTCTGCTCCTGCTGGGGCTGGTGTACTTCATCAGCTGCCGCAGGAAAAGGGTCATGTGCATCGTTGCGGCGGCGCTGTTTGTGGTCTGCACCATTTTCGGCCACTCCGGCTCCTCGGCCTTCTGGGAGGATGACCTGCTCTATGAGGGGGAGTCCATTTACAACTATTTGCAGGTCAAGGAGGATGAGGACAGCGTCATCCTCTCCACCAATGTGCTCTTTGGCGTCCAGTCCATCATGAAGAAGGACGGCGGCCTGACGGGCATGTATTACGACTATGCGCTGGCGGCTCCGGTGATGGCGGGAACTGCACAGGCGGGGAAAAACGTGCTGATTCTTGGAATGGGAACCGGCACCTTTGCCACCCAGACCCTGCGGTATTTTCCGGAATGCACCGTGTCCGGGGTGGAGATCGATCAGAAGATCACCGATCTGGCGGAGACCTATTTTCAGCTGCCGGAGCAGGCACAGGTGACCACCTATGACGGCCGGGCATATCTTCAGGCAGTGGAGGAAACCTACGACGTGATTATGGTGGACGCCTATCAGGACATTACCATTCCCTTTCAGATGTCCACGGCGGAGTTTTTCACCATGGTGCGGGATCACCTGAATCCCGGCGGCGTGATGGTGGTCAATATGAACATGCACTCCAGTACTGAGGGCAACATCAACCAGTATCTTGCGGACACCATCGGCAGTGTGTTCCCCCATGTTGCCACCGTGGATGTCCGGGGCGGCACCAACCGGGAGCTGTTCGCGGCCATGGACGGGGATACCATTTCCGGTCTGTCCCGACAGGTGGAGGCTCTGCCGGAAGGGGAGCTTGCGGAACAGATGCGCATGGTGTCGGAAAACCTGGAGGCCTATACCCCGGGGAGTTATCTGCTCACCGATGACAAGGCTCCGGTGGAGCTGCTGGGCATGCGGGTCATTGATGAACTGATTGAGGACGAGCTGAGCTACTATCAGGGGATTTTCCGGGAGAATGGCTTCCGGGGACTGATCGACTCCCTGAGCTGAGAAAGGAAATTCAATGAGAATCCTTGTCATTGATGGTCAGGGCGGCGGTATGGGCCGTCAGCTCGTAACGGAATTAAAGACAGCCTGCCCCGATGCGGTGATTACGGCGGTGGGGACCAATTCTGCTGCCACTGCTGCCATGCGGAAGGCAGGGGCCCACATCACCGCCACCGGAGAGAATGCCGTTGTGGTTGGCGCCAGACGGGCAGATGTGATTGTGGGACCGGTGGGCATTGTCATCGCCGACGCTTTGCAGGGGGAAATCACCCCCAAGATGGCTGTGGCTGTGGGACAGAGCGAGGCAAAACGGGTGCTGATCCCGGTGAATCACTGCGACAATCTGGTTGCCGGTGTGGGGCAGCAATCCCTGGGACAGCTCATTGACAGTGCTATTGCCCTGATCCGGGAATAAGCGTAAATGCCGACAGCAGGCAGCTGACGGTTTCCGGTGTATCCGGCTAAAATTGTTCCAATGCGTGTACAGAATTGCCAGGAAGGTAATTGCCCCATACAGATGGGATGAATGCCAGACTGGCAAATTTTGTTTATTGGAGGAATGACTTATGCATATGGCAGATGCATTGCTGAATCCTGCGGTGGGCGGGGTTATGTGCGCGGTCAGTGCAGGAGCCATCGGATATTCCGTGGCAAAAATGAAGGGAGACAAACAGGCGGAGAAAAAACTCCCGCTGATGGCGGTTGCCGGAGCCTTTGTGTTTGCCGCCCAGATGATTAACTTTACAATACCCGGGACCGGCTCCAGCGGACATATTGGCGGTGGTATTCTGCTGTCGGGACTGCTGGGCGGTCCGGCAGCGCTGCTGACCCTTTCTGTGGTGCTGATGATTCAATGTCTGTTTTTTGCCGATGGTGGATTGCTGGCGTTGGGCTGCAACATTTTTAATATGGGCGTTATCCCATGCCTCTTCATCTATCCGCTGCTGTTTAAGGCCATATTCGGGAAAAAGACTGGAATGGGACGGCTTATGGCGGCATCTGCCCTGTCGGTGGTGGTTGGATTGCAGTTGGGCGCTTTCGGCGTGGTGCTGGAGACAACTGCTTCCGGTATTACCGAACTGCCCTTCGGCACATTTGTACTGCTGATGCAGCCCATTCATCTGGCCATTGGACTGGTGGAGGGCATAGTCACCGGCGGCATTCTGACCTTTGTGTGGAAAAGCCGTCCGGAGCTGCTGGACAGCGTACAGGAAAGCGCCGCAGGGGTGCCTGTGAAGAAAACAGTGGCGATTCTGGCTGTGGCGGCTCTGCTGGTGGCGGGAGGTCTGAGCCTTGCGGCTTCCGGGCTGCCGGATGGTCTGGAATGGGCCATGGAAAAGACCGCAGGCACTGCGGAGCTGGAGGCGGAAGGCCCCGTAATGGATGCGGCGGCAGACATTCAGGAGCAGACCGCCCTGATGGCGGACTATGCGGCTCCCGTGGACAGTGAGGCTGCGTCCACATCCATTGCCGGTGTGGTGGGCAGTGTTATGACCTTTGTGTTGGCAGGGATTGTGGGAACTGTCATTGTGGTGGTGAAAAAGAAACGGGTAAAAGCGTAAAGGAGGGGGATTTGCCATGGGGAATATCCGTCAGAATACAGCGGCTCTGTACACATTGGAGCAGCTGGCCGAGGGAGATACTGCGATACATGGTCTGCACCCCATGGCAAAGCTCCTTGGCACCCTGTTTTATATGGTAATGCTGATTTCCTTTCCCAGATACAGGCTTGGAATGCTGGCGCCCTTCGTTTTTTACCCGGTGCTGATGCTGTCGCTGGGAGAGATTCCTTTCAAGCTGGTGGGAAAGCGAGTGCTGGTGGCGCTGCCCTTCTGCCTGTTTGCGGGGCTGAGCAATGCGCTGCTGGACCGCAGCCCAATGGTGTTTGTGGGGGGCGTCGGCTTCAGCGGCGGGGTGATCTCCTGCCTTTCCATTTTGCTGAAAACCCTGCTGTGTGTGTCAGTGGTGTTGGTGCTGGTGGCGGTGACGCCTATGAGAGCGCTGACGGCATCTCTCCGGCGGCTCCATGTACCGGGAGTATTCGTCAGCCTGTTTGAAATGACCTATCGGTATGTGGGCTGTCTCATGGAGGAGGTTTCCTCCATGTCTGCGGCCTACGCCCTTCGGGGGAAGCCACGGCTGGAAATGCGTCATATGGGTGCCTTTGCGGGACAGCTGCTGCTGAGAAGCTATGACCGGGCGGAGCGAATCTATCATGCCATGAAGTGCCGGGGCTTTGGCGGCAGCATGATTGGAGAAACCGCCGGAAAAATGTCGGCGGGGGACTGGTTTTTCCTGCTGGCGGTGAGCCTCAGCTCGGCGCTGTTTCGCTTTGTGGATATTCCGGCATTACTGGGTGGTGTGTTATGTTAACCGTTGAACATCTGTCCCTGACCTATGAGGATGGGACTGTGGGACTTGAGAATGTAAGCTTTTCTCTGACTCAGGGGGAAACCTGCGCCCTTATCGGTGCCAATGGGGCGGGGAAAACCTCGCTGATGATGGCCCTGGTGGGTATTGCAGATTTTCGCGGAAGAATTGTGGCCGGTGGGGTGGAGTCGGAGAAACAAAATCTGCCCCTACTGCGGCAACGGGTGGGACTGGTGTTCCAGAACCCGGACGATCAGCTCTTTATGCCCACAATCTTTCAGGATGTGGCCTTTGGGCTGCAAAATATGGGGCTGCCGGATGATGAAGTGCGGCGCCGGACAGAGGGAACGCTGGAACGGCTGGGAATCCTCCATTTGAAGGATCGTAGCAGCTTGCGGCTGTCCGGTGGTGAAAAACGAATGGCAGCACTGGCTACGGTGCTGGCTATGGAGCCGGAAGTCGTTCTGCTGGATGAACCTACGGCGTTTCTGGACCCCAAAGCCAGAAGGCGGCTGATCGGGGTGTTGAAGGGGCTTGAGCAAACGATGCTGGTTGCCACCCATGATTTGCCCTTTGCGCTGGAGGTTTGCAAACGCTCCATTGTTCTGACAGAGGGAAGGGCCTTTGCAGATGGCCTGTCGGAGGAACTGCTGTTCGATGAGGAAAAGATGGATCAGGGCGGGGTGGAAGCAATCCGCCGGTATGGGTAGGAGGTACGATATGGATTTACAGGATTTTTTCCGGGAGCATCCCAAGGCGGCGTTGGCCTTCTCCGGGGGTGTGGACTCGGCGTATCTGCTCTATGAAGCGGTAAAGGCTGGGGTGGAGGTTCGGCCCTATTTTGTAAAGACGGCCTTTCAGCCGGAATTTGAACTGGAGGATGCCCTGAAGCTGGGACGGCAGCTGGGGGTGGAGATTACGGTGATTCCCTGTGACATTCTGCCTTCGGCGGGACACAATCCCCCGGATCGCTGCTATCATTGCAAACGGGCGCTTTTTGGCACACTGCTTCGGCAGGCAGAGAAAGACGGCCTTACTCTGGTGATGGACGGAACCAACGCGTCGGACGATGCTGCCGACCGGCCCGGTATGAAGGCCTTGAAGGAACTGGAGGTTCGGTCGCCTCTGCGGGAATGCGGCTTCACCAAGGACATGATCCGGGAGAAATCCCGGCAGGCGGGGCTGTTTACCTGGAATAAGCCTGCCTATGCCTGCCTCGCTACCCGATTCCCGGCGGGAACACCCATTACAGAGGAGGCCCTTCGGAAGGTGGAGCTGGCGGAGGAAACGCTGTTTTCTTTGGGATTTACGGATTTCCGGGTTCGGATGTTTGAGGGGGCGGCACGGATTCAGGTAAAGGAAGCCCAAATGCCGGGACTGCTGGACCGCCGGGAGAAAATTCTTACAGCCCTGAAGCCCCTGTTCCGGGGTGTGTTTTTGGATTTGGAGGGACGGTAATGGATCAGACAAAGCTGCTGCTGGAGCAGGTGGCAAAAGGGGAGCTTACTGTGGATGCGGCTCTGATGCAGCTGAAAAAAGCGCCCTTTGAGGATTTGGGCTTTGCCAAGCCGGATCATCACCGGGCACTCCGGCAGGGGACTGCCGAGGTGATCTACGGAGCGGGAAAAACGGCAGACCAGATCACGGAAATCGCTTCAGCGCTGCGGAAGGCGGGACAAAAGACGGTGCTCATCACCCGCATGAGCCGGGAAAAAGCGGCTGAGGTGCAGAAATCCCTGCCCATTCGCTACGATGCGATCAGCGGCGTGGGAATCGCCGGAGAGATGCCGGAGCCGGACGGGCAGGGTTACATTGTGGTGACCACCGGCGGCACCTCCGATCAGGGGGTTGCTGAGGAGGCAGCACTGACGGCGGAAGCCCTGGGCAACCGGGTGGTTCGCCTTTATGATGTGGGTGTGGCAGGGCTGCACCGACTGCTGAGTCATCTGGATGAGATCATGGGCGCCCGGGCCATTGTGGCCATTGCGGGCATGGAGGGTGCTCTTGCCAGCGTCATTGGAGGTCTTGCGGACTGCCCGGTGATTGCGGTGCCCACATCCGTGGGCTATGGGGCAAATTTCGGCGGGCTTTCGGCACTGCTGAGTATGCTTAACTCCTGTGCCAGCGGCGTCAGTGTGGTGAATATCGACA
The DNA here is from genome assembly GCA_029012465.1 of Oscillospiraceae bacterium. Lineage (GTDB taxonomy): Bacteria > Bacillota > Clostridia > Oscillospirales > Oscillospiraceae > HGM13006. The sequence continues at coordinate 4,293 of JAQXMD010000056.1, read as the reverse complement.
ACGGCTTTGGGGCAGGGTATCTTGCCAGTATGATCAATCACATAGGGGGAGAAACGAAATGAAAACACTGTATCTGGAATGCGCCATGGGCGCTGCGGGAGATATGCTGACGGCAGCACTGCTGGAGCTTCATCCTGATCCGGAACGCATTCTGAAAACGCTCAATGAGATTCCCGGGGTGGAAGTGACCATGGAGCAGAAGGAAACCTGCGGCATTCTGGGCGGCCATGTGACGGTGAAGGTTCAGGGCCATGAGGAACACAGTGCCGATGCCCATGTACATGACCATACGCATTATCATGAACACGGGCACGACCATGCGCATGACCATGTGCATCATCACGACCATGAGCACGATCATACCAACGGGCATCACCATGACCATGGCCACCATCACCATGCCTCCATGGAGGATATCCGGGGAATCATCAACGGTTTGAGTATCCCCAAAACGGTAAAGGACAATGCCCTGAAGGTCTATGAATCCATTGCGGAGGCAGAAAGCCGTGCCCATGGAAAGCCTGTGGAGGAGATTCACTTCCACGAGGTGGGCACTATGGACGCGGTTGCGGATGTGGTGGCGGTTTGTCTGCTGATGGAGGAGCTGGGAGCCGAGAAGATCGTGGCCTCTCCGGTTCATGTGGGAAGCGGCCATGTACACTGTGCCCATGGCATTTTGCCGGTACCGGCTCCCGCAACGGCCCATCTGCTCCGGGGAATCCCCATGTACTCCGGCACCATTCAGGGAGAGCTGTGTACCCCCACTGGGGCGGCACTGCTGAAGCATTTTGTGCAGGAGTTTGGCCCCATGCCTGTGATGGCTGTGGAGAAGATCGGCTACGGCGTTGGAAACAAGGAATTCCCCGCGGCGAACTGTATCCGGGCCATGCTGGGAGACGACGGGCGGAAGGGGGATACGGTGGTGGAGCTTCAGTGCAATCTGGACGACATGACCCCGGAGGATATTGGCTTTGCCACAGAAGCAATTCTCAGTGCCGGGGCGCTGGATGTGTTCACCACCCCCATCGGCATGAAGAAAAACCGTCCCGGGGTGCTTTTGACGGTGCTGACGGAGAAGGAGCGGCAGGAGGAAATGGCGGCGTGCATCTTCCTCCATACCACCACGCTGGGCATCCGAATTGCGGAAAAGCAGCGATACACTCTGAACCGCAGCCTTGTGCAGCGGGAAACAAAATATGGCCCGGTTCCGGTGAAACGGGCCGAAGGCTGGGGCGTTGTTCGGGAAAAGCCTGAATTTGAGCGTCTCCGGGCCATTGCGGAGGAAAAAGGCATCCCGCTGGAGCAGATCAGGAAAGAGCTTTCATAAAATACAGGCGCAGCTTCCACGGGGGGAGCTGCGCCTTCCACATTTGTTCGATTTATCCCAGCTGGGGCTTGATCTCCTTCCAGTAGTACCCGATGAGGGCACCGGCTACGGCTCCATAGTTGTTGACGCCGGAGGGCTGGCCGAAGGATTTGAGGTATTTGTCGTTGACCTTTTGGGCCTTCTCCTTCACCGGTCCGGCGAACTGGGCATAGTGGGCATTGGATGCGAGAATATCCGCCTTTAGGGGATCGCTAAGGCCGCTCCAAAGCTGGGACTGAGTGTCCTTGCTGACTTTGGAAATGGCGTTGTACACATAGACAAAGGCGGAATAATAGCCGGAATACTGATAGGCCATATCCTCAGAACTGATGCAGGCCAGAAACGCCACAAAGTTTGCGTCGTTTTCGTGGGCCACTGCTGCCCGGTGGGCACATTCGTGGCTGATGGTGAAGGGGAGCGACACGTCCGGGGTATTACAGTTGATGCTCATTTCTCCGGTATAGGCGGTAAACAGCCCTGTAAGACCGATGCAGTCCATGACCCAGGAAAACAGCATGGGCTTTGGCGTTACATTTCCCACGTCAAACCGGGAACCATATTTCTGCGCCAGAGCTTCGTAGCCGCTTTCCACAGAATCGGCGATCTCGAAAAAGCTGCCGAAATCGGTGACGCCGATTTCGTCCCGGGGAGAGGAAAGGGCGTACTGGTTGGCCATTTGAAGATAATATGCGGCGGCTTCGGCGGCCTCCTCGGGGGTGTAGCTGGTGGAGTCATAGCCCTGCTCCTCCGCAAAGGTGGGGGCAAACTGACAGGCACCCCAGAGCAGCACGAACATGGAGATCATCACTGACCCGATCAAAAGAGCGGTGGTCAGCAGATGCACAAGTCCCCGTCCCCGGTCTGCGATGACCCGAATCAGCCAGCCAATGGCAAGCCAGATGAGACCGAGAATCAGAAACTCCAGAATGGAGAAGGGCACAAGATCTGTGATATTGGCCCAAAGCTGCAGAAGCTTCTGGGAGGCATCCCGATACCAGGGGAACATCAGCTCCGGGTGGTATTTGGCAAGGCCATAACAGAGGGCGGTCAGCAGAAGCAGGGAAATGCTGATGGAAAGATGTATTCTTGTCCGTTTTGAGACGGGCTTTTTTGTCGTTGCTTGTACCATGATGAAAACCTCGGTTTCGGATAAGGGGAGTATTTTCATCATTGTACCACAGAAGCCCGGCGGATGAAACAGTCGGGGAAATATTTCCCCAATCCTTCACGGAAAACTGCACAAATCAGGTTCGGAAATCCTTGAAATTCATCACAAATTTTGAGAAAGCCATTGGAACGGCTTGACAAGGCAGACCGGAGAATGTTATATTGACCATAGACAAAAGCTATGACAGGGATGAGTAATCTGTACGCGGCTTCAGAGAGAAGACGGTTGGTGCAAGTCTTTCAGACGGATGGATGAACGGCCCCCTTGAGCAGCGGCTCCAACGGACATATGCCCCAGTAGACGCCGACGGAATCCTCCGTTATGGGATTTGAGTGCGGATGCCATGCATCCGAATTTAGGTGGTACCACGGACAATTGTTCGCCCTAAGCTGTAGTTCGCAGTTTCGGGCGTTTTTTTATTTCTGTACTGCCTTTTCTGCCGAAAGTAATTGAAAGGAGAAATTTCATGAAAAATACGGAAAAGACCATGGAGAAAATTGTAAACCTCTGTAAGACCAGAGGCTTTGTATTCTCCGGCAGTGAAATCTACGGCGGCCTTGCCAACACCTGGGACTACGGCCCTCTGGGCGTGGAGCTGAAGAACAACGTGAAGAAGGCCTGGTGGAAGAAATTCGTTCAGGAGAACCCCTACAACGTGGGCCTGGACGCCGCCATCCTGATGAACCCCCAGACCTGGGTGGCTTCCGGCCATGTGGGCGGCTTCTCCGATCCTCTGATGGACTGCCGTGAGTGCCACGAGCGGTTCCGCGCTGACAAGGTCATCGAGGAATGGTGCCAGGAGAATGGCTTCGATCTGGGCAAGAGCGTTGACGCGCTGTCCCAGACAGAGATGAAAGAGTTTGTGGAAGAGCACAACATCTGCTGTCCCACCTGCGGCAAGCACAACTGGACGGATATCCGTCAGTTCAACCTGATGTTCAAGACCTTCCAGGGCGTCACCGAGGATGCAAAGAACACCGTTTACCTGCGTCCCGAGACCGCCCAGGGCATCTTCGTGAACTTCCTGAATGTCCAGCGTACCACCCGGAAAAAGCTGCCCTTCGGCGTCTGCCAGATCGGTAAGTCCTTCCGCAACGAGATCACTCCCGGTAACTTCACCTTCCGTACCCGTGAGTTTGAGCAGATGGAGCTGGAGTTCTTCTGCAAGCCCGGCACGGAGCTGGAGTGGTTTAAGTACTGGAAGGAATTCTGCCACAACTGGCTGCTGAATCTGGGCATGCGTGACGAGAACCTTCGGCTCCGGGACCATGATCCCGAGGAGCTGAGCCACTACTCCAACGCCACCACCGACTTCGAGTTCGTCTTCCCCTTCGGCTGGGGCGAGCTGTGGGGCGTTGCCTCCCGTACCAACTTCGACCTGACCGCCCATCAGAACACCTCCGGCAAGGATATGACCTACTTCGATCAGGAGCAGAACGAGCACTATATCCCCTATGTCATTGAGCCTTCTCTGGGTGCTGACCGTGTGACCCTGGCATTCCTCATCGACGCCTACGACGAGGAGGTGGTTGGTCAGGACAAGAAGGGCAACGACGATGTCCGTACTGTCCTGCATCTCCATCCCGCACTGGCTCCCTTCAAGTGCGCCGTGCTGCCTCTTTCCAAAAAGCTGGGCGACAAGGCCACCGAGATCTACAATGAGCTGTCCAAGGACTTTATGTGTGACTACGACGAGGCCGGCTCCATTGGCAAGCGCTACCGCCGTGAGGATGAGATCGGTACGCCCTTCTGCATCACC
>JAQXMD010000055.1 GCA_029012465.1 Oscillospiraceae bacterium | reverse complement strand
GGGAAGATCAGCTGCTCCTTCAGGCCAAAGCAGTAGTTGCCTCTGCCGTCAAAGGAGTTGGGGTTGATGCCGCGGAAGTCGCGGACACGGGGAAGAGCAACGTTGAACAGACGGTCAAGGAACTCCCACATACGGTCCTGTCTCAGAGTGACCTTAACACCAACGGTCTGGCCCTCACGAACCTTGAAGTTTGCAACAGACTTCTTGGCCTTGGTGGGAACAGCCTTCTGGCCGGTGATTGCGGAGATGTCCTTAATGATAGCCTCAACGACCTTGGCGTTGTCCTTCGCCTCGGAAGAGCCGACGTTTACAACAACCTTCTCGATCTTGGGGATCTGCATAACGCTCTTATACTGGAACTTAGCCATCATCGCAGGAGCGATTTCAGCTTTGTACTTATCCTTCAAAGTAGGCATTCTTTATACGCTCCTTTCTCAGATGATTTCGCCGCACTTTTTGCAGACGCGGACGTTTTTCTGCTTGCCGTTCTCTTCAACGGTCTTCTTGCCAAGACGGTTGGGCTTGCCGCACTTGGGGCAGACAACCATAACCTTGTTGGCTCTCATGGGAATCGCCTTACGGATAATACCGCTCTCCTGGCCCTGACGGGTAGCACGAACGTGGCAGTCAGCCATGTTCACGCCCTCAACCAGAACCTTGTTGACGGTGGGCATGGTGGAAAGAACCTTGCCCTGCTTGCCCTTGTCCTTACCGGACAGGACTACAACAGTATCATTCTTCTTGATCTTCATCGGTGTACCCCCTTAAATGACTTCCGGAGCCAGGGACAGGATCTTCATGTAATCCCTGTCGCGGAGCTCTCTTGCCACAGGCCCAAAGATACGGGTGCCTTTGGGGTTCTTGTCGTCCTTGATCAGGACGGCAGCGTTCTCGTCGAAACGAACGTAGGTACCGTCTGCACGGCGGATGCCGCGGCGGGTACGGACGATAACAGCCTTAACGACCTCGCCCTTCTTCACAGTGCCGCCGGGAGCAGCCTTACGGACAGAAGCAACGATCACATCGCCGATGTTGCCGTACTTGCGCTTGGAGCCGCCCAGAACGCGAATGCACTTGATTTCCTTGGCGCCGGTGTTGTCGGCAACCTTCAGGTAACTTTCCTGCTGAACCATTTAACCGGCCTCCTTACTTTGCTTTTTCGATGATCTCTACCAGTCTCCAGCGCTTGTCCTTGGACAGGGGACGGGTCTCCATGACGCGGACGGTATCGCCCATGCCGCACTCATTGTTCTCGTCGTGTGCCTTCAGCTTGTAGGTTCTCTTAATAGTTTTCTTATAGAGGGCATGCTGCACGCTGTCCTCAATCGCAACCACGATTGTCTTATCCATCTTGTTGGAGACGACGGTGCCAACCCTGGTTTTGCGGAAAGCTCTTGTATCTTCCACTTGAGTTTACCTCCTTAGGCTTCGGTCCGAAGCTCCCTTTCGCGTAAAATAGTTTTGACTCGGGCAATATCCTTCTTGACAGTCTGGATCTTCAGGGGATTCTCCAGCTGGTTGGTTGCATGCTGCATACGCAGGAAGAACAGGTCCTTCTTCAGAGAAGTCAGCTGTGCCTCCAGCTCAGCGGTGGTCTTATCTCTCAATTCTTTTGCCGTCATCATCATTCACCACCATTTCCAGTCTCGATGTCTTCCCGAGCCACAATCTTGCACTTGATGGGCAGCTTGTGGATGGCAAGACGAAGTGCCTCCTCGGCGATCTCCTTGTTTACGCCGCCGATTTCGAACATGACCTTGCCGGGTTTCACTACTGCAACCCAGAACTCGGGGCCGCCCTTACCGGAACCCATTCGAGTACCGATAGCCTTCTTGGAAACAGGCTTGTCAGGGAAAATCTTGATCCAGACCTTACCGCCACGCTTGGTGTGACGAGTCATAGCCACACGGGCAGCCTCAATCTGATTGCTGGTGATCCAGCCGGGCTCACAGGCAGCAATACCGTACTCGCCGTAAGCCACAAAATTGCCGCGGGAAGCAGCACCCTTCATACGGCCTCTCTGCTGCTTGCGGTATTTAACTCTCTTAGGCAGAAGCATCAGCGATTGCCTCCTTCCCTCCGGCCATTATTTCTGTTGCCGTTGTTTCTGTAGCCTCCACGGCGATCGCCGCGGCGGTCGTTGTTTCTTCTCTCACGTCTGGGCTGCTCAACCTTGGTCTCACGGAGCGTGGAATTCAGAACCTCGCCCTTGTAGATCCAAACCTTGATGCCGCACTTACCATAAGTGGTGTTTGCCTCAGCGAAGCCATAGTCGATGTCAGCGCGGATGGTCTGCAGCGGAATGGTGCCCTCATGATAGGACTCGCTGCGGGCGATCTCAGCGCCGCCGAGACGGCCGGAGCAGGTGACCTTGATGCCCTTGGCACCCAGGCGGGTAGCATTCTGCATGGCCTTCTTCATGGCTCTTCTGTAGCCGATACGCTTCTCCAGCTGAGCGGCGATGTTCTCTGCAACCAGCTGAGCGTTCATGTCGGGGCTTCTGACCTCAACAATGTTCACAGCGACGGGCTTGCCGAGCATAGCCTCCAGCTTCAGACGGAGCTTCTCGATCTCGCTGCCGCCCTTGCCGATGACAACACCGGGACGGGAGCAGTGAATGTTAATGCGAACCTTCGCCGCATTGTCTCTTTCAATTTCAATCTTTGCGATGCCAGCGGAGTACAGGCTGTTCTTCAGGTACTTGCGGATGTTGTAATCCTCAACTACCAGCTCGCCAACCTTGTCCTCACGGGCATACCATCTGGAATCCCAATCCTTGATTACGCCAACGCGCAGTCCATGGGGATTAACTTTCTGTCCCATAAGTTACCTCCTGCCTTAAACCTTCTCGCTGACCACAACAGTGATGTGAGAAGTTCTCTTGTTGATTCTGTAGGATCTGCCCTGTGCGCGAGGCATGGCTCTCTTCAGGATGGGGCCAGGATCGGCGGAGATGGCAGAGACGTAGAGCTTGTCAACATCCATAGCGTGGTTGTTTTCTGCATTGGCTACCGCACTCTCCAGCAGCTTCAGGAGAAGCGCAGAGGCAGCCTTGGGGGTCTGCATCAGAATCGCAGCTGCAGTCTTAACATCCTTGCCGCGGATCAGGTCACAGACAACCTTGACCTTCCGGGGAGAAATGCGGGCGTAACTCAGGTGTGCTTTCGCTTCCATTTATTGCATCCTCCTTACTTGGAATTGGTGGTCTTGCTGCCAGAATGACCTCTGAAGGTTCTGGTGGGAGCAAATTCGCCCAGCTTGTGACCAACCATGTCCTCAGTGATATACACGGGAACGTGCTTACGGCCGTCATGGACGGCGATTGTGTGGCCGACGAAGGAGGGGAAGATGGTGGATGCTCTGGACCAGGTCTTGAGCACCTTTTTCTCATTGGCCTTGTTCAGTTCCTCAACGCGCTTGTACAGCTCAGGAGCTACGAAAGGGCCTTTTTTAATGCTTCTGCTCATTGTATATCCTCCTTACTTGCTGTTTCTGCGCTTGACGATGAACTTATCGGTGGGGTTCTTCGTCTTGCGGGTCTTGTAACCCATCGCAGGCTTACCCCAGGGGGTAACAGGGCCGGGACGTCCAACGGGGCTCTTGCCCTCACCACCGCCGTGGGGGTGGTCATTGGGGTTCATGACAGAGCCGCGAACGGTGGGACGGATACCCATGTGGCGCTTACGGCCAGCCTTACCAAGATGGATGTTCTCATGATCGGTGTTGCCGATCTGACCGATGGTAGCCTTGCAGTCCATACGGATGTAACGGACTTCGCCGGAGGGCATTCTGATCTGAGCCATGTCGCCGTCCTTAGCCATCAGCTGAGCAAAGGTACCAGCGGAGCGGACCAGCTGAGCGCCGCGGCCGGGGTACATCTCAACGTTGTGGATAACGGTACCAACGGGAATGTTTGCAATGGGGAGCGCATTGCCGGGCTTGATGTCGGCGGCAGCGGAGGAGATAACGGTGTCTCCAGCCTTCAGGCCAACGGGAGCCAGAATGTAGCGCTTCTCAGTACCATAATCGACCAGAGCGATGAAGGCGCTGCGGTTGGGGTCGTACTCCAGACGGAGGACGGTGCCGGGCACGTCAACGAGATCACGCTTGAAGTCGATGATTCTGTACTTTCTCTTGTTTCCGCCGCCCTTGTGGCGAACGGTGATTCTACCGTAGCTGTTGCGGCCCGCATGCTTCTTCAGGGGCTCAACAAGGCTGCGTTCGGGTTTAGCCTTCTTATCAACACCATCAAAACCGGAAACGGTCATGTTTCTGCGAGACGGCGTGGTCGGCTTAAAAGTTTTGATAGCCATTTGTGATTCTCTCCTTGTTTGAGATTTGAATTAGACCATGCCTTCGAAGAACTCGATGGTCTTGGAGTCCTCGGTCAGCTCAACGTAAGCCTTCTTGGTAGCAGCAGTGCGGCCCATGGGATAGGAGCCGGTGCGCTTTCTCTTGCCCTTGGTCTTAACGGTGTTCACGCTCTTGACCTTAACACCGAAGATCTCAGCAACAGCGGCCTTGATCTCGATCTTGTTGGCGGAGGGAGCAACCTCGAAAACGTACTTCTTTTCGCCGCTCTCCATCATGGACTTCTCAGTGATGACGGGGCGAAGAATAACATCATATGCAGTCTTCATTATGCGAATACCTCCTCGATCTTGGCCACAGCAGCCTTATCGACGACCAGCTTGTTGCAGTTCACAATGTCATAGACATTGATGAGGTTTGCAAAAGTGGTGGTGCAGCCGGGGATGTTGCGGGAGCTGAGAATGACGTTCTGGTTGACCTCGGGGGTAACAACCATAGGCTTCTTGGAAGCGCCCACAGCGTCAAGGAACGCCTTGAAGCTCTTGGTCTTGACCTCGTCCATCTTGATCTCGTCCACAACGATCAGATCGCCGGAAGCAACCTTTGCGGACAGAACAGACTTCAGAGCCAGTCTCTTGACCTTCTTGTTCAGGGTGTAGCTGTAATCTCTGGGCTTGGGAGCGAAGACAACGCCGCCGTGAGTCCACTGGGGAGCACGGATGGAGCCCTGTCTTGCACGGCCGGTGCCCTTCTGACGCCACGGCTTAATGCCGCCGCCTCTGACCTCTGCGCGGGTCAGAGCGCTCTGTGTGCCCTGACGGCAGTTAGCCAGGTGATTCTTCACAACATCGTGCACAACGGACTGGTTGGGCTCAATGCCGAAGATAGCCTCGGAGAGTTCGATCTCACCGACCTGCTTGCCGGTCATATCATAAACATTAGTCTTAGGCATGAATTACACTCCTCTCCTTAGCCTCTTGCGGAAGCCTTCTGGGGATTACGTCCGGAAGCCTTCTGCGGGTTCTTGCTGATGCCAGCATCAGCCTGCTTAACCTTGATGTTCTTAACGGTGTTCTTCAGGTAAACCAGACCGCCCTTGGGGCCGGGAATCGCACCGCGAACAACGATCATGTTCAGCTCTGCATCCACCTTAACGATGTCAAGGTTCTGCACAGTGACCTGATCTACGCCCATGTGACCGGCGCCAATCTTGCCCTTGTAGATACGGGAAGGAGTGGAGCAGGAGTTCATGGAGCCTGCATGTCTGTGGACAGGACCGCCGCCGTGGGTGGTGGGGGTTCTCTGTGCACCAAAACGCTTGATGACGCCCTGATAGCCATGGCCCTTGGAGATGCCGGTCACGTCGACCTTATCGCCAACAGCGAAGACGTCAGCCTTCACCTCGTCGCCAACATTCAGGGTGCTGTTCTCAAGGCGGAACTCCTTGAGGACTTTCTTCATAGGCAAGTTTGCCTTCTTCAGATGGCCAGCCTCAGGCTTGGTGAGCTTGGACTCCTTCACGTCCTGGAAGCCCATCTGCACTGCGGAGTAGCCGTCTTTTTCCACAGTCTTCAGCTGAGTAACGGTGCAGGGACCGGCTTCCACAACAGTAACCGGAATGACCTTGCCGCTCTCATCGAAGATCTGGGTCATACCCACTTTTTTGCCGATGATTGCTTTCTGCATTGTGTTTTTCCTCCTAATTTAGGTTATTGGTTGACGCATTGGGCACGTCAACATGACCCGTTCACCTGGGGTGAACTAAGGCAAGCTGCGATTCCGTGGGTTCGGAATCAGAGCTTTATCTCAATCTCAACACCTGCGGGAAGCTCAAGGCCCATGAGAGCCTCAACGCATTTCTGATTGGGGTTGAGAATATCGATCAGTCTCTTGTGAGTGCGGCGCTCGAACTGCTCACGGCTGTCCTTGTACTTGTGCACTGCACGCAGGATGGTGACAACTTCCTTCTTGGTAGGAAGGGGAATGGGGCCGGAAACCTGAGCGCCGTTGCGCTTGGCGGTTTCCACGATTTTTTCAGCGCTGGAATCGATGATCTGATGATCGTATGCCTTCAGGCGGATACGGATCATGTTCTGGTTTGCCATGTTGGGTTTTCCTCCTTAGAATTCGTACTCAGTATGTCTTTGTCTGCTGGGTACGGTCGAAAGACTCTGTCCGCTATGCCGTGCGTATCACTCCGGGTCATAGGAAAGACCGGCAGAAAGCCGGCCCGAACCGCTCCCCGGCGATATACGCCGCGAAGAGAGGTCTTTCAGCCGCCCGATTAACGGACATACTCCACAGAAGTTACCGACCCAGAGGGTCGCAATCTCCTGTTTCATCGCATTGCGCGAACCCGCGCCTGAATATAATACTACAGGAGCCGCCTTTTGTCAAGGGGCTCCTGCCGTATTTTTATATAATTCTTCTAATCTTTTTCAGGAATTTTTGGCGTTTTTGCCGTACCACTTCAAAATCTGTTCCACCTGATTTTCCGGGATTCCCCGGATGGGCACCACATTGACGCTTTTCTTATTTGGATAGAGCAGCAGCGCCAGCGCATTGCGCTTCAGCAGGAATGTATCCGCCCATTTTACAGAAGCAGTCTTCTCTCCCCTTCTGACGCTCCAGCCCTTTTCCGTAAAGCTGTAGGTCAGCTCCATGGAGCCGATTCCCGACTTTCTGTATTCGCCCTTCATGGTGCTTCTGATGAGAACGCCCATCAGCAGCGCCACCACAGCAACAAAAATCAGCGAGGACAGCTTCAGCTTGCCGGTCACAGCCATCCAGATGGCCATTGCCAGAACGATTGCTCCGAAGAATCGCAGGTACATGGGACGCTTCACACTGGCAAACACGTCAAAATCCACGCCATGCACCGGAATCCGGATTTCCGGAGGGTTGTTTTTCTTGCCCATGGGATCAGTACGCGATGCCCCAGACAATGCTCTTCATTGCAGGCTTCCCGCAGACAGGGCACACATCCCCCAGCTTTTCCTGCTCCAGGGGCATGCACCGGGAGGATACGCCAGCCAGCTCCTTGAGCTTCAGCTCGCATTCCTGGTCGCCGCACCACATGGACTTGGCAAAGCCGTGCTTCTCCTGCGCAGCTTCACGGATTTCATCAACGGTCTGGCAGGCATAGACTCTGGTGGCCAGACGCTCCGCGGCGGCGTTATACAGATTGTCATGAACCTCCTGCAGCAGGGACTGTACTTTGGTCTCCAGCTCTTCCAGAGGTACGAAGTACTTTTCACCGGTATCCCGGCGGGCAATCAGGCACTGATTCTTCTCCATATCTCTGGGGCCGATCTCCACACGGAGGGGCACGCCCTTCATTTCATACTCGGCATACTTCCAGCCGGGGCTGTTGTCGGTGAAATCGCCCTTGACCCGGATGCCCATGTCCTGAATCCGCTTCAGCAGGCCCTCAGCCGCCTCGGTAACGCCGGGCTTGTGGGCAGCCACGGGCATCACCACCACCTGAATGGGCGCAATGGCAGGGGGCAGCACCAGACCGTTGTTGTCGGAGTGGGTCAGAATGACCGCGCAGATGAGCCGGGAGGATGCACCCCAGGAGGTCTGATGGGGGTACTGAAGGGTATTGTCCCGGCCAGCAAAGGTCACATCGTAGGCTCTGGAGAACTTATCGCCAAAGTAGTGGCTGGTGCCGGACTGAAGGGCCTTGCCGTCCTCCATCATGGCCTCGATGGTGTAGGTGGCCTCAGCGCCGGCAAACTTTTCCTTCTCCGTCTTGCGGCCCTTGATGACGGGCATAGCCAGAGCATCCCGGCAGAAATCCGCATAGCAGTTCAGCTGCTGCTCGGTCTCGGCAATGGCCTCCTCGGCGGTCTCATGGATGGTATGGCCCTCCTGCCACCAGAATTCTCTGGAACGGAGGAAGGGGCGGGTGGTCTTTTCCCACCGGACAACGGAGCACCACTGATTATAGAGCATGGGCAGCTGCTTATAGCTCTGGAGCACATGGGCCCAGTGATCGCAGAACAGGGTCTCAGAGGTGGGGCGAACAGCCAACCGCTCCTCCAGCTCATCGGAGCCGCCCATGGTGACCCAGGCCACCTCAGGCGCAAAGCCGTTTACCAGCTCTCCCTCTTTTTTCAGGAGGCTCTCCGGCATCAGCATGGGCATTGCCACATTCTCATGTCCGGTCTTTTTGAACATTCCGTCCAGAATGCTCACCATGTTCTCCCAGATGGCATAGCCATAGGGCCGAACGATCAGAAATCCCTTGACGCTGGAGTACTCCACCAGCTCCGCTTTCAGACAGATGTCCGTATACCACTGGGCAAAGTCGTCCTCCATGGAGGTAATCGCTTTCACCTGCTTCTTGTCTTTTGCCATAATGATCTTCCTTTCGCGTATTGCGCTATTGAAATGGCGCACCTGCGCCAATTGTCTCGTATGTGATATGATACCACAGTTCCTGCCTTGCCGCAAGAGCACATTTCCCGTTTTTGCATAGGATAGAACAGGTTTTTTCCGTCCAAAAAGACGAAGGAGGTATCTCATGCGCAGCTTTGAATGCTACATAAAGCCCCTTGCCGGAGAAACCACCGCTCCGCGGGTCTTTCTGCCTCCGGAGAATCAGGGGCTGATCTCCGGTATCGTGCTGGAGCCGGGAGGACAGCCGGTGCAGGGCGCACTGGTGCTGCTTCTGGAGCAGGAATCCGGTCAGCGTATTGCCCACACCGTCACGTCCGAGCAGGGCAGATTCTGGTTTGGCCCTCTGGAACCGGGCGTTCTCTACGCGCTCCGAATTCAGAAGGACGATTCCGCCGAACGGGTGGTGGAGTTCAGTCCATAGAGAAAGCTGCCGCTCCCTTTCACCGGAGTGGCAGCGCAGTCTGTCAAAGAACCTCGTAGAGAGTTGGATGATTGAGCAGCAGGGGGAAGAGTGAAGGGGGGCAAGGCCCGCCCTTCGCGTTCAATCAATAGGATTTACGAACTTTTTGTAGTTCGTAAATCCGCACTCAGCGGGGCAAAAAATACTTTTTGACACGCTGAGCTGCCGCCCCCTTTCCGGGAGCGGCAGCGCATTTACATTATAAATAGTATCTCAGACCCGGATCTCCAGCAGCTTCTGCTTCAGCTCGCCCTCCAGACGCTTGAGCTCCACCTCTGCCTCGGCCCGCTTCTGGCGGCCCTCAGACTGAATGGTCATAACCTCGTCCAGGGTGGAAATCAGGCTCTCGTTGGTGTGCTGGAGGGTCTCCATATCCACGATGCCCCGCTCGGATTCCTTTGCTGTCTCAACGGTAGCCACCTTGAGCATGTCGGCGTTCTTCTTCAGAAGCGCGTTGGTCATATCGCTCACAGCACGCTGGGCCTCCATGGCCTGCTTGGAGTGGCTGATGCCCAGAGCCAGCACCATCTGGCTCTTCCACAGAGGAATGGTGTTCACCAGAGAGGTCTGAATCTTGTCCGTCATGACGGTGTCGTTGTTCTGGATCATGCGGATCTGGGGGCCCATTTGCAGAGAGATCTGACGGGTCAGCTTCAGGTCATAGAGCTTCTTCTCAAAGCGCTCGCAGATGGCGGCATAGTCGTTTGCCGCCTGGGCATCCTCCGGAAGGCCGCTGATCCGTGCTTTTTCATACATTTCCTTCAGGGTGGTATTCCGCTCTTCATAGAGCTTCTGTTCCCCCGCCAGAATATACATGGTCAGCTGCTTGAAATACTCCAGATTCTTGGCGTACATCTGATCCAGCAGAGCCACGTCCTTCATCAGAACCAGCCGATGCTGCTCCAGCTGTTCGGCGATCTTGTCCACATTGACCTCAGCCTTCTCATATTTGGACTTCATGGTCTGAAGGCTGGTGGAGGCCTTGCGGAACATCCCGAAGATGCCCTTGCGCTCCTCCTCCGCGTCAAAGCCCTTCAGCTCGCCCACCAGATCGGTAATCATGTCGCCCAGCTCGCCCAGATCCTTGGTGCGGACAGCGTTCAGGGTGCTTTCGGAAAAATCAGCAATATTCTTCTGGGCGGCGGCGCCGTACTGCAGCACCACGCCGGAATCGCTGAGATCAATCTTTTTCGCAAAGTCCAGGACAGCCTTCTTCTCCCCTTCAGACAGACCGGACAGATCGGGGCCAGGATTCTGAACGGGTGCGGGGGCGGTCTCCTCCTTCACCTCCAGATTCAGCTCCGGGGCATCAGTGAGATCGGGGGTCAGGGTCAGTTCGGGAATTTTCTCATCCATAGTTCTCGCTCCTTTTCTATAGGGTATTCTTCCGGTTCATGTGACCACGGAGCTTTTCCGCGGTGCTGTCGTTCTTGCAGTTATAGTACCGCATTCGGGATTTCCTGTCAAGAGCAGTTGACACGCTCTGAAATTCATATTATACTGAAAAGAACCTCTGGCACCCAGAGGATATATCACAAAGAAGGTATCTCATCATGATGACATTATCCGATTTCCGGCAGGCCCGTGATCTGCTGTCCGGAATTCTTTCCGATACCAGTCTGGTATACAGTCCCTACTTTTCCCGCATCACCGGCGGTGAGATCTACATCAAGCCTGAGAATATGCAGGTCACTGGCGCTTACAAGGTTCGCGGTGCCTGCTTCAAGGTTTCCACCCTCACCGAGGAGGAAAAATCCCGTGGTCTTGTCACCGCATCTGCCGGCAACCACGCTCAGGGTGTGGCCTTCGCCGCCCAGCGGGCCGGCATCGAGGCCACCATCGTCATGCCCACCACTACCCCGCTGGTGAAGGTCAACAACACCAAGGATTACGGCGCCAATGTGGTCATGGAGGGCAGCTGCTTCGACGAATCCGCCGCCGTGGCCGCCCGGCTCAGTGAGGAAAAGGGCCTGACCTATATCCACCCCTTCAACGATCTGACCGTTGCCACCGGTCAGGGCACCATTGCCTATGAGATTTTCAAGGATCTGCCCGATGTGGACATCATTCTGGTTCCCATCGGCGGTGGCGGATTGGCCTCCGGCGTCAGCACCCTGACCAAGCTTCTGAACCCCAACGTGAAGGTCATCGGTGTAGAACCCACGGGAGCAGCCTCCATGAAGGCTGCCCTTGAAAACGGCAGTCCTGTCACCCTGCCCACTGTATCCACCATCGCGGACGGTGTTGCCGTCAAGACCGTAGGCGACAAGGTGTTCCCCTATGTGAAAGAGAATATCGACGAGATCATCACCATCGACGACGATGAGCTGGTGGACGCATTTCTGGACATGATGGAAAAGCACAAAATGGTGGTGGAAAATTCCGGCCTTCTGACCATTGCCGCCCTGAACCACATCGACTGCAAGGGAAAATGTGTGGTTCCCATTCTCAGCGGCGGCAACATGGACGTGATCACCATGTCCTCTCTGGTTCAGCACGGTCTGATCCGCCGGGGCAGAGTATTTACCTTCTCCGTGCTGCTTCCCGATCAGCCCGGTGAGCTGCTGAAGGTGGCAAGGATCGTGTCTGAGCAGCAGGGCAACATCATCAAGCTGGATCACAACCAGTTCGTTTCCATCAACCGTCAGGCTGAGGTGGAGCTTCAGGTCACGCTGGAGGCCTTCGGTCACAGTCACAGGAACGCAATCATCCGCGCTCTGGAGGACGCGGGCTATCACGCAAAAATCGTCACGCCAGGTTCTGTATTCGGCTGATTTCGACATTCTGCATACATTATATTATTATTACAATAATCCGGAGGTATTCATCATGGCCAAAGCAGCCCCCTCAATTCTATCCGCAGACTTTGTCAATCTGGAACGGGACATCCGTCATTTGAAGGACTGCGGAGCAGACTATGTACATATTGATGTGATGGACGGCATATTCGTCCCCAATATCACCATCGGCATTCCCGTGGTGGCAGCCATCCGCAGGATCACCGATCTGCCTCTGGACGTGCATCTGATGATTGATCGGCCCATTCGCTATGTGGAGGAATTCTGCGATGCCGGCGCCGACATCGTCACCATCCATGTGGAGGCAGACACCGAGGAAAACAATATAAAAGCGCTGGAGATGAGCCGCTCCAAAGGCGTCCGCGCCGCCATTTCCGTGAAGCCCGGTACACCGGCCGAGGCTCTGTTCTCCTACATAGACCGGAATCTTGTGGATATGATCCTCGTCATGACCGTGGAGCCGGGCTTTGGCGGTCAGAAATTCATGGAGGATATGATGTCCAAGCTCCGCACCCTGCGGAAGATCATCGATCTGCGCTGCCCCGGTGTGGAGTTGGAAGTGGACGGCGGCGTCAACCTGACCACCGGACGGATCTGCACCGAAGCCGGTGCCAACGTGCTCGTGGCCGGCAGCGCCCTGTTCAAGGCTCCCGACACCGCCGAATTCATTCGCGGCATTCAGGCTATGGTGTGATCCCCATCTGCGGCAGCTCCGTCTTAAGAAAAAATTCATGTTTTCCCTCTGTTCAAACCCCGTATCCTATGGTATAATATCTGAAATTGGCGGGCTGCAACAGCCCATCCAAAAAGAAAGGAGCGGTCCTTATGACCATCAGACGTTTTTCCCTGTTTTTCCTTGCGGTCCTGGCCGCACTGACTCTTTGTGCCTGCGGTGAGAGCAACAGCGCGTTGGTGGAATCCTCCCCCGAGGGTCTCCAGACCTTCGGCACCCAAATTGATCCCTCTGCGCAGCCTGATACGCCTCCCGTAGCCCCCGATTCTCCGCAAAACACAGACCAGTTGGATACCCCTTCCGTTTCCGGCACCGATAACGGTCAGAACACTTCTCCCCAGCCCGGCGGCATCGACCAGAACGATTCCACCCCCTCCTCCGGTCCCCGTCCCTCCTCCAATCCCGGCGGAAGCGGCGGCGGCTCCGGCACCCCTTCCTCTCCCCGTCCCTCCTCCGGCGGAAGCTCCGGCACCGGCGGCGATACCCCTGTAACCCCCTCCGGTTCTCCTGCGGTGTCCCCCATCAACACCGGCGCGTCCACCGCAACCATTGACGATGTCATGAATTACATCGGAAAGCCTATTACAACCCTGATCGCGGAGCTTGGTTATCCCGTCAGCTCCGAGTACGATGAGATCGACGAGGATGATCCCAGTCTTGGCGAGATCGGAACCCTGCGCTTTGCAGGCGGTTTCTCCGTGACAACCTTCCGCAGTCCGGACGTGGCGGAATACGTTACCGGCGTAGTTCAATAACCTTTTGGCAGAGTGTCTGAAAACGGCGCTCTGCCATTTTCTTCTCCCAGCGGGGAGAAAGCACAATCCGTTGAAAAACCAACCATATCCACATGTAAAAATCCTTGCAATGACGTCCAAAAGAAAGTATACTATCCTGTAGTTAGAAGGCGAATTAGCTTTCTCCGACGCTTTGTCGGAATCTGAACAAAAAGGAGAATCTTCATGAAAACCTTTACAGCTCCCGAGGGTAAGCTGGTCACTGTACTGGTAAACGGTGTCGAGACCGCCTATGTTCCCGGCGCAGAATATCCTGACAATGCCGAGTTCATTGTCACCTCTCCTCTGACCGAGCAGCCTGCAAGCTTTGATAAGCGCGGCATCGAGCCTTATCGCGCCGCCATTATGGTCACTGCTGACGGCGTTGACGAGGCAAACTCTGTCAAGGCTGCCATTCAGGGCGGCACCGTGACCGCCGAGGGCATGGACGGCGTCCTCATCAACTCCACCTCCGATGACTTCTCTGCTGTGGTCAGCGTCGGCGGCAAGTATGCCATCAAAAACTCCGTTCTGAACTTCGATACCAAGTCCGACGGCAAGCACGTCTGCGACTTCTCCGGCTACGGCTCCATTCTGGCCGGCTTCAAGGGTTCCCAGCTCACTGTGGAAAAGACCCACATCCGTTCTGTCGGCGTAGCAAAGCCCGCTCTGTTCAATGACGACCGCTCCGAGTGCCTGATCAAGGACTGCAACATCAGCATCCACGGCGGCCGGCTCTACGAGGGCTATGTGAACTCCGCCAACCAGAAGACCATGGTGGCTCCCCCCTGGGTTCTGGGCATCGGCGGCAACGCCCGCGGCATCAATCTGGAGGGCGACCGGGGTACCGCTTACATTGTGGATACCTGCTTCAAGGCCAATCAGTGGGGCGTTCTGTCCACCGACGCAGGCCAGAACATGCACCTGTATGTGGCTGACTCCGACATGATCCTTCTGGGCGAGGATGTTCCCTTCTCCGACACCAAGGACCCCTACGCTACCAAGTACGGCTCCGGCTACGGCTCCTACATCATCGGCAACGCCTATGAGGAGTTCTCCGGCGTAGACATCAAGGTTGGCTGCATGGGCGCTGTGCTCCGCGGCGGCGAAGCCGTCTACAAGTCCTCCAAGGGCACCATCAAGTTTGTCTCCCCCATTACCGGCGAGACCGTTTATGAGGCTCCCGGTAAGGGCCGCATCACCCGCATGGACTGCGAATTCGGCGTCATGGCACATGGTGACGGTAAGATCACCTACACCGAGGGCACCGAGGTCAATGCAAACAACGCTGTATTCCTGCTGAAGGCCGGCGGCGTTACCTGTAATGTGGAAAAGGGCGCAAAGCTGACCACCGGCAACGGCGTTCTGCTTCAGATGATGGACGATGACGACAATCTGGTTGGCGCTGCCATGACCGATGCCGGCCCCATGTTCAATACCGAGTTCAACGAGGTTCCCGGCTGGCCCTCCGAAAATGGTCAGATCACCTCCAAGATGCCCGCTCCCAGCTTTGATCCCATGGCTGGCGGCCCCGGCGGTCCTGGTGGCCCCGGCGGTCCTGGTGGTCCCGGTGGTCCCGGCGGCCCCGGTGGTCCCGGCGGTCCCGGCGGCATGATGGCCCCCGCAAAGCCCGACACCTTCTTCAATGCCACCGATGTTACCCTGAATGGTGATCTGTACAATGGCTCCGGCTACTATGGTCAGAAGCCCAAGCCCCTGTTTGTTACCCTCGGCGCAGGCGCTACCCTCAACGGCGCCATCTCCGCAACCGAGACCCGTCACATCGACGAGAACGGCAAGCAGAACACCCACTTCACCATCAAGGAGTACTACTATCTGGCGCATGTTGAGAACCGCAACTTCTTCAACGGCGACAACACTGTAGAAGTCACCCTGAAGGACGGCGCTGTCTGGAACGTTACCGCTCCCGGCATCATCAACAAGCTCACCGTTGGTGAGGGCTGCACTCTCAACGGCGTTGTGACTGAGAATGCTGACGGCACTTTGACCGTTTCTCCCAAGTAATTCTCTTACATCTGAATTTCGGGCGTGCTGCGAAGAGATTTGCAGCACGTCCTTCAGCGTGTCAAAATAGTATTTTGACACGCTGCGTGCGGATTTACGACCTTATGAAGTTCGTAAATCCTATTGATTGAACGCGAAGGGCGGGCCTTGCCCCCCTTCACTCTTCCCCCTGCTGCTCAGTCACCCAACTCGATACGAAGTATTTTGACAGTCTCTCGGACGTGCCGCAAAGATATTTGCAGCACGTCCTTTTCCATTGGAATACTTCCTGGATGCCCGCGCGGTTTCCGGTGTTTACTTTTCTCTTTTTCTGTCATATAATGATTTCATCCCCAAGTTTGTCTCAAAGGAGCTTGCCCATGAAGCTGCGAACCCGAATTCTGACAAGTGCTCTTTCCCTGATCCTGACCCTGTCGCTTCTGATTCAGCCTGCCCTTGCAGCTTTTCAGGATGTGAGTCCCGGAAGCTGGTATGAAAGCTCCGTGGAATACGTCTATTCTCACAGTCTCTTCAGCGGCACCAGCTATTCCACCTTCTCTCCCAATGATAATATGACCCGGGGGATGTTCGTGACGGTGCTTTACCGCATGTCCCAGCCGGATTCCCAGCCAACCTCCACCCGCTTTTCAGATGTCCCTTCCTCCGCCTACTATGCCGCCCCCATTCGCTGGGCCAGTGACAACGGCATTGTCTACGGCACCTCCGACACCCTGTTCTCTCCCAACGCCTCAGTCACCCGGGAGCAGATCTGCGCCATGCTGATTCGATACTGCTCCTATATGGAGGTTCAGCTGGGCGGCGACGGTCCGGTTCCCGACTTTGATGACATTGAAACCGTCAGCTCCTACGCCCGGGATGGCATTGCCATATGCCTCAATTCCGGACTGATTTCCGGCTTCGGCGACGATACCCTCCGTCCTCAGGCTACCGCGACCCGGGCGCAGGTCAGCTCCATCATTTTCCGTCTCGGCACCTTGATGGAAGCCCAGGGCTTCACCGTGGGCACAGAACGCAAGGACGACTGGAAGATGATTCTGGTCAACAGCTCTCACCCCATTCCCGAGGGCTATGCGGACACCATCTCCCTGAAATATGTGGAGAACGGAAAGTACATCGATGCGCGGGCCTATGCCGATCTCACCGCCATGCTTGCCGCCATGCGGGCCGACGGCTGCTATCCCCTGTTGAATCAGGCCTACCGCAGCCACGCAGAACAGCAGGCCATTTACAACAACCGCATCAATCTCTATCTGAGCTACGGCTGGTCCTACGCGCAGGCTCTGGCCCAGACCCAGAAGGAGGTTGCCTACCCCGGCACCAGTGAGCACGAGCTGGGTCTGGCAGTGGATATCACCTCCAACTATAACGCCTCTGCGGTCTACAACTGGCTGGCCAAATACGCCTGCAAATACGGCTTTATCTACCGGTATCCCGCGGGTAAGACCTCCATCACCGGCATCACAAATGAGCCCTGGCACTACCGCTATGTGGGCCGCGAAAACGCTGAAAAAATTCAGGCCTCCGGTCTGTGCCTGGAGGAGTATCTGGGCGCCGCATAGGTGCTGTTGCATTTTGCAACAGCACCAGTGAAATTCAGCCTGCGGCTGGGTGAAATCGCCCCAGGGGGCGGATGATGTGTCCCTGCGGGACGGATTGGATTTTTGGGGCTGCTGCTTTTGCAGCAGCCCTTTTGCCGTGATTCATATTCATGAATCTGCACGTTATTCCACATCGTTTTCCATCATTTCGACAAAATTTTCTGGGGGGGCACATTTTACTTGACTTTAGTCCCGGTTATTCTATAATAAGGTTATCCGTGTCATTTGGCAGAAATCTGCTGGACGGCACGGAATTTTTTCAAAAGAACGGGGGAGGATAAATGGCAAAAGAACTCATTCGTCTCCAGAATGTCTCAATGAATTTTGACGGGGAGCAGGTTCTGAATTCCATCAACCTGACCATCAACGACAGCGAGTTTCTTACGCTGCTTGGCCCCAGTGGATGTGGAAAAACCACAACACTGCGCATCATTGGAGGTTTCCAGAAACCGACGTCTGGGGACGTATTTTTCGATGGCGAGCGGATTAATGATGTTCCGCCCTATCGCCGCAGGATTAACACCGTATTTCAGAAATACGCTTTGTTCCCGCATCTGGATGTGTATGACAACATCGCCTTCGGTCTTCGTGTGTCCAAGCTGGACGAAGACGAGATCGACCGCCGTGTCACCGAGATGCTGGAAATCGTCAGTCTCAAAGGCTTTCAAAACAGAAAGGTCACTTCGCTCTCCGGCGGTCAGCAGCAGCGTGTTGCCATCGCCCGTGCGCTGGTGAATCAGCCAAAGGTATTGCTTCTGGACGAGCCCCTTGGCGCCCTTGATATGCGGCTCAGAAAAGATATGCAGAATGAGCTCAAACGCATCCAGCAGGCGCTGGAGATCACATTTATCTATGTAACTCACGATCAGGAGGAAGCGCTTGCCATGAGCGACACCGTTGTCGTCATGGACAAGGGCTGCATCCAGCAGATCGGAACCCCGGTTGATATTTACAACGAACCGAAAAACGCCTTTGTCGCCGACTTCATCGGCGAGAGCAACATCCTTGACGGCATCATGCGGAGGGACTACGAGGTGGAGTTCTTCGGACACCGCTATGCGTGTCTTGACAAGGGCTTTGCCCCGAACGAGCCTGTGGACGTGGTCATCCGTCCCGAGGATGTGGATATTGTTGCCCCCGGCAACGGCTACCTGTCCGCTACTGTCACCAATGTCATTTTCAAGGGTACCTTCTATGATACCTTTGTGGATGTTGCGGGCTTCAAATGGCTGATCCAGACCACCGATGCCCACAGCATCGGCGATCAGATCGGCATCAGTCTTGACCCCGATGCCATCCACATTATGAAGAAGAGTGATTACTCCGAAAAATTCGGTGATTACAGCTCCTACAGCGCCGAATACGACGAGATGGAGACTGCGTCGGAGGACGAAGGCGATGAAGAATAAGCTTCTTGCAGGCCCCTATCTTCTGTGGATGGTGGTCTTTACCCTGATTCCTCTGGGGATCATGGTATACTACGCCTTTACGGATTCCATTTCCGGCGGCTTTACGCTGGAAAACCTTGCGCGGATCGGCACCTATATGCCCATTTTTCTCCGGTCCATGGGCCTTGCGGCCATCGCCAGCATCATCTGTCTGGTGATCGGCTATCCTGTGGCCTATTGCATCGCCTCTGTTTCCCCCAGCTGGCAGAAAATTCTGTCCATGCTGGTGATGCTGCCCATGTGCATGAGCTTCCTGCTCCGCACCCTGGCATGGGTATCCCTGCTGGAGGACACCGGCATCATCAATCAGCTGCTGGGACATCTGGGCATTGGGCCTCTGCCTCTGATTCGGAACAACGGCGCGGTCATTCTGGGCATGGTCTATAACTATCTGCCCTATATGATTACGCCCCTTTACACGGTTCTCATGAAGATCGATCCCCGGCTGGACGAAGCCGCGCAGGACCTTGGCTGCAACCGCATGCAGGTGTTCCGCCGTGTGACGCTGCCCCTGAGTGTGCCCGGTATCATCTCCGGTATCACCATGGTCTTTGTCCCTGCCGTATCCACCTTCTACATCTCTCAGAAGCTGGGCGGCACCAGCACGGTGCTCATCGGCGACGTGATCGAGAGCCAGTTCAAGACCGCATACAACCCCAATCTGGGCGCAGCCCTGAGCCTGGTCCTGATGGTCATGGTGCTCATCTGCATGGGTATTGTGAACCACTTCTCCAGCGACGATGAGGAGGAAGGCGGTGTGATAACCCCGTGAAAAGGTTCAGCCGTGTTTTTACCGTCATCGTTTTCCTGTTCCTGTACCTGCCCATGATCGTTCTGGGCGTTGCCTCCTTCAATACGGGTACGGATGTGGCCACCTGGGAGGGCTTCACCCTCAGCCAGTATACGGCGCTGTTCCAGGATGGTGCTCTGCTTCCCCTGCTGCGGAATTCTGTGATTATCGCAGTGGTGGCATCCATAATCGCCACCCTTCTGGGCACCATGGCCGCGGTGGGCATTCACAAAATGAACCGCCGCCCCAAGGCTCTTGCCATGACCCTGACCAACATTCCCATGACCAACCCGGACATCGTCACCGGCGTATCTCTGGCCCTGCTGTTTGCCTTTACAGGAGTTATTTTGAAGATCAACAGCATCATGGGCTTTGCAACGCTGCTGATTGCCCATGTGACCTTTGATCTGCCCTATGTGATTCTGTCCGTGATGCCAAAGCTCACCCAGATGGACCCCGATCTTCAGGAGGCCGCTCTGGATCTGGGCTGCACCCCCATACAGGCATTCTTTAAGGTGGTCATTCACGAGATCATGCCCGGAATCATCTCCGGTGCTCTGATGGCCTTTACCATGAGTCTGGACGACTTTGTTATTTCCTACTTCGTCTACGGTCCCAGATTTGTGACCCTGCCTGTGGAGATTTACAACTATACGAAAAAGCCCCTGCAGCCCAAAATTTATGCACTGTTCACTCTGCTGTTCCTGGTGATTCTGCTGATGATGGTGATTATGAATCTGCTGCAGGCCCGCGACCAGAAGCGCCAGAAGGGCGCGGTATAATACCTCTGATTCTTTTCATCGATAGAAAGGATGTTTTTCATGACAAAGATTGTTTCCCGGGTGGGGAGCCTGCTTCTGGCCCTTGCCCTGCTGTTTGCCATGGCCCCTGCCCTGTTCACCACCGAAGCCAAAGCCGCTGACGAGACTGTTTCCATCAACGTTTACAACTGGGGCCAGTACATCGCCGACGGCACCGACGGCTATATGGACATCAACGCCGCCTTCACCGAGGCCACTGGTATCAAGGTCAATTACATGACCTATGACACCAACGAGAGTCTGTACACCAAGCTGAAAACCGGCGGCTCCACCTATGACATCATCATTCCCTCCGACTATATGGCCGGCCGTCTCATCTCCGAAGGTCTTGTGCAGGAGATCGATTTCAGCAACATCCCCAACTACAGCTACATCGACGAAGCCTATAAGAATACCTCCTATGACCCCGACAACAAGTACTCCGTTCCCTACACCTGGGGCACTGTGGGTATTATCTACAACACCAAGTATGTGGACGAGGCCGACATCGGCTCCTGGGACCTGCTTTGGAACGAGAAGTATTCCGGCAAGATCCTGATGTTTGACAACAATCGGGATGCCTTCGCCGCCGCAGAGGCAAAGCTGGGCTATTCTCTGAACACCACCGACGAAGCTGCCCTGCGGGAATGTGCCGCCGAGCTTCAGAAGCAGAAGCCTCTGGTGCAGAGCTATGTGATGGATCAGATTTTTGACAAAATGATCCGTGAGGAGGCCTGGATCGCCCCCTACTACGCCGGCGACTACCTGTGGATGCTGGACGACAACGAGGATCTGGGCTTCTACTTCCCCGAAGAGGGCTTCAACCTCTACATTGACTGCTTTATGATCCCCTCCAGCGCCGAGCACAAGACTGAGGCCGAGGCATATATCAACTTCCTGCTGGACCCCGAGGTCTGCGGTCAGAATCTGGAGTACCTTGGCTATTCTGCCCCGGAATCCGAGGCCAAGAACCATATGGACCCTGAGGTTGCTGAAAGTGAGATCGCCTATCCTCCCGAGGAAGTTCTGGCCCGGGGCGAATCATTCTCCTATCTGCCTCCCGAGACCAACCAGCTGATGGATGCCCTGTGGCTGGAGGTCAAGACCGACGGCGGCAGCTCCAATACCACCCTGATTATCGCTGCTGTGGTTGTGGTCGTCCTGATCGCCGCAGTTCTGATCTTCATCTCCATCAACAAAAAGAAGAAAAAGGCCCGTCGCGGCCGTTCTGCCGGATAACACCGATTGCCTGCTGCACAAGCCCTGTAGCAGGCAATTTTTATACTTTCCCCCACATTTCAGCAGGGCTTTTCCCTTAGAAGCCGGGACTTGCATCTTTTTTCTGTATCCATTATAATACCCACAGCGGATTTCATCCGCTCCGGGGTTTGTAACCATGACAAGCGCCCCGAAAGCTACACAGATTTGAGTGATACTATGAACAATCGTTCTTTTGTTCGGGATCGGATTCCCGGACTGATCTGTCTGCTGATCCTGATCTCCCCGGCACTGGATGTGCTCTCCTACTGGATCAACTACTTTTCCTTCAGCAATGCGCTGACATTGGGAATGCGTCTTGCCGTGCTGATGATTCTTCTGGTGCTGGGATTCTACCTGGCCCCGACGAAGAAGCCCTATCTGATTATGGGCGGTGTCCTGCTCCTGTTGACGGCAGGCCATGTGGCCGCCTGTATGCAGGTGGGCTATTCAGCGCCAATGTACGATCTGACCAATCTGCTGCGGATCTATATTCTGCCCCTGACGACCCTGTGCTTCATGACATTTCTACAGGCCTTCCCGGAGCATTCGCGGAAATTCACCGGCTGCTTTGTGTTCTGCCTGCTGGCCATTGCAGCCGTGGAGCTGCTCAGTACCATCACCGGCACCGACCCCCACACCTACCCCAACAAGGGCATCGGCGTTCTGGGCTGGTTCTACTATGCCAACAGCCAGAGTGCCATTCTTGTGATGCTGGTTCCCATCAGTATCTTCAGCGTATCCCGGATGAGTATGCCCGGGGCCATGGTAATCAGCATTCTTGGAATGAGTATGCTGTACCTGTTCGCCACCCGGCTGGCCTATCTGGGTCTGATCCTCACAGGACTTGGGCTTGGGATCGCATTCTGGTTCTCCGAAAAGTCCGCCCGCCCCCTTGCCGGGCTGCTTCTGGTGCTGACCGTGGGATTTGCTGCCCTGTTGCCGCTGTCCCCCATGGTAAAAAACCAGACGCTGGTTGCGGAAAACGCTGTGAAAAAGCAGCAGCTTATGGATGAACTGATTGCCGAAGACGAGGCCAAAGCCCTGGCAGAGGGTCTCAGCGAAGAGGCGGTTGCCGTGGAACGGCTCCGCAGTGCCTATATGGAGTACGTTCCCGGTCTTGTGGACACATTTGGTCTGGAGCGCACCGCCGAAGCCTACGGCTACAGTGAAAAGGCCTCTGACATCGCGGATTTCCGCCGGGCAAAGATCACCTACAGCAAAATGCTGCTGGAGGATTCCCCTGCCCTGTCCGCGGTTTTTGGTATGGAGCTGAGCCGCTGGCGGTATCAGACCATGACATACGATGTGGAAAACGACTTCCATGGTGTGTTTTTCCTCTGCGGTGCCGTGGGACTTGCGCTGCTGTTGGTTTTCCTGCTGTATTTTGTCCTGCCCCTGCTGGTGCCTCTGGCGAAACGTCCCCGGGCGCTTCTTGAACCGGAGCTGATGGCTCTGTGCATCGCCTGCATTTCCTGTGCCGCTCACATTTACGCCACCTCCGGCGTTCTCCGCAGGCCCAACGTATCCTTTTATCTGGCCATCTGCCTGGCGCTGGTCTGGCAATATACAAGAAACCTGCGCCAGAATGATAAAAAGATCGAAAAAGCCCCCTGATTTGCCATATTTATTGCATACAGCCCATCCGTACCATCAAAAACGGCCCGGATGGGCCATTTTTTGAATGATTCATGACATTTGATACATCTGATGCCATATGCGCACATTTTCCGTCAAAAATGAATGTATAATTTGCATTAGTTGCAGTTATATTGTTAAATACCACAATTATTTCATCATTTTTGGGATTTTTAGAATTTGCGCTTGCATTATTCAACAATTTAGTGTACTATAGTGTCAACGACAAGGAAGTCGGTGATTCGTCGAATCCGGACACGCCTATCCTTTCATGGAGGCTGTTTCCCAGGTTCCGGCAGTCTGCTTCTGACGTCGGAATCTGTGGCAATAGCACACCATGAAAGGATGTTTTATAGTATGGCAATCAACAACGCATATCTGGAGGGCGTATATAACGACCTCGCCGCCCGTTACGCCGAGCAGTCCGAGTATCTCGAGGCTGTCCATGAGGTTCTTGAGACCCTGGCTCCCGTAGTGGAGCAGGACCCCCGCATTGAGGAGCAGAACATCATCGGCCGCATTGTGGAGCCCGAGCGCACCATCATCTTCCGTGTTCCCTGGGTGGACGATCAGGGCAAGGTTCAGGTGAACCGTGGCTACCGTGTTCAGTTCAACTCTGCCATCGGCCCCTACAAGGGTGGCCTGCGGTTCCGTGACAACGTAAACCTATCCATCATCAAGTTCCTCGGCTTCGAGCAGATCTTCAAGAACGCGCTGACCACCCTCCCCATGGGCGGCGGCAAGGGCGGCTCCGACTTTGATCCCAAGGGCAAGTCCGATGCCGAAGTCATGCGCTTCTGCCAGAGCTTTATGACCGAACTGGTCAAGCACATTGGTCCCGACACCGACGTGCCCGCCGGTGACATCGGCGTAGGCGCCCGTGAGATTGGCTATATGTTCGGCCAGTACAAGCGTCTGACCAACTCCTGGACCGGCGTTCTCACCGGCAAGGGCCTCAGCTACGGCGGCTCCCTGGCCCGTACCCAGGCCACTGGCTTTGGCCTCTGCTACTTCGCCAACGCTTATCTCCGGGACAAGGGCATGAGCTTCGAGGGCAAGCGCGTCATCGTCTCCGGCTCCGGCAACGTTGCCATCTACGCAAACCAGAAGGCCACCGAGCTGGGCGGCAAGGTCATTGCCATGTCCGACTCCAACGGCTACATTGTGGACGAGAACGGCATCGACTACAAGGTCATTCAGGTCATCAAGGAGCAGAAGCGCGCCCGTATTTCCACCTATCTGGACTACGTTCCCACCGCCAAGTACGTTGAGGGCTGTTCCGGCATCTGGACGGTTCCTGTGGACATTGCTCTGCCCTGCGCAACGCAGAACGAGATCGATGAGACCGCAGCCAAGGCTCTGGTTGCAAACGGCGTCATCGGCGTGTTTGAAGGCTCCAACATGCCCTGTACCCCCGAGGCCATTGCCGTCATCAAGGGCGCAGGTCTGCTGTACAGCCCCGGCAAGGCATCCAACGCCGGCGGCGTAGCCACCTCCGGTCTGGAGATGAGCCAGAACTCCGAGCGTCTGAGCTGGACCTTCGAGGAGGTTGACGCAAAGCTCCAGGGCATCATGGAATCCATCTACAAGGCCTGTGCCGACGCCGCTGCCAAGTACGGCATGGAGGGCGACATTCAGGCCGGTGCAAACATTGCCGGCTTCCAGAAGGTCTGTGACGCAATGCTGGCTCAGGGCATCTGCTACTAAGGTTTCGGTCAATTAAATATGTCATCAGCGGTGCAGTTCGTAAGTTCTGCACCGCTGTTTGATTTCCTTTATGATTCAGATGATTTTTGTCCTTTGCTCCGCTTATGGGGCGTTACGCCCCATTCCGCCAGCGGATACCGCTGGATGGCTCCGAAAATGTTGTCCTTGATGCCGGGATACTGAACCGAGAGGGTTTTGATGAGGGTTTTCACCTCTTCCCGCTTGGTATTTTTGTCAGCCGGGCAGTCATTTTCCACCACAGGCAGATGCTCCCGCTCCGCGAAGCTGCGGATGGTCTTTTCGGGAATATACAGCATGGGCCGAATCTGGTCGACCCCCATCCGGTCCAGCCTCGTCACAGGCTGAAAGCAGCTGATCCGGGATTCATAGAACAGACTCAGCAGGAAGGTTTCCACCACATCGTCATAGTGATGGCCCAGAGCAATCTTATGGATACCCTTTTCCGTAATGGCCTGATTCAGCGCACCCCGGCGCATTTTTGCGCACATAGAGCAGGGGTTTTTCTCCTTCCGGTAGTCAAAGATAATGGTCTTGATCTCCGTAGGGATGATGGTATAGGGAACGGACAGGCTCCGGCAAAACTCCGACACTGGCGTAAAGTCCATATCCGGGAAACCAAGATCCACAGTGATGGCCTCCAGATCAAATTTCTTGGGATAGTACTCCCGCAGGGCGGCCAACAGCCGCAGCAGTGTCAGGGAATCTTTCCCCCCGGAGACCCCCACCGCAATGGTATCCCCTTCCTGAATCATATTATAGTCCTCCACACACCGGCGGAGCAGTCCCACCATTTTCTGCATAGTGTCCTCCAAAATAGTATCTTCAAAAAGAAGAGAATGAAAGCGAATCCAAGAGAATTTGAAAGTTCTGATCGGATTTCAGCAAAATTCCGAAAAAACCTGTTGACATCCAAAAAGTCGGATGTTAGAATAGCTGAGCGTGCTCAAGAAACATTGTAGCACAACCGTTTCTATTGTCAAAGTTTTTATTATTATATTTGGAGGAGACAGATTATGTCCACTACTTTAGCTAAGAAGGAGACCGTCGAGCGTAAGTGGTACGTCATCGATGCAGCCGGCAAGCCTCTGGGCCGTGTGGCTGTTCAGGCTGCTACCCTGCTTCGCGGCAAGCACAAGCCCACCTACACTCCCAACGTTGACTGCGGCGATTTCGTCATTGTTGTGAACGCTGCCAAGGCTGAGCTCACCGGCAAGAAGCTGGATCAGAAGATGTACCAGCATCACACCGGCTGGATCGGCAACCTGAAGGAAGTCAAGTACTCCACCCTGATGGCTGAGAAGCCCGAGTTCGCTATGGAGCTGGCTGTCAAGGGCATGCTTCCCAAGAACAGCATCGGCAGAGCTTCCATGACCCGTCTGAAGGTCTACGCCGGCGCCGAGCACAAGAACGAGGCTCAGAAGCCTGAGCCCTGGACCGCTATTTAAGGGAGGTAACGACTAATGTACGAGAGCAAGAGACAGTATCAGTATGGCACCGGCAGACGTAAGTCCTCCGTTGCCCGTGTTCGCCTGTATCAGGGCGGCACCGGTTCCATCACCATCAACGGCCGCGACATCGACGATTATTTCGGCCTTGACACCCTGAAGCTCATCGTCCGTCAGCCTCTGGTTGCCACCAAGACTGTCGGCACTGTTGACATTGTCTGCACCGTAGCAGGCGGCGGCGTTTCCGGCCAGGCCGGCGCTATCCGTCACGGCATTGCCCGCGCTCTGCTGCAGGTCAACGCTGAGTATCGTCCCACTCTGAAGGCTGCTGGTTTCCTGACCCGCGATCCCAGAATGAAGGAGAGAAAGAAATACGGCCTCAAGGCAGCAAGACGTGCACCTCAGTTCAGCAAGCGTTAATCGACTGCTCAGACTATATCAAAATGGCTCAAAACCCCGGAAAATCAAGGTTTTCCGGGGTTTTACTATGCCCGGAATTTCTGAAAGGTCTGTCTCGGTTTGTCCCGATTTGGCAAAATTTGATACTTTTTATATGGGTTAATTTGGGGATAATCGGGGTTAAATTCCTGTTTGGCAGAGTTTATGGGTTAATTTCGGGGTTAAATTTCAGCTGATTTAGGGAACATTTTTCGATGATTTCTCATGTCGGAACAGGTACTGTAAGTGACGATTTTTGAAAATCAGCTGCTTCGGATTCTTTGAAAGCATCTGACGGGTTTTGACCAAATTTAATATAGTTTATCGAATTACATAGAGCGTCGGCTCATTCTTTGATTATGAAGAATGGGTTGGCGCTCTTTTTTTATTTCAAAAAGGAGGTCAGGCTTTATGGATTTCAAAGAATTCGTAAACAAACTGGAACAGGATCTGAAAGACTTTCTTTCGGATACTTCCCCCGGTGCTCAGGTCAGACAGACACCGGTGGAAAAGTTGCAGGCAGGTTCCTACACCGGAATCAGCATCACACCTGCGGATACGAATGTCGGAATGAACATCAACGCAGATCAGCTCTACGCACAGATGCAGGAGGGCAGATCGTATGAAGGTGTTCTGGCAATGGCATTGTCCCAGGTGGAGCACGGAATGCGTGATATGCCCGCTGTGGATATCCTGTAGGTGTAAGGAGACATGAACGATGATGCAATAATCGCCAATTTTAAGAAAGGAATCCTGGCGAAAACAAACAATCTCCGCAAGGTCAAAGGAGCCGCCGCGATCACTCGCGGCAGCTCCTTATTATTCGGTTATGACAGGTTCAGCCGTTTCTGGAGGTTCAGCACCGTGATGATGTAGAACACCGCACCCAACACCAGCATGGCGCCAGTGGAGCCCAGCATAGCCAGATGCCATGTCTGCATGGCTGTCAGGCTGACCGGGAAGCCAGCGGGAACAGTCAGAATGCTCGTTGCTGCCGTGACAATAACGGCAAGGATCTGGAGCACAAAGCCGAAAACGAAGTAAGATGCCACAGACCACAGGCCCTTGTGATTGGTGAAGCCATAGCCGATGGACATTGCGCCGTAGAACTGGAGGCAGGAAACCGCAGTGGAGACCACCAGCAGCAGCAGAACCTCCAGCACGATGGCAACACCGTTCATGGCATATTTGAGGCTAAAATACGCGAAGGCCGAGCGAACTACATCCAGAATGTCCCGTACCATCTCGTTGCTGACCACCGCCAGGAACACGCACAGCACATAGGCCACCATGGTCACCAGGAACCAGACCACCGTCACGATGAGCTTGGACAGCACCAGGTGGTGGACCGTGGTGGGCAGCGTGAACATCAGATAGCCCTCGTCGGTCAGCAGGTTCTTGTAGAACCGCTGAATCAGCAGTACCGTAATCATCACGCCGCCAATGATCAGAGTCAGCACCCAAGCCACCAGCACCATAACCATAATACCATTGAGAATCGAATTGTCTGTTCGGTCCAGCATCCGCATGGACACGTTTGCCGCCACGCTCAGCACCAGCATGGCCAGATAAATCACCCACATGAACCGGCCCGTGGCCCTGAATTCATGCTTCAGCAGTTTTCTCAGCATCTGAACACCTCCCGGAACAGCTGGTCTACACTCTTCCCCTGTTCCTCACGAATTTCATCCACGGACTTTTGCAGCACGATCTGTCCCTGGGAAATAAAAATCACTTCATCAAGAATTTGTTCTACGTCCGCGATCAGGTGGGTGGAAATGACCACCGTGGCCTGGGGGTCGTAGTTGCCAATAATGGTGTTGAGGATGTAATCCCGGGCGGCCGGGTCCACACCGCCGATGGGCTCATCCAGCAGATAGAGCTTTGCTGCCCGGCTCATGACCAGGATCAGCTGAACCTTCTCCCGGGTGCCCTTGGACATCTGCCGAATGCGCTGGGTCAGGGGGATGTTCAGATACCGCAGCATCTCCTCCGCCCGATCCCGCCGGAAATCCGGATAAAAGTCCGAGAAAAAGTCCAACGTCTGCTTGGCCGTCATCCAATCGGGCAGATAGGTCCGCTCCGGCAGATAGGACACGATACCCTTGGTATCCGGCCCCGGGTTCTTGCCGTCGATGAGCAGCTCTCCCCCCTGCCAGGTCAAAAGACCATTGGCAATTTTAATGAGGGTGGACTTTCCGCTTCCGTTGGGGCCTAACAGGCCCACGATCTTTCCCGGTTCAATGGAGAAATTCACATGGGTCAGCGCCGGGACGCTGCCATAGCTTTTACTCAGATCTCTCGCTTCAAAAATTGCCATCAGGCTTCCTCCTTTTCTTCCTCCACGATCAGCCTCAGAATCTCCTCACGGCTGTAACCCAACTGGTCCATGGCCTTCAAGAAGGTCCGAATCCGCTGATCAGCGATGGTTTTCTTTGCTTCTTCAATCATCTCTCTGTCCTCCGTTACAAATCTGCCGCTGGTCCGCTGACTAAAGACCAGATTCTCCCGCTCCAGCTCGCTGAGCGCCCGCTGCATGGTGTTGGGGTTGACTCCCGCCTCCACCGCCAGCTCCCGCACCGCCGGCAGCCGATCCCCGGGGGGATAGACGCCTGTCACGATACGGAGGGTGATTTCCTCAACCAGCTGGGCGTAGATCGGCGCGTCACTGTGAAAACGCCACTCCATAGTACACCTCCGTTGTTTTATTGTATTAGTCGCTTAGTACAATACTACAATAATACACTTTTTCAGATTTGTCAAGAGGGTTTAGAAAATGTTTTCTTTTTTTGTGATATAAATAGATTGCAGGAAACACAGGCGCAAAAAAACCAGGGGACGTTGCAGTGTGTTTTGCAACGTCCCCTATTCAGTGCCCCTAAACCGGCAGCACCTCATTTTTTGCACTCCGCATCAGCAGCCGCAAAGCTCCGCTGATCTGTTTCCTGCTGTCCTCATCAAGGTCTTTCAGGTTTTTAAGTACCATTCTGGCGCTGGAAAACCAGTGCTCTCCCAGCTCCTCCAGTGTGGCGGCATTTGTTTCCGCAACCACCTGATACAGGCTCTCCACCAGCAGCTCCCGCTCCTCAGGACTCATGGCCCTCAGCCAGTCCTTGAGGGTTCGGTCCAAACGGCGGCTGCCCGCCGTGGTGCGCTCCTGATATACAAAGTGATCCCGCTGCACCTCCCAGGAGTAGAGATCGTGCTGCAAAAGCCCCACCTGTGCGCTGTGTACAACAAGGCTCTTTTCTTCCCGCTCCAGCAGCAGCCCCACCACAGAGGCCTGGGGAATAAAGCTCTCCACCCGGGAACAGATTATCTGATACCCCGGCATGTCCAACACCTCCTCCGGAAACCCCGGGCCATCGTAGTTGAACACCTCGAGAATCCGCTTCTGAAGGGTTTCTCCGCAGAACGCCCCGGTATATACCGCCAGATTTCCGCCCTTGGAGTGACCACCCAGAAAGAAGCTGTCCTCCGGGAGCTGCCTGCACACCTCTTCAAAATAGCTTTGCGCAGACAGCTGAGCAGGAACCGGGAACGTGAAGCTCATGTTAAAGTCCTCTTTCCAGCCCACCAGCGAATGGTCTGTGCCCCGAAAGGCCACAAAGCATGTTTTCTCCCCGATTCGGAAGGTCACGGCGGAAAACTGACTCTGGCTCTCCAGGTCTGTCCGGGAGACAACGTGCATAACCTCTACAGGTGCAAACCGAGCTCCCTCCGTCACTGCCTCAAGCAGGGAAATATCCAGTTTTGTAAGTACCCTTTTGTCAATATCCGGGCTTTCCAGCAGGCGAAATGCCGCCTGTGCCAGCTTCATGGATGCCCCCTCTTCCAGAATCTCCTCGAAGGGCAGATAGGAAAGCCGGGAAAATACCGCCCCATCCACATAATTCAGCGGAGCGTGGCGGAAGCTCAAATCCCCCCGCCACGCAATATAATCCAGCAGATTGCTCATGGTTTTCTCCGGAATCAGTCGATTCCTGTCAGGTCACAGTTGTCCAGCCATGCATCCGCAGCCGAGCAGACCTTGATGAGGCAGCTTTCCGCAAAGGGGCTGTCCAGTCCCGCGTTTTTCAAAAGCTCCGTAAACACCCGGCTTCCGCCCTGACGGGTGTATGCCATATAGTGCTCCCAGGCATTTTCCCGATCCTCCTGAATCATGGCCCAGAATTGCAGGGCAACAGTCTGGGCAAGACAGTAGTCAATATAGTAGAAGGGGCTGCTGTAAATGTGATGCTGACGCTGCCAGCCCTGTCCTTCACTGTAGACAGGGATCTCCCCATCCAGCTTCATCCAGGGCATATAGACCCCAAGCAGTTCTTTCCATGTGGCGTGACGCTCCCCGGGGGTCATCTCCGGCTTTTCATAGACAATATGCTGGAAATGATCCACCATGGTACCATAGGGAATGAAGGTCAGAGCGGAGGCCAGATGGCTGTAGAGGAATTTCTTCGTATCCTTCCCGAAGAAGCCCTCCGCCCAGGGCCACGCGAAAAACTCCATGGACATGGAATGGACCTCACAGGCCTCCATGCTGGGCCAGACCGTCTCCATGGGAATCCGGTCCCGGTTCATATAGTCCGCAAAGGCGTGCCCCGCCTCGTGGGTCACGACCTCCACATCCCCCTGGGTGCCGTTGAAATTGGCAAAGATAAAGGGAACGCCGTAATCCGCCAGATCTGTACAGTAGCCACCGCTGGCCTTGCCCTCGGTGGACAGCACATCCATCAGTTCATTTTCCAGCATCATCCGGAAGAAGCTGGAGGTTTCCGGAGACAGCTCGTCATAAAACGTTCTTCCCTGGGACAAAATATCCTCAGCAGAACCCTGAGGTCTGGGGTTGCCGGAGCGGAACTCCAGGGCATTGTCCGCAAAGCTCATGGGGTATTCCTTACCCAGACGCTCCGCCTGACGGCGGTAAACCTTGTCCGCCAGAGGAACCAGATGCTTTACAACAGCCGCCCGGAATTGTTCCACGTCCTCCTTGGTGTAGCAGTTCCGTCCCATGCGGTAATAGCCCAGCTCCGTATAGCCGTCGTAGCCCAGCTTTCTGCCCATGGTGTCCCGGAGCTTTGTCAGTTCGTCATAGAGCCGGTCCAGCTCCGGCTGCTGCTCCTTATACCACTGGCCCTCAGCCTTCCAGGCCGCAAGACGACGGGCGTCATCCGCATCGGTCTTGAAGGGCGTCAGCTGAGACAGGGTGTATACGCCCCCTTCAAAGGGAATCTGGGCGGAAGCCAAAAGCTTTTCATACTCCTGGGTCAGGTCATTTTCCCGCTGAAGCTCAGAGATGATCTCCGGCGAGAAGGTTTTCAGCTCGATCTCCGCATTGATGAACATGATATCGCCGAATTCCCCGGCAAACGCTTTCCGGAAGGGCGAATCCAGCATGGCCTGTGTCCACACCTGAAGATATTCCTCCAGCTGGGGGCTGGTCTCATTCCAGAACTTCATCTCATCGTTGTAGAACTGGTCTCTGGTGTCGATGGTATGCCGGATCTCCACCAAAGTGGCGGCAGTACGGATATGCTTCTGAAGGGTTTCCTTCTCAAGGAATACCTTCCGGGCCTCCTCGTAGGTGGCGGCGGCCTTCAGCTGGTCTGTCAGCCGGGAAAGCTGCTCCATCAGAGCCTTGGCATCCGGCCGCTCATAGGGTATCTGAGAAAACTTCATGGTTTTTCCTCCTGTAGACTGGTTTCCCATATTCAGTGGACTTTATTATACTCCCTAAAAGATGCTTCCGCAACCACACAGCGGAAGAATTCTGCAACAAATTGTGCACAAACAGGCCTCCGCAGGGGCCTCACTTTGTGAATTTTTACGTCACATGAAAAATTACACTTGATTTTCTTCCCTCTGGGCATTACTATATGCACATAATCAAAAAATCCGCATAAGCTATTTCCGGAAGGAGTTTACCATATGAGCGACTTTGGAGATAACATCATTTCCATCACCGATGAGGACGGAAATGATTTTGACCTGCTGGTGCTGGACGAGGCCATCTATCAGGATGTTCGCTATCTGGCCCTGTCTGAATGTCTGAGCCCCGAAGAGGAAGAGAATCTGGATATCATCATTCTGAAGGTCATCGAAGACGAAGCCACCGGTGAGGAAATTCTCTCCACCCTGGACAACGATCAGGAGCTGGAGGCTGTCTATCAGATCTTTGAGGATCAGATGTTCGCCGATGACGAAATCGTAGGGGACGAGGACGAGGAATAAGAAAAATTCCCTGCTTGGTGCGTGATGAACCCTGTTAAACCCACATTATAACTACGGGATGCTGTACTCCCGTGATTGTTTGCAGGCCTCCTGCCGGACTTGTCCGCAGACGTTGGAAGCAGTACCGGTCACGGGGAGGCAACCCACCTGCCTTTTCGTGCAGGTTATAATTGGGTTCACACGGCCAAAGCGGGGTTTTTCTGTTTTCGTGAAAAAAAGGCAGAATTGCCCGGATTTTTATGATTTTACTTGCAACAGGTCTGGTTTTACTATATAATAATCAGGTCTGTAAAACTAGTACATGAGAGGACTGACCAGAAATGAGTGCATCCCGCGAAAAGCGACTGCGCCGTGAGCTTCGTGAAGCCGAGGCCAACAGCGATATTGTAAAAAAGAAGGTTAAGAAAAAGAAGCCTATGACCATCGTTCGCGCCCGTAAGATCCGCAGCGCGATCCTGTCCGCCATTGCCATTGTGCTGGTTGTGGTTTTCGCTCTTCTGATCTTTGTGAACAGCGGCTTCATGCAGACCCATGCCACCGCCCTGACCGTGGGCAGCCATAAGGTTACGCCCGCCGAGTTCAACTACTTCTATCAGGACAGCTACTTCAATATCCGCAATTCCTACTCCCAGATGTGGAGCTATCTCGTTGATACCACCAAGCCTCTGGAGGATCAGGAGTGCATGTTCTCCGAGGACGGCGGTTCCTGGAGCGACTATTTGACTGATGCTGCCGGACAGTCCGCAGTTCAGGTTTTTACCCTTTATGACGCAGCCATGGAGGCCGGCTTCACCCTCAGCGAGGATGAGCAGGCCACAATCGACGCAATGCCCGATACCATTGAGACCTATGCAGAGACATACGGCTACAAGGACGGCAACGATTATCTGGAGGCAACCTATGGCAAGGGCGCATCCGTAGCCACCTATGCCGAATACATGCGTGTTCAGGAGATCGCTTCCAACTATGCCGCCGAGATGAGCGAGAGCTTCTCCTACACCGACGACGAGCTTCGCACCTACTACAACGAAAACAAGCTGGACTTCGACAAGGTCACTTACCGGGTCTTCAATGTCACCACCGAGAATGACGACACCGCAGCAGCAAAGGAAACCGCTGATGCCATGGACGCTGAAGTCACCACCACCGAGGACAGCTTCATCAAGGCCGCGCTCAGCTATGCTCCCGAGGACAGCAAGGAATCCTACGAGGATGACAGCTATACCCTCCGCTCCAGCGCCAACTACAGCAATGTGAGCTCCAGCTATGCTGACTGGCTCTTTGACGAGGGACGGGCTGCCGGTGAACACGGTGTCTTCGCCACCGACTCCGGCTACAGCGTTGTGATGTTTGTATCCAGAGACAACAACGACTATGAAACCGTCAACGTCCGTCACATTCTCGTAAATGTCGGCACCTCCGGCGAAGACGGCACTGCCACCGATGAGGATTGGGCTACCTGCCGTGCAGCCATGGACGAGATTCTGGCTGAGTGGGAAGCAAGCGACATGACTGAGGACACCTTTGCCCAGATGGCAAATGAGCATTCTGAGGACACCGGCTCCAACACCAACGGCGGTCTCTACGAGAATGTCTACAAGGGCCAGATGCAGGCCTCCTTCAACGACTGGTGCTTTGACCCCAGCCGGGCTGTGGGCGACTACGGCGTTGTGGAAACCGACTACGGCTGCCACCTGATCTACTTCTCCGGCACCGGCGATCTGTACTGGAAGATCCTTGCCGACGACGCAAAGCGCAGCAACGACTACAATGCATGGTATGAGGAGCGCAGCGCCAGCTACACCGCCGACAAGAGCACCATCGGTCAGTGGTTCACCACCAAGACGCTGGCATCCTGAGCGGTCGGAACACATTCAGATTGTGAATCACATACCGGCTGAGAACCATTTCTCAGCCGGTATTTTCACCAAACATTTGGGAGGTTTTTATGGATCAATTCTTACGGCAGGCCATGTTTTACGGTCCGGAGGCCCTGAACACCCTTGCAGGGGCCCATGTGCTGGTCATTGGCATTGGCGGCGTAGGCAGCTACGCCGTGGAGGCTCTGGCCCGGGCCGGTGTTGGACGGCTCACACTGGTGGACAATGACACGGTGGGCCTTACAAACCTCAACCGTCAGCTCTGTGCCCTCCACTCCACTCTGGGAAAATACAAATCCGACGTAATGGCGGATCGGGTGCGGGACATCAACCCGAGCTGTCAGGTCACTTCCATGCCCATGCTTTACAGCAGGGAAACCAGAGAGCAGTTTTTCTCCCAAAATCCCGACTATATTGTGGACTGTATTGATCTGGTATCCTGCAAGCTGGACCTGATCGAAACCGCCATCCGCAGAAATATCCCCATTGTATCCGCCATGGGCACCGGAAACAAGCAGGACCCCACCCGGTTCCGGATCTGCGACATTTCCCAAACCTCCGGCTGTCCCCTGGCCCGGGTGATCCGGAAGGAGCTTCGGAGCCGTGGAATCCAGCACCACAGGGTACTCTTCAGCGACGAGCCTGCCATCACCCCCCTTCCCTTGGAGGAGCCGCCCGAGGGCAGGCGGAGCATTCCCGCGTCTCTTAGCTGGGTGCCCTCCTGCGCAGGGCTGATGCTGGCAGGCTTCGTGGTTCGGGACATCATCGGCCGGAACCCATGAATGCCCCATTGCATAAAAGCTCCCCTCCCGCGGCATACTGCTCCGGGAGGGATTTTTATGTCTGAAACCTTGAAATACGCCATCAGCGGTGCTGCTGCGGGAGCCGCCAACGGGCTCTTCGGTGCGGGAGGCGGCATGGTGCTGGTGCCTCTGCTGACCCGCTGGGCCGGACTGGAGGATAAGAAAGCCTTTGCCACCGCCATCAGCATCATCGCGCCCATGTGCCTTGTTTCCATCCTCATCTACTGTCTCCGGGGCAGCATGGACTTTCGGGCTGCCCTGCCCTATCTGATCGGCGGATTATTCGGCGGGCTGGCAGGCGGAAAGCTCTTCCGGAAAATTCCCGCAGGCTTTCTCCATAAGGCGCTGGGCATCCTGATCCTCTACGGCGGGGTCCGGCAATTCCTGTGACCGGCTTTCTTCTGGCCCTGGGGGTGGGCTTCGCCACAGGCATCATATCCGGCTTCGGCATCGGCGGCGGTACTCTGCTGATGGTATACCTGACCCTCCTTGCCCATATTCAGCAGCGGACAGCCCAGGGCATCAATCTTTTGTATTTCCTCCCCACCGCCGCAGCAGCCCTGATCCTCCACGCAAAGAATCATTTCATCCACTGGAAGGC
Source organism: Oscillospiraceae bacterium (assembly GCA_029012465.1). Lineage (GTDB taxonomy): Bacteria > Bacillota > Clostridia > Oscillospirales > Oscillospiraceae > HGM13006. The sequence goes on along the minus strand of JAQXMD010000055.1, from coordinate 34,866 downwards.
CGTTCTCCCCGCCGCGCTGGCCGGATGCATTTCCGCGGGGCTTTTCAGCTTTCTGGCCATGGAGCTGGAACTGGGGCTGCTGAAAAAACTCTTCGGCGGTTTTCTCATTCTCACCGGAATCTCCGAGGTGATGAAAAAAACGCCGAAGCAGTCAAATCAAAATCAAGTTCAGCCCAAAAACCGCAGATAGCCCTCCAGAATCAGCGAGGCGGCCACCGCATCCACGTTCTTCTTGTGCTTTTTGGTCTTTTTCCCGTTGGCAGATAGAATGTTGTGAGCCTCAATGGTGGTTCTGCGCTCATCCCACAGAATCACCTCCATACCGGCCTTTTCCGAAAGAAGCTCGGCAAACGCCCGGTATTTTTCCGCTCTGGGGCCTTCTGTCCCGTCCATATTTCTGGGAAAGCCCATCACCAGCCGGTCAGGCTTCCGCTCCCGGACAATCTGGGCTACCTTTTCCGCAGCCTTGTCCTGATTCCACTCGGCAACCACCGTGGTATACCCCACAATCATGCCCATGGGGTCGGAAACTGCCACTCCGGTTCTTGCGTCGCCGTAGTCAATGGCCATCACTACCATGCTGTATCCTCCTGTACATCATTTCCTAGAGAGTATCATTGTAGCACAATCCTCTGTTTGCCGCAAGAGGCGGCAGAAAGCCTTGAAAAATCAGAAAAAAATGAAAATTCTCCTTGACCAGTCCCATTCCCTGTGGTAGAATATCCTTACCTGTGAATTCGGGCTGATTTTTTATGCCCGTTTTCAGCTGTGCAGGCTTTTAAAAGCCACTCAAATTTTTCTGAGCACAGTGATACAGGGAGGCAATTTTAAGGAGGTGCCGAAATGCGCGTTAAAGTAACTCTGAGATGCAGTGAATGCAAGCAAAGAAACTACAACACCATGAAGAACAAGAAGAATGACCCCGATCGTCTCGAAATGAAGAAATACTGCAGATTCTGCAGAAAGCACACCGTCCACAACGAGACTAAGTAATGGAGGCTACCATCTATGGCAGAAGCTAAGAAGCAGGAAGCCGTTAAAGAGAATTTCTTCAAGAGAACCGCAAAGAGATTTTCCAAGTGGCTCCGCGAGATGAAATCCGAGCTGAAGAAGGTTGTCTGGCCCACCAGAAATCAGGTTGTCCAGAACACTCTCGTCGTTCTCGCCTGCGTACTGGTCGTTGGTGTCATCATCTGGATTTTCGATGCAGTGGGCTATCTTGTCATTGACAAGGGTCTCATCGGGCATCTGAGCCAGCTTGGCAGCTAAGCAGGTGTAACCATGGCAGAAGAAGCAAAATGGTATGTAGTCCATACCTATTCGGGCTATGAAAACACCGTCAAGGTTACAATCGAGAAGAGCGTTGAGAACCGTCGGCTCCAGGACCTGATTCATGAGGTCCTGATCCCTATGGAGACCGTCACCGAGGTGACTGACTCCGGCACGAAGACAGTCGAGCGTAAGGTCTATCCCGGCTATGTGCTGGTGAAGATGATCATGACCGACGAGGCATGGTATGTCATCAATTCCGTTCGCGGCGTCACCGGCTTTGTGGGCGCAGACGCAGACGCAAAACCCATGATTCGTGCAATTCCTCTCACTGAGGAGGAAGTTTATGCTCTCGGCATCGAGAAGCATCAGATTGAGGTCCCCTACACCGTGGGCGACAGTGTCCGCATTATGGATGGGCCTCTCACCACCTTCGTTGGACATGTTGACGCACTCGACGTGGACAACAACTCCGTCCGCGTGGTCGTTTCCATGTTCGGTCGTGAGACCCCGGTCGAGCTTGAACTTGACCAGGTAGAGCTGGTTCAGGACTGATCCTGCTCGATCCCCCCGGCCCGGCAGGCCGGAATGTGGGAGGAGCCTGAGGCTCCGCCAGAAGTACGCTGATGCGTACTACCACTATATTCAGGAGGTGTGCTATTCATGGCACAGAAAGTTACAGGTTATATTAGACTGCAGATCAATGCTGGTAAGGCAACCGCTTCCCCCCCTGTTGGCCCCGCACTTGGCCAGCACGGTGTAAACATTGCGCAGTTCATCAAGGAATTCAATGAGCGTACCAAGGATCAGGTTGGTTTCAAGATTCCTGTTGTCATCACTGTTTATGCAGACCGCAGCTTCACCTTTATCACCAAGACTCCCCCCACCGCAACCCTCATTTTGAAGGCTGTCGGCGCTGAGAAGGGTTCCGGTGAGCCCAACAAGAACAAGGTTGCTACCATTACCAAGGCTCAGGTAAAGGAAATCGCTGAGAGAAAAATGCCCGATCTGAACGCTGCTTCCATCGAGGCCGCTATGAGCAACGTTGCAGGCACCTGCCGCAGCATGGGCATCACTGTTGTAGACTGATTTGAAACTGACCGAGGTGCGTACCGATAAACGGTGTACCTCATAACGTGGGAGGATTTTTCCGACAAACCACATTAAGGAGGATATTCAATTGAAGAAAGGTAAAAAATATCAGGAGAGCGCCAAGCTGGTTGACCGCTCCGTGCAGTATGAAGCTGCCGATGCATGTGCTCTCGTAATTAATACTGCTAAGGCTAAGTTCGACGAGACCGTCGAGGTTCACATTCGTCTGGGTGTTGACTCCCGTCACGCTGACCAGCAGGTCCGTGGCTCCGTGGTTCTGCCCAACGGCACCGGTAAGACCCGTAAGGTTCTGGTCTTTGCCAAGGACGCAAAGGCTGACGCCGCCCGTGAGGCTGGCGCTGACTATGTCGGCGGCATGGACATGGTGGAGAAGATCCAGAAGGAGAACTTCTTCGACTATGACGTTGTTGTTGCTACCCCTGACATGATGGGTATCGTTGGTCGTCTGGGTAAGGTTCTGGGCCCCAAGGGTCTGATGCCCTCCCCCAAGGCCGGCACCGTTACTCCCGATGTTGCCAAGGCCATCGCTGAGATCAAGGCCGGTAAGATCGAGTACCGTCTCGACAAGACCAACATTGTTCACTGCCCCATTGGCAAGGTTTCCTTCGGCCCCGAGAAGCTCACCGAGAACTTCAACACCCTGCTGGCTGCCATCGTGAAGGCAAAGCCCGCTGCCGCCAAGGGTCAGTATATCAAGTCCTGCGTCCTGGCTTCCACCATGGGCCCCGGCGTAAAGGTCAGCACTGCCAAGTTCTGATTTTTGCAGGATCGCGCATTTTGTGCTTGACAGGCGGCATTCCGTCTGATATAATATCAAATGCTGCCAGAGACAGCAGGAGGCTTTTGCCATAAGGGTTCCCCATCCTGCCGAGGAAGCACAAAAGATTTCTTTGTCTTATTGTGTCCTCGTACCAGCTCTGGTACGAGGACTTTTTATTTTGGAGGTGACAATTACATGCCTAACGCTAAGGTTCTTGAAGCAAAAAAGGCCACCGTATCCGCTCTGTCTGAGCAGATCAAGGGCGCTACCGCTGGTGTTTTTGTTGATTACAAGGGTATTACCGTGGCACAGGACACCGAGCTCCGTAGAGAGTTCCGTGAGGCTGGTGTTGATTACACCGTCGTGAAGAACACCCTGACCCGTCTGGCTGCCCGTGAGTGCGGCTATGACTTTGATGAGATCCTCAACGGCACCACCGCTTTCGCAGTGGCCACCGGCGATCCCATTGCTCCCGCCCGTATCGTCAGCCAGTTCGTCAAGAAGAACAAGGTCCTGGCTATCAAGGGTGGTTTTGTTGAGGGCAAGGCTGTCTCTGTCGATGAGCTGAACGCTTTCGGCGAGCTGACTTCCAAGAACGATCTGGTTGCCCAGGTTCTCGGCACCCTGCTTGCTCCCATCAGCTCCCTGGCTTTCGTGCTGGATCAGATCCGCATTCAGAAGGAAGGCCCCGCTGCAGAAGCTGCTGCAGAATAATTCATATTATTTTATTCTTAAAATTGGAGGTTCATTACAATGGCTAGTGAAAAGATTACTGCTATGATTGAAGAAGTTAAGACTCTCTCCGTGCTCGAGCTCGCTGAGCTGGTTCACGCTCTGGAGGAGGAGTTCGGTGTTTCCGCTGCTGCTGCCGCTGCTCCCGCTGCTGGCGCTGCCGCTGCTGCTCCCGCTGAGGAGGAGAAGACCGAGTTTGACGTTGTCCTGACTTCTGTTGGTGCCAACAAGATCGCTGTCATCAAGGTTGTCCGTGAGCTGACCGGTCTGGGTCTGAAGGAGGCTAAGGCTCTGGTTGACGGCGCTCCCGCTAACGTCAAGGAGGCTGTTGCCAAGGCTGACGCTGAGGGCATGATCGCCAAGCTGAAGGAAGCTGGCGCTGAGGCTGAGATGAAGTAATTTTGCTTCTACCATACCGCCGTTCCGGTTGGAACGGCGGTATTTTTTTGATCGTTCGGAGGCTCATTTATCCTCCGCAAGCCCATTGCCCACGCCGGACACACAAGAAAAGAGGCTGCGAAGCACAGGAGATGGTCACTTCTCCCGGACTTCACAGCCCTTATTATTTTGTGGAAAAGAATCAGAACTTCCCGCCCTTGCTGCCGCCGAAGCCACTGGAGTTCACGGTGGAGCCGCCGGAGCCGCCGGAGCCGCCGGAGCTGCTGTTGTTTTTTTCAATCTTGGTTCTGGTCACTGTTGTACGGATATAGCGGTCGTTCCGGCTGGTCAGCTGGAAGCTGTCCTTATCAATATAGTCTCTGGCCTCGGTTTTCATCTTGGCAGTCTTCATCTGGCTGAAGAAGATTCCGCAGACAATTCCGGCAATTGCCAGAGGTGCAAAAATCACAATCAGTATCCGTACCAGATAGTTTTTGGGACCATCGTTCACGTCATAGGGATGGCCCTCTTCCTTCAGGAATTCCAGGTACTCCTGGCAGACGTCCATATAGGTGGTGAATGCACCGTTATAGTCTCCGTCAGAGAGCAACGGAACCACCTGCTCCTCCATCTTTTCAATGCCGAAATCGCTGAATGCACGGATACCAATGCCGTATTCATATTCCCCGGTGGGGTCCTTGCCGTAGGTAATGGTGATATAGTCCCGAGAGTCCATGGCAACAAGGAACATGATGCCATTCTGCCCCTCTCCAATTCCCAGATCATAATCCCAATAGTAATCCTGCGCGAAATCTCTGGGTGTCTTTCCATCCAGGGAGTCCACCGTCAGCACATAGACGCCGCAGTCATATTCAAACGCAAGATCCTCAGCCTTCTCTTCCAGCGTGTCAAGCTCCTGCTGTGTAAGCAGAAGGGCATCGTCCACCACAAAGGGTGCACTGGCTGTTCCAAAAAGGCTGTTGCTAAGTCCAACTCCAGTTTCCTCCGGATCGGAGCCTTCTTCGGGTTCCTCGGCAGGCGCAACGGCCTCCGGGGTCTCAGGTTCCTCTGTGTCATTTTCTTCGGGCAGATCGATGGCTTCCACCGCATTCTCATCCGCGGGTACTGCCGTCATATCCCCGGTATTGTTCAGCGTGGTCATGGTTCCCACGAACAGGCCTACCGCACTGGAGCAGGAGGCCGCAGCCGTATCGTAGTCCACATGATCGCCGGTCAGGTACATATCCAGCCCGGATCTCAGCACGGATACCTCAGAGCTTCCCAGTTGCTCAGCGCCCTTTCCGACACCATAGAGGGTGTACTCGTTGAAGGTCACGCTGTCGCCATGGTCCGTCACATAGGCCATCAGAAGCATGCCGTCATGGTTGTCGCCATAGCCGTATTCATACTTCTCATAGAAAATCCCTGCATATTCGTCGATGGAGCTTCCCTCCAGATCATCCACGATGTCCACACGGATGTCAAACTTCAGGGAATCCAGCATCAGAGGAATGGACTGTGTGCCCATCTGTTCCAGCATATCAGAGCCAAGCTGATCCACAGCAGTATATACATGGTCATAATCCTGAAAGGCAAAGGCCGGTACTGCCAGAGAAAATGCAAGACAGAGCAGCAGCACAAGGCTGAACATACGTTTTTTCATGGTCATTCCCTCCCTTACAGTATCAGCAGCAAAACTGCCAGAATCGCCATTAGCGGAACGGAAATACCTGCCATCCACGCAGCGACCTTCCCCCCGGACACTGGCAGATCGCCGATGAGCTTTCCGGTCTGTCCGTTCATGGCAAACAGATAGCTCTTGTCCTTCCACTTGGTATGGAGCATCCAGACGGGAAGCATGGCATATTTGACCTGTCCCTGAGTCACATTGGCATCGAATCTGGTCTTGTGGACCGCCTCATAGCCGGTGACAGTTTCCCGGAGCATTTCCTCCGTGGAATTCTTGACCCGGCTCACGGCACGGCTCTTGCACTGCTCCGCAGTCTGGTCGTACTTGTCAGCCAGCTTCCCGGGGAGATATGCCGTGGAGAAGGGCTTCAGCTCGTTATAGTCAAAGGGCTCGATGGCATCCATGTGGGCATCGGGCATCTTGGTGGAGCCATCCACGGGAACCCGCTTGAACTTCAGAACGCCGGAACGCTCCACAAGGTAATGGTCTGTTTTGGTGACCCGGTAATCTCCCTCAACATGGGTGTGGGTTCGGGTTCCGTCATAGGCGGCGTAGCCATTGGAACTGCCATCAAAGAGCCAGAAGGGCACATACACTCCCTGAAGCTCCTCGATATGGTTTCCATCGGTAAAGGCCTTGGGCAGGAAACGCTTGCCCTTGTAGTATTTTTTCAGATTCTGAACAGCCTGGTCCTTCTCCAGCTTGAAGGGAATGATGAAATCAGGCTTCAGCGCACCGCTGAACTGTCCGGGCACCACTGTGGGGTTGCCGCAGTACAGGCAGGAGGTTGCGGCGGTATTTTGATCGCAGATGATCTCTGCACCGCAGGAGGGACAGCTGTATGCCCGCATGCCCGCAGCCTCCTCCGCTGTCCAGTCGCTGCTTTCCATTGTCCACTGGTCCTCGGCAGCGTTTTCCTGGGGTTGCTGCGCCGTTTCCTGGGCCTGCTGAAAGCTCTCCTTCGCCTTTTCCTCCTTTTGGGCATACATTGCCTCAATTTCTTCTACGGCAAAGGAGCTGCCGCAGTATTCGCATTCCAGCCTGCCTGAGGTGCCCTCAAAATGCAGGGGGCCAGTACAGGCCGGACACTGATAGTTTGTAACCTGAGTTGCCATTATGTAACCTCCCGTTCATGTTGGAAATACTGACAGAACCATTGCCGGAGCAGTGAATCCGCCCCGGCAATGCATTTACGAAATTGAAATCAGAAACCAGTCACCTGGAACAGCAGGGTCTCATCGCAGGATTCGTCCGGGCGCTCGTCGGTCATGCAGACAATGACGCTGCCGTCATCCAGTGCGATGGCTCCGGAGGGCCAGGGATAATCGGTGCCGAACATTTCGTTCATATCCACAGCTGCCAGCAGATCACAGTTGGTATCCAGGAAGTACACATCACGCATGTTGCCGTCGAAGATCATCAGGCCATTGTCCGTCTCAACAGCCGCAGACACACTGCCGTAGTAATCGGTGGTGGTGTTGGTGTCATTGAGCTCAGCGATCTCATTGAACTCCAGATCATAAATCTTCAGGCAGGCTCCGACCTCTTCATCAACACTGGTACCGGAAACCACAACGTAATTGTCCGTAAGCATCACGTGGGAAACAGAATCCAGACCAGACAGTGTTACCGTCGTGACTGCGCCGGTATCCAGCTCCACCTTCTTGACCTCAGCGTCAAGGAACCAGCCAACGCCCCATGCACCGGAGGGATGCACGGTGACGGTATCCACGTCTGTGGCAATGGTGGTCTCAGTGCCGCTGTCAATGCGGACCGGATCTTCAAAGGCGCTGGAGATGATAACTGCGCCGTCGGCATCCACAAAGAACTCATCAGGCTCAAAGGGAAGCTCCATATTCTCCACAAAGGTCAGTTCATCGCCGCTGCGGGTATACACCTCAATCACGCCGTCGTCCAGCACATAGTAGGTGTCGCCGTTTACGGCCACACGGGAGCCGAAGATGTCATAGGTGGGGAAAGCCACATCATTGGGCAGCAGCTTGCTGGTGACAGTGAAGCCGCCGGCAGTGGTGGTGTGCTCGGCCACGGAGTAGGCTTCGCCCTCCCAGTACCAGGGAGTTACATCTCCGGAGTAGGGAGCAAAGTTCCACTGGATGGAATTCAGCAGGGAGTCCACACGCTCCAGTTCCTCTGCTTCACTGACATAGATATCAATGAACGCATTTGCCTCAGCGTCATAGCCGAAATACTCTACGCTGTAGGAATCATCGGGAGAAACCCAGAAGTCGATACCGCCGATGTTTCTGACCTCATAGGCGCCCTCTACAACGGCCTTGTAGGCCTCCATGTCCTCGTTGTACATGCTATAGGCGAAGTCATTGGGCTCATTGAGGTTCACCTCAATGTTCACATAGACCAGATCCCAGTCATTTTCGGGATCGGGAATCTGGGGCGATGCATAGACATAGTCCTCATAATCACTGAGATCGTCTTCAGGATCAAAGGTCCACTCGTCGCCATAGACAAAGGAGAACAGGGAAGTCTCCACAAGGGTTCCCTCATAAGCAGTCTCAGGCTCTGTGGGTTCGTCCACAGATTCGGGTTCTTCCGGCTCAGGCTCATCCACTGCTTCAGGTGCTGCTGAAGCTGCCGGAGCCTCTCCATTTGTAAGGGTAAAGGTCAGGGAAGACTCCTCAACCGCCAGCGTAATGGTGTCGCCCTCGCGGGTGTACTCCAGTCTGTCGCCATCGGCTTTCAGTACGCCGTTTCTCCACTTCAGCTCGGTGATGTTGTCTTCACCCAGATACAGGGTTCCGGTGCCGTCTTCTCTCAGCTCCAGATACCAGCTGTCTGCGCCGATCATCTGAAGAGTCTCCAGATCAATTTCTTCTTCACCATCCTTCATGGAGGTGAGCATGTACAAACCAGCGTCGCTCTCCTCCACTTCAGAGGATGCGCTTCCCTCTGCCTCGCCGCCGCAGGCCGCAAGAGACAGAAGCAGGACCATTGCCAGAAGCAATGCAAGAACTCTTTTCATCTCAAATTATCCTTTCTCAATTAATCGTTCATCATCCAAAGGTTCGGGTTCCTCCGTCTCAGGCTCATCCACTGTTTCAGGTGCTGGAGAAACCGCCGGAGTCTCTCAATCCGTCAGGGTAAAGGTCAGGGAAGACTCTTCAACCGCCAACGTAATGGTGTCGCCCTCACGGGTGTACTCCAGTCTGTCGCCATCAGCTTTCAGAACGCCGTCTTGCCACTTCAGCTCGGTGATGTCGTCATCACCCAGAAACAGGGTGCCGGTGCCGTCCTCTTTCAGCTCCAGATACCAGCCATCTGCGCCAATGAGCTGAAGGGTCTCCAGATCAATGACGTCATCGCCATCCTTCATGGAGGTGAGCATGTACTTACCAGCATCGTTCGTCTCCGCCTTGCCGCCGCAGGCCGCAAGGGACAGGAGCATTGCCATTGCCAGAATTAGCGCCATTACTTTTTTCATATCACATTTTCCTCTCTTAGTCATAGTGTCAGCCGTTGACGCTGCCGCCGCAATACTCACAACAGCCGGAGGCATCCGGCGTTGTGGTAGCCCCGCACCAGGGGCAGGTCACAGCAGCCTTTGGCTTTGCGGCAGCTGCTGTCTCCCGGCGAACACGGCTCTGCGCCTGAGTCAGAACTCGTTTGATCTCCTGACCCATGCGCTCGCACTCCCTATAGTCCACGCTGACCGCCGCCGGATCCCCAATGGGGTACCTGCCCTCATGCTCGATCTTAACGCTGCTGTTGTTGAGATCGAACCGCATCTCGTCAAAGTAGGGGTGGTTCACGTGAATGGTCATCTTGAAGTTGTAGGAATAGGTGTATCTGGGCGGAACATAGCTCACGCGCTTGGTGGTGCCATCCTGCTGCTTGACCTCCCGCATCTGCTCGGTGCGGTTCTCGTCAACGTCCAGATCACAGCCAGTCACCTGTGCGAAATCCAGCACATCGGGATTCGCCTCAGAAATGTTTTTGGCTGATGTAACCATGAACTTCTGCTGATCCTCGTCCAGCAGCACCTTGATGTTTCTGCCCAGGGTTTTTGTGGTGTGGAAGGCAGCCACAGCAGCCTTGTTTTCCTCCCGGTATTCAATCTGCGCCTTGATGCTCTCCACAGTGGAGTGGCGGCGGTCACTGAACCAGGGAGAGAGCTTCTTCACGCACTCCTTGCAGCAGTTGCCGTCCTCAAGCTTTTTGTTTCCAAGAAGGCCAATTTCTCCGCCGCAAATGTCGCAGACCTTTTTATCAAACAGTTTTCCAAACAGTCCCATGGAAATCATCCTTTCTCGTCAGGATTGGGGTTCCCGTTTTTCTGTCAGACAAGATCGCCGTCGTCAAAGGGATCGCCGCACTCCGGGCAGAACTTGGGAGGATGGGTCTTGTCGACAGGCTCCCAGCCGCACTTGTCGCACTTATACTGCGGAACACCGGCAGGCTTCTTTGCGCCGCATTCCGCGCAGAATTTCCCCTTGTTCCCCGCGGCGCAGGAGCAGGTCCAGCCATCGGGCTGTGGCTCGTGCTTCTTTGCGCCGCACTCGGGGCAGAACTTTCCGGTGACAACATTGCCGCAGGAACAGGTCCAGCTGTCGGCAGGCTTGGGCTCAGGCTTCTTTGCTCCGCACTCGGGGCAGAACTTTCCGGTGGCCACATTGCCGCAGGAGCAGGTCCAGCTGTCAGCAGCGGGAGCTGCCGGTGCGGGCGCAGGCTGAGGCTGGGGAGCAGGCTGCTGGTACTGGGGCTGCTGTCCCATCTGGAACAGATTCTGGGCGTTCATGCCGCCCATCTGACCGGCCATATTCATGCCCATGAAGGCCATGGCTGCGCCGCCCTGATTTTTGGCTGCATCCTGCATGGCCTGTGCCTGTGCACCCCCCAGCGTGGCAGCTGCCATCGTGGGGTTCCGGTCGGTGGCATTCCGCTGGAGCTCCTTGATCATCTGCTCGTCTTCTTCGTTGGCCTTCACAGAGGACACACCGAAGGAAACGATCTCCAGGCCGCGAAGATCCCGCCACTTGGCAGACAGCACATCGTTGAGTGCGGAAGCCAGCTCCATGGTGTGACCGGGCAGCGCGGAATAGCGGATGCCCATTTCAGAGATCTTTGCAAAGGCAGGCTGCAGGGCAGTGAGAAGCTCTGTTTTCAGCTGTCCCTCCAGCTTGGATCTGGGATAATCCTCAGCCACATTGCCGCAGACATTTGCATAGAACAGCATGGGATTGCAGATCCGGTAGCTGTACTCGCCGAAGCAGCGGATGGAAATGTCCATATCCAGCCCGATGTTGTTGTCCACAACACGGAAAGGCACCGGAGAAGGTGTGCCGTATTTGTTGCCAACCAGCTCTTTGATATTAAAGTAGTAAACCCGCTGATCCTTGGGGGCTTCGCCGCCAAAGGTGAAGCGCTTGCCCATAGTCTTGAAGGTCTCCACAATACTGGTGCTCAGATCGCCGGAGAAGATAGAGGGCTCCGTAGAAGCATCGAATGTAAATTCTCCGGGCTCGGCGCAGAGTTCCACCACCTTGCCCTGATCCACGATCATCATGCACTGGCCGTCAGCAATCGCGATGACAGAGCCGTTCGTGATGATATTGTCGCTGCCCTTTGTATTGCTGGAGCGGCCGGAGGTACGCTTTTTACCCTTCACAACCAGAACGGTTTCAGGGATGGATTCACAGTAAAAATATTCCTTCCACTGGTCGGCTAGCACGCCGCCGGCAGAACCCATCGCTGCACGAATAAGTCCCATAATTCATTTCTCCTTTTCATAATTACAGGTTTGCGTCTGCATTGTACCATTTTTCACGGGTTTTTCATAGTAGCCAACTGGCTACTTTCCCGCAATCCCAACAGTTTTACCTTAATTTTACATTTTATCATTGAGCTTCAAATACAGCTCCATACGACTTGATACAGACAGTTTCCGGTAAATCTGGGTGGTATACTTTTTGATGGTACTCTCTGTCACATACAGCTCCTCCGCGATGTCCTTCCGCTTTTTGCTGGTCAGAAGGCAGCGAAGCACATCCTTTTCTCTCGGGGACAGCTGGTATTCCGCTTCACATCGCAGCAGCAGCGCTTCGATCCGCTCCGGCGTCAGCGTGGTATCCTCCTCTGTCCGGACCAATTTCGTTGCCTCCGGCAGCGGTTGTTCCATTTCCGAAGAGATATGTTCAGGCTGCTCCGCCGGGGTTTGCTGTGCCAGAATCCCCAACAGCAGAAGCAGCAACGTCTCAGACAGCAGATAGGATATGGACAGAAACTCAAACTCTCTGGGAATAAACTGTTCCACAAGCCAGATCATCACATTTCCAAGGACGACGGAAAGCAGGAACAACTGCTGGAGGCTGTTGGAGCTTCCTTTCCGTGCAGAAAGCAGGATTACCGCCAGCATTCCGCCAAAGTACCCGAACAGATACAGATAATACATATTATGAAGTAGGCCATATTCCCGGATCAGCCGGGCACTTCCGGCCACGATTTTGAAGTCTACTGTACTGTAGTACACGGTGGAGTAGCCGGGGCTTGCCGTCACCAGAAATACCAACAGGCTGAATCCAATCAGCACCCCCTTCAGGCTGCGGCAAAAGGGCATTCCGCATTGCTCCCCGATCAGCAGCAGCAGGCACAGGGGCAAGAACACGTTGCCCAGATATGCAATTCGGTTTGCCATCAGCGCAGTTTCGAGGGAATTCGCCTGAGTCGTCAAAAGCCACCCAAGGTTGGCCAAAAATACAAAAAACGATAACAGGATCAATGTGCGGCTTCGCTGTTTTCCCACAAGGAAGCTGGGAATCATCAGGAGCAGTCCGATCAGACTGGTTATCACATACGCAATTGCCATGGTTCACTTCTCTTTCTACTTTCCTTATTTTCCGGCAGCGGGATTTCTCCGCTGTCAGGGGTTCGCCGTCCAAAGGAAGGCGCATTCCGTGGTCGTTTCCCGCCTATCACTCCGCTGTTACAGAAACAATTGCGCCGGAGTCATTCACCACGATCTGATAGGCTGCGCCGCCCACAGACACCCGGAGGGTATTCCCCTCACAGGACAGAACTGTCATTTCACAATCAGCAGGTGCTCCCCACAGAATCCGGTAGGAAACGGAGTCCTCTTCCGTGGGCTCCTCCGTGACAAACGGAGAATCCTCTGGACAAAGGGGTACTTCGGTGAAGTCCGCAAAGACCTCCCGGGAAGCGCCTTCCAGCTCCTCCCGGCTGACGGTGAAGCGTCCGGATTCATCTGCACGACTGGATCTGGACAGATATCTGGCCATGATCGCCCAATAGGAATCTTCGTTTTGGGGATCAAATCCGTACCCGGACAGCACCACATCCATGGCACACTCAATGGCGGGCATGGCCTTTTTCACAGTCTCAGACAGCTCCGGTTCCGGGGATGCCGAGGGGGCTGGCTCCGCAGAAGGCTCGGGGGACTGGCTGGGTTCACCGGAGGGTTCCACCGAAGGCTCCGGGGAAACGGCAGGCTCCGAGGGCTGAACACTGGGCACGGCAGTGGGTGTTGCCGCAGGCGTCTGGGTGGGCGCCGGGGCTTGTGATTCCGGGGCCTTTTCCGGCTCATCTGCGCCCTGTCCCGGAACGGCAGCGGTTCTCCGGGTCAGCCGGTATTGCACATCACCGCTGTCAGGGCTGAACAGACTGACGGAGTCCGGGCCACAGGTAAAGCTGAAAACCGTTGCCTCTGTGTCCCCGTTCCGGAATACATACAGTCTGGGCTGGCCATCATCCTCCTGGAACCAGTAGGTATAGTTCTCCCAGGCAGAGCCATCGGCCTTCCATATCACCAGATTTTCATTTTTCTTGAACTCAAAGATCTTCGCCCCATCGTCTGTATCCCACAGGCCCAAGAAGCTGCTCTTGTACAGCTCAGTCACTTCTCTGTCGCCCACCAGCTGTTCGGGACGCTCCAGCTCCGGCATGACCACAGTCTGGTTATCTGAGGGGATCACCGGGCTGTATTCCGGAGCAAAGCGCTCCGGCTCCTCCTCCGAGGATTCCAGCTGCGACCGATGAGAGGTCCCGCATCCGGCAAGCAGTCCGATACACAGCAGCAGCGCCGCGCCGCCTGCCGCGATTCGTTTTCTATCCATAATACCCTGCCTTCTTTCTACTGTTGTATGATCCGCCAATCAGGGCCGATCCTCTTCGGTGAATTTCTCCCGGATTTTCTCCATGGTTTCCTCCGACACGCCGATTACTTGCAGGTACTCCACCACGCCGCCATAGGTTTTTGTCAGATAATCGATCAGCGTCAGCATGGCCGAGGCAGGAGTCTGAAAGAAGCTCTCATCCATCATGGGACCGCCTGCGGGGCCTTTTTTATCGCCGGGAGGAGGCCCGATCTGGATGGAACCGGAACGCATCCTTTCATAGACAGGCTCCAGAAAAACCTGGCTGACGCAGTAGTCCGCAGCAATGTCAGGCCGCTGCACTCCTGCAATGGACAGAAGATAGCAGCTGAGCAGTCCCGTCCGATCCTTGCCGGTGGTGCAGTGATACAGCAGTGCTCCGGGGTTGTTCGCAGCGATATTCAATACGTCAATGGCCCAGTCCCGGCTGGATTCCGCCATATCGATGTACTGCGCTCCCCAGCCCTTTTTCTCCATGGGAGGCATGGGCTTCCCCTCCCCTGCCCCGGGGATCGCCGCCTCATGGAACAGGCTCCTGGGATAATAGGGCATCACGTCCTTCAGGTCGCTGGGACGCGCCTTTGTTTCACCGGTGCTCCGAAGGTCCATGGAGGCGGTGACGCCATAGGCCTTGAGATAGGCAATGTCGGATTCCGGCAGGCCCACAGGCGCTTCGCTGCGGATAAACACGCCGAATTTTGTGACCTTTCCGTCCTTTGTGGGGAATCCTCCCAGATCTCTGGCGTTATACAGCCCCTTTGTTTTTAGTCTTCTTGTTGCCATAGTTCTTACTCCTTACGAATATATGATTCTGTGCGTCCAGATTACTCCACAGATTTCAGGGACTGCACCATGTCGATTTTTTTGATGCGGAAATACATTAAAAAGTTCACCAGCAGCGCAAACAGAAGGGAAAGCAGCGTTGCCAGAATATACTCGCTGGGCTCCGGTATCCGACCGAACATGACAATCTCAATCTCAATGGTGCCGATCAGGAAGCTTCTGAGGTATTTCCCCAAAAACTGCCCCAGCAAAATGCCCAGAAGGGTCAGCACAATATTTTCCCGATAGACGTACATGGCCGTTTCTCCGTCATAGAAGCCCAAAACCTTCAGGGTTGCCAGCTCCCGGAGCCGTTCGGTAATATTGATGTTTGTCAGGTTGTACAGCACCACCAATGCCAGGGCAGCAGCGGAGAAAATGATAATCAGCACCGCCGTATCGATGACCTTGAGGGTCTCCCCGAAGGAATGCGCGGAGGATGCGATATTACTTGCGGAAGTAACCGCCTCCTGCTTCAGCAGCTCTTCGGACAGGGCCGCCACCGCCTCATCAGAGGTGTCCTCCATGGCGATCAGCAGTTCATTGGGCACATATTCCGTTCCAAAGAGCCGTTCATACTCCCCGGCGGACATGTAGACATAGTGGCGCACATAATGCTCCAGAATTCCCGCCACCTTTGTTTCCGCCAGAGTTCCGGCATCAAGGAGAATGGTGTCGCCCACCTGCACATCCAAAAGCTCTGAGAGCTTCTGGTCGATGAGCACGCCCTCCTCCGGAATGTCCAGATGGCTTCCATCCTCCATGCTCCGCAAGTCAATCAACTCATAGAGCTTTTCCGGCTGGTCTGTCACCTGAAGGTAGCAGTCCACGGAGGAGGTGGTTTTGGCCGTGACCGAGCGCACATAGTTTTTGGACACTGCCCTTACTCCATTGTCCTCTGTCAGAAGCGCATCTACCCCTTCTGCATTCTGCTCCGTATCCAGAGATACCTGTAGCTGATAGGAATAGATGTCCTCATACTGCCTGTCAATGATGCAGAGAATGCCGTTCCGGAGTCCAAGGCCCGCGATCATCAGAGCCGTACAGCCTGCAATGCCGAGAATCGTCATAAACAGCCGCTTCTTATACCGGAAAAGGTTACGGCAGGACACCTTCACCGAAAAGCTCATCCGCCGCCACAGGGGGCCGATACGCTCCAGAAGGATACGTTTTCCGGCCTTGGGGGCCTTGGGCCGCATCAGGGCCGCAGGGGTCTCCCGGGCCGTGGACAGCATGGCCCATAGGGTCGCTCCAACGGTACAGGCAAGGCCCGCCGCCAGAGATGCCGCCACCAGCGGCACATAAAGCCGCAGTTGCAGCTCCGGCAGATTGTACATAATACCGTAGGAGGTGAAGATGATCCATGGGATCACATAGGTGCCCACCAGCACACCGATCAAGCCCCCCAGCAGGGATGCCGAAGCGCCGTACAGCAGGAATTTTCCCGCAATGGCAGGGGTCCCATAGCCCATGGCCTTGATGGAGCCGATCTCCGTCCGCTGCTCCTCCACCATACGGGTCATGGTGGTCAGGCAGACCAGCGCCGCCACCACGAAGAAAATAACAGGGAACATTTTGGCCAGATTCCCCATACGCTGGGCGTTCTGGTCGTAACTCACAGAGCCGTAGTTTGCGTCACGATCCAGCACATACACATCCGCCGGCTTGATGCCGTCGATCTCCGCCTGTGCGTCATCCATTTCCGCCTGAGCCTTTTCCGTCTCCTCCGCAAGGGTATTCTTTGCTTCTTCAATGTCCAGGAGTCCCTGGGCATAATCCGCCTCACCGTCATAGAGCTCCTGACGGGAATCGGCAATGGCCTGTTCCCCGTCGGCAATCTGGGTATCAAAGTCTGTGACAGCCTGGGCATAATCCAGTTCTCCCTGATACAGGGTGTCGTAGCTGTCGTTGTATTCCGTCCAGCCGTCATCAATGGTACTCTGGGCCAAAGAAAGCTGGTAGATTACCGTGGCTTTCTGGGTATAGAAAGCGTCCCACTGGGCGCTCAGCTCCGCTTCCGCAGCCGCAAGGGCAGTTTGCCCCTGTTCATAGGCTGCTTCCGCTTCCGCAAGGGCCGTCTCCAGCATCAGGCAGGTTTCTTCGTTATAGATCAGAGTTTCCGGGTCAATGGGAATTCCAGCCGCCTCAGCAGCCGCCACCTGCTCCTGCTGGAGGGTCAGCGCGGCCCGATAGTCCGCCGCCTGCTGGCGGAGGGCTTCCAATTGCGTCTGGGCTTCCGCCAGTTCTTCCCGCTTTGCATCCAGCTCTGCCTGACCGGCGTTCAAAGCGGCTTCTGCCGCCTCAAGCTGACTCCAGGCCTCGGAACTCTGGGTATCCAGTTCTGTTTGGGAGCTGTTCAGGGTATCCTTTGCCTCTGCCAGCGCCATCCAGCCCTCGTCCAACTGCTGCCGGGCATCGGCCAGCTCCGCTTTCCCGTCCTCCTTGGCAGTCTCCAGCTCTTCCTCTGCGGTCTCCAGCTCTGCCCAGCCCTCATCCAACGTTTTACGGGCATCGGCCAGCTCCGCTTCCCCGTCGTCGATTTCCTGCCGGGCATCGGCCACAGAGTCCGCAAACTCCTGCCGGGCATCGGCCAGCTCCGCC
The DNA here is from genome assembly GCA_029012465.1 of Oscillospiraceae bacterium. GTDB lineage: Bacteria > Bacillota > Clostridia > Oscillospirales > Oscillospiraceae > HGM13006. The sequence continues at coordinate 17,360 of JAQXMD010000055.1, read as the reverse complement.
TGTGCGTCACTTACCAGTGTCTCATACCGCAGGTCTGCCCGCTCCTCCGCCAGAGAGGTCATCTGCTCCTTCCGGTCATCCCGGAGGGCACGGTAGTCGTCGGAATAGGAGTCCTTTTCCCGGGTGCCGGAAAGAATGATATTGCAGAGGGTATAATAGTCCATGGAGAAGCTCTCCCTGGGCAAGTATATGTAGGCATCCACCTTGCCGTCCCCGAGGGAACTGGTGCCCCGTTCGATGGAAATATACAAAGGGCTTTCCACAATGCCCACCAGCGTGAAGGTATCGGTTTTCAGGCTGTCCTTCATATCCTCAGGCAAAGCCAGTGTGACCTTGTCGCCAAGGCAGATTCCCAGCTCCGAGAGTAATTTTTCTTCCGCAACGCACTCATCCATGGCGGTGGGCATTCTGCCCTCCACCAGAATGTTCTCATTGACCGTCTGACCTTTTCTCTCCCCGCTGAAGGCATATTCCCCCTCAGAAAGGCTCAGCAGCTTGATGACCTTGGCGCCGTTTTCCTGCTCCAGAATCGCATCCATGCTCCAGCCGCCCTGACTGACTTCCACGCCCTCAGCAGCACCAAAGGTCTCTATGTCCTCTTCCGTCAGGCCCAGAGTGGAGATAATCTGCAAATCCATAAACTTCTGGTCGTCAAAGTACCGGTCTGCGGTAGCCTGCATATCCGGTGCCGCGGACCGAAGTCCCACAAGGAACATGGTTCCCAGCGCCACCATAATCAGAATGGAGAGAAATCTGGGGAAAGAGCTGCGGATCTCCCGAAGCAGTGTTTTTCTCATGCTGCGGTTCACTACCACTCAATCCTTTCTATGGACACAGGGTTCTCATTCTTGTACATCTTTTCCACCCGTCCGCTGCGGAACTGGATCACCCGGTCTCCCATGGGCTTCAGAGCCGAATTGTGGGTGATGATAATGACCGTCATGCCGTCCTTCCGGCAGGTGTCCTGCAGAAGCTGAAGTACCTCCTTGCCGGTGCGGTAGTCCAGTGCACCGGTGGGCTCATCGCAGAGGAGCAGTTTGGGCCGCTTTGCCAGCGCCCGGGCAATGGCCACCCGCTGCTGCTCTCCGCCGGACAGCTGGGAGGGAAAATTCTGCATACGCTCTTCCAGTCCCACCCGGCGCAGGGCCTCTGCCGCGTCCATGGGGTCCGGACAGATTTCGCTGGCCAGCTCCACATTCTCAACCGCCGTGAGATTGCCCACCAGATTGTAAAACTGGAACACGAAGCCAATGTCATGACGTCGGTAAAGGGTGAGCTTTCTCCCCTTTAGATCAGAGATCTCCTGTCCATCCACCAGAATGGAGCCGGAGGTGGGGGTATCCATGCCCCCCAGAAGGTTCAGCACCGTGGTTTTTCCGGCGCCGCTGGGGCCAACAATGATGCAAAGCTCCCCCTGCTCCACCTCAAAATCCACACCGTCCAGAGCGCGGATCTCTCCGCCGCCTCCGCCGTAGACCCGGGTGACATTTTTCAGCTCGATATACGCCATTGCAATCATCCTTTCAGCGTATTCATTGGAAATCAAATCACGAAATTATAAAACCGGCAGGGATTGCGGGGGTATTTCCCCGAACCGCTGCGCAGAAACCCAGTTCATGCATTATATAATATTATAAAATACTTTGTCAGAAAAAACAATGAATAAGCTGTTAAGTTTCTGATTCCCGCCAGGCACAAAAAAAGGGTCTCCAGTCAACCCCTTTGGGTCAACTGGAGTCCTCGTTATTTGTATGTCAATCTCTTGCCATATACCGGTCATAGGCCGACTGCTTTGCCGCAATGCAATCCTCAATGCCGGTATCCAGGAGCTTCTGCTGGAAGGCCTCGATGCCCTCCAGAGGCTCATCGCCGGTGATGAACTTTGCGGTAAACTGCTGCACCAGCGTTACAAGATCGCCGGCATGCTGATTGTACTGGTCGCCCTCTTCAATGGTCATCGCCGCTGCTGCGGGACAATCATTGGCATTGTCGATGTTGACATTCCAGGTGTCAGAGCAGGCCTTGGCCGCCTCAGACTGGCCGGGCGTTTCCACATTGGCGTCCACATTGAAAAGCGTCAAAAATCCGGGAACCCTTGAGGGATTTCCCGGATTCGTCAGCAGTTTTTGTTCAATTTGGGGCGTCATACAAAATGCTCCAGCATTGCAAGGAGCGCAGCAGCATGATATAATAGGCGGCAGTGTTGATGTCAAAAGCCAGCAGACAAGCCATCGGAGGATGCGAACATGGATCGGAGTATTTGTCCATGACAAAAAAGCACCTTTTTCACGTTCGCAGGCGAACCCTGCTTGCCATCGCAGGCTGTGTATGGCTCCTTGCGGGATTTAACGTTGCACGTTTGGGCCTGCTGTCCTACGGCGCTATGGATGCCATTCGATGGGTTCACCCAATGCTGTCGTTCGTCGTATTCGCCATGTTTGGATTCATGTTCTTCAAAATGAGTCTCAAGCACACCAGGCGGATTTGCGGCTATGCTGAGCCAACCCGTCCCTTCTGGCATTTCTTCGACCTGAAGGCCTACTGCATCATGGCCTTTATGATGGGCGGCGGCATTTGGCTCCGCTCCTCGGGGCTTGTGTCAGGAGTCTTTATTGCAGTATTCTATACAGGGCTGGACTGTGCCCTTGCCCTGGCAGGGGTGTTGTTTTGGGTCATGTTTTTCCGCTTTCATAAGGACACCCAGAAATGTATTTCCAGTCAACCGTCTGAAACCTGAATGAGGAACATACAATGACAGAATCAAAAAATTTGGTGGTCTGCATGGGCAAAGGTGCCCAACGGGACGCCGCGGCCGCCCTTGCCCGGCGTGTGGGCGCTTCCCTGTCCGATAAGCCCGGCCCACAGCTCACCCTGATGGTGGATGGTTCCGGCATTTCCCTGATGGGATACGGACTCAGCTACCGGGGAGATTTTGAACAGATGCTGCACCGGGTCACAAAGGGCCGTCTCCAGCACGAAATGCTGGTGCACGTCTCCAAGACCGATGATCCCCATCCAACCGCTGTAGATGCCACCGCCGGCATGGGGGAGGATGCCTTTCTTCTGGCCGCCTCCGGCTACAGCGTCACGCTGTTTGAGCAGAATCCCGTGATTGCCGCTCTCTTGAAGGACGCTCTTCGCCGGGCAAAAAAGCACCCGGACCTGAAGGAGATCGCTCAGCGGATGCAGCTGGTGGAGGGAAACAGCATCGAGCTGCTGCCAACACTGGGCATCGTGCCGGATCTCATCTATTTGGACCCCATGTTCCCGGCACGGCAGAAATCCGGTCTTATCAACAAAAAATTGCAGCTCATTCAGAAGCTGGAGCATCCCTGCGTGGAGGAGGAGGCCCTTCTGAACATGGCCATTGGCATCCATCCCCCAAAAATCATCATCAAGCGTCCCCTGAAGGGGGCAAATCTGGCAGGGCGGACCCCCAGCTACTCCGTCAGGGGAAAGGCGATCCGGTACGACTGTATCACGCTGCCAAGGAATTCCTCATAACGCTCATTTCTATTGATGTTAAAAGGATGGCTCCCAAGCTTTTTCTGCTTGAGAGCCATCCTCTTTTTTCGGAACTTTTTCACAGTTTCTTTCCGTCCAAGGTTCAAAATCTGTGGGGTGACAGGGGCGTAGACTTGGTCTGAGCCTCGATAAGCTGACCGATCAGCTGATTGGACACCAGCATTCCCTGGGGCGTAAAATACCAGCGGCCATCCGCGAGCTTGGCCAGTCCCCTGCTGCCATAGAATTTCAGCAGCTGCTCCAGCGGATCAAAGGGCATCAGGAAGGTTTTTTCATACTCCTCCCGTTCGATGCCGTAGATGGTGCGCATCCGGAGCATAATATACTCTCCGGCCCGCTCCTTGATGGGGACATATTCACACTCTGTGGTGATGGCGTCGCCGGTGGTCACTGCCTTGATATACTGGGGCAGATTGGACGCAAAGGTATAGCGGGTGCCCGCAAAATCCGACGAAGCAGAGGGACCGAAGCTCATATACTCGCCGCCCAGCCAGTATTTGAGATTGTGCATACATTCCCGGCCGTTCTTTGCAAAATTGGAGATTTCATACTGCCGGTAGCCATAGGCTTCCAACGTGGAGACCGCATACAGATACATGGCAGCCTGTGCGTCATCATCGGGAAGCATGGCCTGATTTCGATAATAGTACAGGGGCGTTCCCACATTCAGCGTCAGCCCGTAACAGGAAATGTGATCCGGATGCAGATCAATGATGGACCCCAGCGCATCCGCCCACATCTGTGGCGTCTGGGCAGGCAGGCCGAACATCAGGTCCAGCGACACATTGTCAAAACCAGCGTCCCTGGCGATATTCACCGCCTTCACCGCCTGCTTGAAGGTATGGGGTCTGCCCAAGACCTTCAGCGTGGCATCATCGTTGGTCTGAACGCCGATGGAGATTCGATTGAAGCCTGAGGCAATGAGTCTTTTGCAGCCCTTTTCGGTAACGGTGTCGGGGTTGGCTTCCAGCGTGACCTCAGCATTTTTGGATACGTTGAATCGCTTTGCAATGCACTGATAAACCTGGCGGAGCCGTTCCGCACCGAAGTAGCTGGGGGTGCCGCCGCCGAAATACACGGTATCCACCTCATACTTGGGTGCTCTTGCGCCGCCCTCACGAATATGCATTTCCAGAGCCTTCACATAACGGTCCATGTACTCCTGGGTTTTGTCGTCCCTGGGCATGGAATAGAAGTCGCAGTACTGGCACTTGCTCCGGCAGAAGGGAATATGCACATAGATTCCCAGGGATTTTGTCTGGAAAGTCAGTTTCTGTTTTGCCATTCCATTGCCTCCTTATTCGGAATCCAGCTTCAGCACAGCCATAAAGGCCTCCTGGGGCACCTCTACCGTACCAAAGGAGCGCATGCGCTTTTTGCCTTCCTTCTGCTTTTCCAGCAGCTTTTTCTTTCTGGTGATATCGCCGCCGTAGCACTTTGCAAGCACATCCTTGCGCAGGGCCTTAATGGTTTCCCGGGCAATGATCTTGGAGCCAATGGCAGCCTGAACAGGAATTTCAAAGAGCTGGCGGGGAATATTCTCCTTGAGCTTTTCGCAGATCTTTCTGGCCCGGGCATAGGCCTTGTCGGTGTGGAGGATAAAGCTCAAGGCATCCACCACATCGCCGTTGAGGAGAATATCCAGCTTCACAAGGTTGCTGGCCCGATAGCCGGTAAGCTCATAGTCCAGCGACGCATAGCCCCTGGTTCGGGACTTGAGACAGTCAAAGAAATCGAAGATGATCTCATTGAGGGGCATATCATAGTGCATTTCCACACGGCTCTGATCCAGATAGGTCATATCCAGATATTCTCCCCGGCGCTCCTGACAGATCTCCATGATGCCGCCCACATACTCCGGGGGCGCAATGATGGATGCCCGGACAAAGGGCTCCTCTGCCAGCTGAATCTCCGAGGGGTCCGGATAGTTCAGGGGATTGTCGATCATGTGCACGGAGCCGTCCGTTTTTGTCACCCGGTAGACAACGCTGGGGGCCGTGGTAATGAGATCCAGATTGAATTCCCGCTCCAGCCGCAGCTGAATGATCTCCATGTGCAATAGGCCCAGGAAGCCGCAGCGGAAGCCGAAGCCCAGCGCAATGGAGCTTTCCGGCTCATAGCTAAGGGAAGCGTCGTTGAGCTTGAGCTTTTCCAATGCGTCACGAAGCTCCGGGTATTTTGCCCCATCCGCAGGATACACGCCGGAATAGACCATGGGCTGCACATCCTTATAGCCCTGAAGGGGTTCTGCGGCGGGGTTTTCCCCATCGGTCACAGTGTCGCCCACACGGGTGTCAGATACATTCTTAATGGAAGCGGTGAAATATCCAACCTCCCCTGCACCCAGTGCGTCAGTGGGTTCCATACCCTTGGGATGGAGATAGCCCACCTCCACGACCTTATATTGGACACCATTTGACATCATCTTTACGTCCATGCCCTGACGGATCACGCCGTCCATCACCCGGAAGTAGACAATGACGCCCTTATAGCTGTCGTACTGGCTGTCGAAGATCAGGGCCCGAAGGGGCTTTGTCCGGTCTCCCTCCGGAGCGGGCATATCCCGAACGATCATCTCCAGCACGGAATGAATGTTGATACCATTCTTTGCGGAGATTTCCGGAGCATCCTCTGCGGGAAGACCGATGATGTCCTCCACCTCCTGCTTGACCCGCTGGGGGTCAGCCGCAGGCAGATCGATCTTATTGATCACCGGAAGAACCTCCAGCCCCGCGTCAATTGCCAGATAGGTGTTGGCCAGCGTCTGCGCCTCAACGCCCTGGGAGGCATCCACCACCAAAACAGCCCCTTCGCAGGCGGCCAGAGAACGGGATACCTCGTAGTTAAAGTCCACATGTCCCGGGGTGTCGATGAGGTTCAGCACATATTCCTCTCCATCATCGGCATTGTAGATCAGCCGGACGGCCCGAGCCTTGATGGTAATACCCCGTTCCCGTTCCAGCTCCATATTATCAAGAATCTGATCCTCCATCTCTCTTGCCTCAACGGCCTCACATTCCTCCAGCAGCCGGTCTGCCAGAGTGGACTTTCCGTGGTCGATGTGGGCAACGATGGAAAAGTTCCGAAGTTTGCTTAATTCAGTCATAACCTGCACCTCAGTATATACTCTAAAGTATAAGTATAGGCGATTTTGCGGAATTTGTAAAGACCGATTGTATTCCCAAAAGCCAGAAAAAGGGCGCTGCTTTCGCAGCGCCCCAAAAAGCAATATGCAGGTTCCGCCGATCAGGAGGTTGCAACCAGACCGCCATCGGGATAGATGGAGTTGGAGGTAACGAAGTCAGCAGCGGGGGAAGCCAGATACATAACGGTGCCGACGATGTCAGACTCGTAGCCGATACGCATAGCGGGCTGGGAAGCAGCGATGGCGTTACGAACCTTCTCATCGGGGGGCAGCAGGCCAACCATCATGGGAGTGTAGGTGATGGTGGGGCCAACCAGGTTGACCTGGACGTTGGGACGCAGGTCAGCAGCGAAAGCCTTGGTCAGCATCTCCACAGCGCCCTTGGTGGTGTTGTAGGGAACGTTGCCGTTACCGCCGTTAGCAACAGCACGGATGCCGCGGACGGAGCCAATGTTGATGATCTTACCATAGCCCTGGTTGGGGGTAGCCTTGCCGGACTCGAACTCGGACTCGGGAACGGGCTCAGCACCCTCCAGGTTGTTGTTCTTCATCCAGTTGCCGAAGTACTTGCAGGTGAACATCAGGGAGGTGATGTTGGTGTTCAGCATGCCGTTCCAAACCTTGGTGTCGATTTCCCAAGACCACATCTTCTTGTTGTAGCCCTGAGAGTTGACCAGAATGTCAACACCGCCGAGGCCTTCCTCGGAAACGGTGAAAGCCAGCATCTTCTTAACGGTCTCTTCGTCACCGGCGTCGCCAGCGAAGTAAGTAACCTTGACACCCTCAGCTGCACCAGCCTTGATGTCCTCGCAAGCTGCCTTCAGGGCATCCTCACGACGGGAAGAAATGAGAACGTCTACGCCTCTCTGAGCGAAAGCCTTAGCGATCTCCTTGCCGAAGCCGCCAGCGCCGCCCACAACGACAGCCTTCTTGCCGGCAATGTCAAAAATGTCAGCATAATTGCCATTAAAAACCTTGGGCATTGTAATCTACTCCTTTTCAAAATGAATATATTCAGAGCCGCATGAAAGCAGCAGATGAATCAAAGATAAAATGATGTAGCCGAACCGGAATTACTTCTGGGGGGGCTGCAGGCAAACGAGCATCTTGCAGACCTCAGTGCCGGTGTTGGTGACGGACTTGGCAACGCCGCCGACGCAGTGGAAGGAATCGCCCACATGGAGAACGGTCTCCTCGGTCTCGGTCTTCAGGGTCATCTCACCCTCGAGGATGTAGTAGATGGACTCCAGGGGATTTGCGCCGAAATCGCATCCGCCGCCGGGAATGAAATAGGTGATACCCATGATGATCTTGCCGCCCTCGATGTCGTTGGGGCCGCCGCCTTCAATGTCATGCAGACGGGTGGGGACACACTCGTTGTGGCCGGGAGCGGTGTAGGTGTAGACGGTGCTGCCCTCAACGCCCTTGGCTCTCTGGATTCTGTACTTAGCCATAATAAAGAACTTCCTTTCAAAAGTATTATCCGTTGCGAAGTTATCTTCGTACAGCATTTAGTTTAGCACACCGTACTGGAAAGTTCAATAGTTTCAGGGAATCTTCGTCACAAAAAATATGTGCAATTCATGAATTCTGTGTAAAAGCACCAAAGGAACCGGCATAAATGCCTGTAACTTACCAGTAGTATTTTCCTGTGAGAAACGATATAATGATATAATTACAATGCTTTTGAGGTGCTTTTCATGGGCAAACGCAAACAAATGCTATTGGTTCTGATTTTGCTGACACTGCTGTTCATCTGGGGAAATTCCCTGATGCCCGCATCCCTGTCCTCCCGGTTCAGCGAGGCCATTCAGCGTTTTCTCCAGAGCATTTTCCCGAATCTCGCCGCGGGAGAAACCGGTCACGGGGCACTGCGAAAGGTTGCCCACGGCACCGAATACCTGATTCTGGGGGCGGAGCTGTGGATTTATCTCCGGCTGGCCCTGTCCCGGCCCCTGAGTTTTCTGGCTCTGTCTGGCCTTGGTGCCGCCTTTCTGGATGAAACCATTCAGCTGTTCGTTCCCGGCCGCAGCGGGCAGCTACAGGATGTGTGGATCGACCTTGGAGGCTTCGCCTGTGGTGTCCTTTTGGCAGTTCTGCTGAATGTTGCCCGAAAAAAAGCGCATTTTTCCAAAGGAATGCACTTGTAATTCCCACGGAATATGGTATAATAAAGATAGAATCACTTTGTGTCTGTGATGTAATAAAGTAACGTGAGGTATCCCATGATTATTTCCGCCAATCGATTTTACGGTTACTTTACCTGCGCCTTTGGGGGCGCGGGCATTTGTCGTATATAGATTGGATCACAACTTCATTGGGGTAACATACCGTCCGGCTCCTGCTGAATGTTTGATTCAGTCGGGAGCATTTTTTATTATGGAACCTCTGAATAAATGCGTCTGCGGATCCTGGCAGATTTACTCAGAGCTTCCTTGTGTATTTACAGCAAAGGAGAAATGATTTATGGTTATTATTATGAAGCCCGGTACAGGCCGTGAGCGTATTGAGGCGCTGGCCCATGAGCTGGAAGTAAAGGGATTGAAGGTCGGCATTACCAACGGTGTTGGCTGCTCCATTCTGGGTCTGGTGGGCGACACCACCAATCTTGACGCAGATGATCTGATGCTCCACGAGGGCGTTGAGCGTGTCATGCGCGTTCAGGAACCCTATAAAAAGGCAAACCGCAAATTTCATCCCGATGACACCGTGGTGGATGTGGCCGGTGTGAAAATCGGCGGCGGCAACTTCACCGTCATTGCCGGTCCCTGCTCTGTGGAAACCGAAGATCAGATCATCGGCGTGGCGCAGGACGTGAAGAAAAGCGGCGCAAAGCTCCTCCGGGGCGGAGCCTTCAAGCCCAGAACCTCTCCCTACTCCTTCCAGGGCATGGGCGTTCAGGGACTGGAGCTTCTTCTGAAGGCCAAAAAGGCAACAGGCCTTCCCATCGTCACCGAGATCATGAGCCCCCGCTACTGTGAAATTTTCGAGAACACCGTGGACCTGGTCCAGATCGGCGCCAGAAACATGCAGAATTTCGACCTGCTGAAGGAGGTGGGCAAGATGTCCAAGCCCGTTCTTCTGAAGCGCGGCCTTGCCAACACCTATGAGGAGTGGATCATGTCCGCAGAGTACATCATGTCCGAGGGCAACGAGAATGTCATTCTCTGTGAGCGCGGTATCCGCACCTTTGAGACCTATACCCGCAACACACTGGACGTGGCCGCCATTCCCTCCCTCCGCCGCATGACCCACCTGCCCATCATTGTGGACCCCAGCCACTCCGGCGGCGCCGCATGGCTGGTGGAGCCTCTGACACTTGCCGCCACAGCCGCCGGTGCTGACGGCATCATTGTGGAGGTTCACAACGACCCCGCCCATGCCCTCTGCGACGGCAAGCAGAGCCTGACCCCCGCCCAGTTTGACACTCTTATGGAGAAAACCGTCGCTCTGGCACAATTCATGGGGAAGCAGGCATGAGCACCCTCCGTGTAAACCTTCCTGGGCGGGAATATGACATCGTCTGCCAAAAGGGAATTCTGGACAAGGCCGGCTCCCTTCTCCGCCCCATTCTGAAGGGAAAGCTGGCAGCCATCGTCACCGACAGCAACGTGGAGCCTCTCTATGCCGCCCGGGTGGCCCGGAGCCTCCATCTTGCAGGCTTTCAGGTGGCTCTTCTGGAGATCCCCGCCGGGGAAACCAGCAAGTGTCCTGAGGTGCTCTGTCAGGTCTGGGAACAGCTGATGGATGTAGGCCTCACCCGCACCGACGCCGTCATTGCCCTGGGCGGCGGTGTGGTGGGAGACCTTGCGGGCTTTGCGGCCGCTACCATTCTCCGGGGCGTGGACTTCGTGCAGATTCCCACCACCCTTCTCGCTCAGGTGGATTCCTCCGTGGGCGGAAAGGTTGCCGTGGATTTGGAGGCCGGCAAAAATCTGGCCGGAGCCTTTTACCAGCCCAAAATGGTCATCATGGACCCGGATTGCCTGAATACCCTCCCCAACCGGGTGTTCTCTGACGGCATGGCCGAGGTCATCAAATACGGCTGCATTTGGGATCGGGCATTTTTCGACCATCTTGCCGCCCTTGGCAGCCGGAAGGCCATTATGGAGGACATTGAATCCGTGCTGCTCCGGTGCTGCGACATCAAGCGTCAGGTGGTGGAGCAGGATGAACGGGATACCGGTCTCCGGATGCTTCTGAACTTTGGTCATACCGTCGGCCATGTATACGAAAAGGCCTACCACTACGAAACCTATACCCACGGTGAAGCCGTGGCGGCAGGCATGGTGGTTGCCGCCTCTCTGGGAACAGCTCTGGGCATTACGCCCCCGGAGGCAAAGGACGAGATTTCCGCCCTGCTGCGGCAATTCGGTCTCCCCACAGAGATCTCTGCCACCCCTGAGGACTACCGCTCCACTCTGGTAAAGGACAAAAAGAGTCAGGGCAGCCGAATCCATCTGGTGGTTCTGGAGGAGATCGGCAAGGCCAAAACCCTTCCTCTGGAGCAGTCCCGGCTTCTGAACATGCTGGGATAAAGGAGTGTGAACCCATGAATGTGACCATTACCCCCACCCATCTTTCCGGTGCCATCACTCCCCCTGCCTCCAAAAGCCAGGCCCACCGGGTGATGATTGCCGCCGCACTGGCCTCCGGCACCAGCCGGATCACCGGAGTCAACGTTTCCAAAGACATCACCGCCACCCTGATCTCCATGGAGCAGCTGGGGGCAGTCTTTCAGTGGGAGGATGAAACCACCCTCCTGATCTCCGGCATTGGCAGCCGCGTACCCGAAGCAACACCGGTAATGGACTGCGGAGAATCCGGCTCCACCCTGCGGTTTCTCATTCCCGTTGCCCTTTCCGTAGCAGCCGGGGGAGAATTCCATGGCCACGGACGGCTGATGGAGCGGCCCCAGACCCCTTACTACCATCTTTTTGACGAAAAGGGCATCGCTTATCAGCAGCAGGGCAACCGTCTCACTGTAAAGGGCCGTCTCACCCCCGGCGTTTACGCCCTGCCGGGCGATGTATCCAGCCAGTTTGTCACAGGCCTGCTCTATGCTCTGCCCCGTCTGGCAGGGGACAGTGAAATTCGCCTGACCACCCCTCTACAGTCCTCCGGCTATGTGGATATGACACTGGATGCCCTTTCCCACTTTGGCATCACTGTAGTTCCCACAGGACAGGGCTATCTCATCCCCGGGGACCAGCAGTATACAGCCTCCGATGCCGCCGTGGAAGCAGACTACAGCCAGTCCGGCTTCTTCTATGCCGCCGCTGGCATGGGAAATGACCTGACCGTCACCGGCATGAACCCCCACAGCCGTCAGGGCGACCGAGTGATTCTGGACTTCGGCAAGCTGCTTTCCGCCCCCGGCGAGGTTCATCTGGATGTGTCCGAGTGTCCGGATCTGGTGCCGCCGCTGGCAGTTTGGGCCGCCCTTCGGAGGGGACAGACCACTTACATTGAAAACGCGGGGAGACTTCGCCTCAAGGAAAGCGACCGGCTCCGGTCCGTCACCGCTGTTCTGTCCGCTCTGGGCGCGGACATTCAGGAACTGCCTGACAGCCTTATCATCACCGGAAAAGCTTCTCTTTCCGGAGGTGTCACCGTGGACAGCTGGAACGATCACCGGATCGCCATGATGGCCGCCATTGCAGCCACCGTCTGCGAAAGGCCCGTCACCATCACCGGCGCAGACAGTGTCTCCAAATCCTACCCCACCTTCTGGGAGGATTATGTCCGTCTGGGCGGACAAATCGACATCACTCCTTAACCCCTTTGGAGGTTTCTCTATGAATTATACGATTTTCGGCGAAAGCCATGGCCCCGCCATTGGCGTTGTGCTTCAGGATGTGCCCAGCGGCATTCTTCTGGATACGGATTTTATCGCCTCGGAGCTTTCCCGCCGTGCCACCGGCAAAAACGCCCTGTCCACTGCCCGAAAGGAAGCCGATCAGGTGGAATATCTCTCCGGCGTATTTGAAGGCAAAACCACCGGCACCCCTCTGTGCATGATGATCCACAACGGCGACCAGCATTCAAAGGATTATGCCCCCATCCGGTATCTGGCCCGGCCCGGTCACGCGGACCTCACCGGCTTTGTCCGCTATGAGGGCTGCGGCGACTATCGGGGCGGCGGACACTTTTCCGGCCGTCTCACTGCCCCTCTGGTGGCAGCGGGAGCCATTGCAAAGCTCTGGCTAAAGGAGCAGGGCGTCTGTGTGAGCGCCCATATTGCCTCGGTGGGCGGTATCTCCGATGCTCCCATGGACCCGGTTTCTCCGGATATGGAGGCCCTGCGCCAATGCGGTCTTGGCCCCTTCCCCACCCTTTCTCAGGAAGCAGGCACGGCCATGCAGGAACTGATTCTCCAATGCCGGGCGGAACAGGATTCCGTAGGCGGCGTCATTGAGTGCTTTGTCACCGGACTTCCCATGGGCCTTGGCGCTCCGGACTTTGACCGAAATGCGGAAACTGCCTTTGCCCGCCAGCTGTTCGCCATTCCCGCCCTGAAGGGTCTGGAATTCGGCAGCGGCTTCGGCCTCGCTTCCATGCGGGGCAGTCAGGCCAACGACCCATGGATTCTTCGGGATGGAGGCTACGCCACCTCCACCAATCACAACGGCGGCATTCTGGGGGGCATCACCACTGGTATGCCCATTGTATTCCGGACAGCCATCAAGCCCACCCCCTCCATTGCCCGGCCTCAAAACACCGTGGATTTCCAGAGCAAAACGGAAACCACCATGGAGATTCAGGGCCGTCATGACCCCTGTATTGTACACCGGGCCGTTCCCGTGGTGGAGGCCGCCGCAGCCCTTGCGGCCATGGAGCTTCTTGGCAGATAAGACAGGAAAGAAGGCAATCACATGGAAAATCTGGATACCCTGCGGGGTGCCATCGACGAGATCGATAATCAAATTGTCCATCTGTTCTCCCGCCGAATGGATGTGACCCGCCGTGTGGGCGAATACAAGCAGAAGAACGGCATTCCCGTTCTGGACTCCGGCAGAGAGCATGAAGTGCTGGAGAAAAAAGCCGCCCTTGTGGACGATGTAAAGATGAAAACCGGCGTGACCCTGCTCTACGAGACCATCATGGGCATCTCCCGCCGTCAGCAGCGGGAAATTGTCCGGGAGGGTGGCGAGGAGCCCAACTACAGACGATTCCGCACTGCCTACGATGCCCGCCGTCAGCCGGTGGAAAATCCCCGGGTGGTCTATCAGGGGGAGCCGGGTGCCTACAGTGAGCAGGCCGCCCGAAACTTCTTCGGCAGCGATGTAAAGGCCTATGGTCTCAAGCAGTTTGAGGACGTGTTTCTTGCCATCCGGGACGGCTGGGCGGACTACGGCATTGTGCCCATTGAAAACACCTATACCGGAGCCATCCGTCAGATCTATGACCTGCTGGCCCAGTATGAATTCTATCTGGTGGGGGAAACCACCGTCCGGGTAGAGCACTGTCTCATGGCGCCCTATGGTGCCACCCTTGACACCATCACCCATGTCTACAGCCATGAACAGGGGCTGTTCCAGTCTGAGCAATTTCTCAATCAGCATCCCAGCTGGATTCAGACCCCTCTTGCGGATACCGCCGGCAGCGCCAAGTATGTGGCCGAAACCGGAGACATCACCAAGGCCGCCATCTGCTCCGAGCGCAGCGCCGAGATTTACGGTCTGAAGATTCTGAAGCGTGGAGTCAACTATTCCAGCATCAATACCACCCGCTTTGTGGTGGTCTCTCCGAAGATGGAGCTTCGTCCCCAGGCGGACAAGATCTCCACGGTCCTGACCACCGCCCACGAATCCGGCTGCCTCCACGAGATTCTGACCATCTTCGCCGTCAACGGCCTGAACATGGTGAAGCTGGAATCCCGGCCCATTCCCGACCGCAGCTGGGAGTACATGTTCTTCCTGGAATTCACCGGCTCTCTGGAGGCCCCTGAAATGGACGGCGTTCTCCATGAGCTGGCGCAAACCGCCGCGGATATCCGGGTACTTGGCAACTTCAAAAGCAACTTGGGAGAGAAGCCATGAAGAACATCATCTTAACCGGTATGATGGGCTGCGGCAAGTCCACCTGCGGAAGGCTCCTTGGACAGCGTCTTGAGCTTCCGGTCATTGACACCGACGATCTGGTGGTGGAAAAGGCCGGCATGTCCATCGGGGAGCTGTTTGCTGCCCGGGGAGAGGAAGCCATGCGGGATCTGGAAACCCAGGTCTGCCTTGAGCTTTCCCGGAAAGAGGGGCTCATCATCGCCACCGGCGGCGGTCTGCCCCTTCGGGAGGAAAACCGCACTGCCCTTCGGAGTACCGGAACAGTTTTTTTCCTGAACCGCAGCCCCGAAGAGATTTACGACACCATGGACACCTCCGGCAGGCCTCTTGCCCAGCAGGGCCGGGATGCTTTCCTTGACCGGTTCCGCCAGCGGGAAGCCATTTACCGGGCCTTTGCCCATGTGGTGGTGGAGGACTTTTCCACCCCGGAGGCCACGGTTTCCGAAATCCTCCATACTTTATTGTCTGATTTCACAGAAGGAGCATAAGCCTATGAAATTCTTAGTTATCAACGGCCCCAATCTGAATCTGCTTGGCATCCGCGAGCCGGGGATCTACGGCGGAGGCACCTATGACGCGCTGGTGTCCCGGATTGAAAGCGCCGCCCGGGGCATGGGCGTGGAGGTGGAGTGCTTCCAGTCCAACCACGAGGGTGAGATCATCGACCGGATCCACGCCGCCATGGGTGTGTTTGACGGCATCATCATCAACCCCGGTGCCTACACCCATTACAGCTATGCCATTCTCGACGCTTTGAAGGCCGTGAACCTCCCCACCGTGGAGGTCCATATCTCCAACATTCACAAGCGGGAGGAATTCCGTCACACCTCTGTCACCGCCGCCGCCTGCGACGGTCAGATTTGCGGCCTCGGCTTCTACGGTTACACCGCTGCACTGGTCTATCTGGTGGGAAAGCTGGCCCAGCATGAAGGTTGAATACAAAAACAGCAGCCGTCTGCTGGCAGTCATCGGCGATCCCATCGCCCATTCCCTCTCTCCCCTTCTGCAAAACACCATGCTCTCGGAGCTGGGCGAGGACGCCCTGTATCTGGCCATTCCCGTGGCCGCCGGAAGGGTGGGCGACTTTGTCTCCGCCGCAAAGGCCATCGGCATTCGGGGCTTCAACCTGACCATGCCCCACAAGGAGGACATTCTGCCCTATCTTTCTTCCATGACGGAGGAGGCCGCCGCCTGCGGCAGCGTCAATTCCGTCCGGATTCTTGACGGGAAGCTGGAGGGCCATTCCACTGACGGCATTGGCTTCCGCCGGTCCATTCAATCTCTGGGTTGGGACTTTCCGGGAAAGCATGTGACGGTACTGGGTGCCGGGGGGGCAGCCAAATCCATTGTCATGACAGCTGAAGCCTCCGGGGCAGCCTCGGTCCGGGTGGTAAACCGCACCCTCCCCAAGGCGGAGGCCCTGTGCCATGGTCACGAAATCATGTCCGCCCACAGTCTCACCGAGCTTGACAGCCTGCTGCCCGCCACAGACCTTCTCATCAACACCACTCCCATGGGAATGCACGGTGTGCAGGGCGGAACCATTCCTCCGCTGGGTGCTCTGAAGTCCGGCGCACTGGCCATGGACTGCATTTACGCCCCTGCTCTGACTCCCTTTATGGAGGAGGCAAAAAAATACGGCCATCCTGCGGCCAACGGCATTGGCATGCTGGTCTATCAGGCCATTTACGCGCTGGAATTCTTCCTGAACACCCATTTTGATGAAGAAACCGTCGCCCGGTTGGGTGAGAAACTCCTTGCCGTCAGCGGCATTGATCCCATGCCGTGACTCCGAATCCTTCCCTGCAGCAGCCGCTGCAGGGTTTTTTGCATTTCTGCAACAGATTGTGAGATTTTTCCGTACAGATAGCTATCCAAAGAATCTACATAAAAGGAGCGCTCACCATGAAACAGAAATGCATTTCCATACCATTCTTTCTCCTCCTGTTTCTGAACCTGTATGCAGCAGTAACTTTTGCCTATGGGCCGTCAGATCTGACGATTCCCTCCAACGCTTCATCCATTGTCTACGGTCAGTCCGGAGAGGGCCGCGACCTCACCGCCTACCGCTTTGGAACCGGCAAAAACGTCATGGTTCTGGGCTTTGCTATTCACGGTTGGGAGGACAACTTTGCTCGGGATGGCGGTGCCCTTGTCTGGGCCGCTGGCCAGCTGATGCAGCAGCTCAGTGCCAATACTTCCACCATTGAGGCATACAACTGGAGTGTCTATGTGCTCCCCTGTATGAACCCGGACGGTCTTCTGGATGGCTACAGCCACAACGGCCCCGGCCGGCATACCACCACCTACATCACCTCCTCCGGCAGTCTCTCCCACAGCGCTGGCGTCGACCTTAACCGCTGTTTCCCCTACAACTGGATCAGCAACGGCTCCGGCCGGTATCACAACGGCACAGCGCCTCTCGCCGCGAAGGAGGCCCGTGCCCTTGCCGCCTTTATTCAGGATGTACAGGGCAGCGGAACGAATATCCTCATCGACACCCACGGCTGGACCCAGCAAATCATCACCCTCAGCCGCTCCGATGCCCTGTATACCACCTTCTCCAGTGCATTCCCCGCCAACACCTATGCCAACATCACCACAGGCCGGGGATATTTTGCCGCCTA
>JAQXMD010000054.1 GCA_029012465.1 Oscillospiraceae bacterium | reverse complement strand
ATCCCCATTACAGATCTTGCCGTGGTTTATGAGAACATCTCCTCTGCCATGGGCGTGGAGGTGACCGTGGAGCAACAGGCAAACGCGGACGATATATACTCCCTGATCGCTTACGGACTCCCCAGCGGTTCCTCGCTGGGCGAAGGGTTCGGCGGACCCGTTATGAGCGTGGATGGATTTTGTTCCCCGCTGGGCGCGGGCTGGCAAGCCCGTGTAACTTCTGACTTCGGCTACCGAATCTGCCCATACCATGGGCGGGAGCTGCATTCCGGCCTGGATATGGGCGCCCCGACGGGAACCCCGATCCGTGCCGCTCTGGCAGGCAAAGTGGTCAAAAGCTATTACAGCATTTCCTATGGCAACTATACCCTCATTGACCACGGCAATGGCATGACCACCGCCTATGCCCACCAGTCCAAACGGCTGGTCAAGGTTGGCAACACAGTGGAGGCTGGCGAGGTCATCGGCCTTGTCGGTTCCACCGGCAACTCCACAGGTCCGCACCTACACTTTGAAGTGCGGGTAGACGGGAACCTGCAAGATCCGAAACTCTATTTACCGTGAGGTGACTTTATGGAAGAAACATCTATGATCCGAGTGCTGAAAATCGAACCGGGTAGACCGCCCGAGGAAGTCAAGATGGCCAACACGCTGGAGGCTCTTCAGGAGGCCGTGGGCGGGTTGATCGAAGTTGTCACGCTGGATTCTGACGTCTGCCTTATCTGCAATGACGAGGGGAAACTCATCGGCCTGCCCGGAAACCGGCGGCTACGCGATGACATCATTGCTGGGACTTTCGTGATTGTGGGAGACGATGGCGATGGCGGCCTCTGCTCCTTGAGCGATGATGCGGTCCGCCAATACACGGAGCAGTTTGCGACTCCGGAACTGTTTGAACCCAATGAGGTTCAGGATTCCATCACGTTCGGATTCTTTCCGCTGTAAATGCGGAGCAGAACATATTTCATGAAAAAGGAGGACCATGACACATGAAGAACGAAACTCTGGTCGTCAGCATGGACCCGGAACGCCTGCGGGCTCTGCGGTTCTATGGCTCTCAGAAAGGCGTGGACATTGGGCAGGAGCTGAACACCTTTGCCAACCGGCTCTACGAAAAGTATGTCCCCGCCGCCACCCGTGAGTACATCGAAATGCTGGCTGCGGATGAAGCCAACACTCATAAAAAACGGCGGGATGAGGAGGAGTAAATGGCAAGCAGAGAGATCAGCCTTTGGATAGACGAGCGCTGGTATAACGCACTGAGTAAACACCTGAAGGATGAAACAGTGGAAGAGCATCTGGAGGACATCATCGACGAGATGTGCAACCAACTCCCGGAGCATGAGTACAAGCGGATCAGCGAAGCAATCTGGCGGGAGGAGCAGCAGAGCAAGCAGGCTCAGGAAGCCGCCCGGCGCTTTGCCGTATTTCATGTGACAGAGGATGGTAATTCCACCTACTTTATGGCAGATGAGAATCTGGATATGCTCCAGACTGCTGTCCGTCTCCGCAGCTATATGCACAAGCCTACTGAGAATACTCCGGAACATTTTACGGGAATGTTCTCCCGCGGAGAGCGCATCTCCCGTGAGCAGTTCGACTCCTATGTGGCGGAGCGGCTGGACAACACCGGCCGAGTGACCGGAGCGTTCGATATCGACTTGGACAGCGGTACCTTCGATTCCCTGCACATCATGGATGGGTGGCAGCGGTTTCGCATCCAGGACGTCTCAACCGCCGCGTACTTTTCCATGAAGAAAAGCGGCGTCAAATGGGATGACCGATGGAAGGTATTCCTGAACCGGCTGGATGGCAAGCAGGTCACCCTGGATGCGGAACCAACGTTTCTCTCCGGCAGCCGCACCCTGCGTTCCGAGGATATCTCCTTTAGCGAGGAGATCCATGAGAACGACAATCTCCTGAACTTTTACATGGATGTTGTGTTTGATGTGGACAAAGTATTTGGGACCCACGTCTGCACGGATGAAAATGATGACTATGTCAATGTCTACGCCAACTACGATATGGACGCCCGCCGCGTTTGCGACACGCTGGACGTGTATCTGGTACGCGGTGATGGCACGGAGCAGGACTACAAGTATCGGCTCACCGAGGAGGAGCAGTCGCTCATGCTCCCGAAGATGGATGACTACTGCAAACAGCAACTGGGCTGCAGCCTGGAAGAATGCTGTGCGCAGTATCTGGAGGAGACGAAGGACCCCGCACCTATCATGCAAATGTGAGCTGGAACAGATGCCGGAAAGCTGAAACTACGCCGCACTGATTCGGCATAAGGAGTCGCCCCGGGAATACCAGTGCGGCTCATCCCGTTTTCCCTCGCTGTTTCCGCCTGTGAGGCGCTGTGTCCGCTTTTGTGGGGAGGCTGGGGGAGACGGGCCTGCCGGAGCCTCGGACGATTGTGGGGCGGTTTTACGCCCCCTATTCCGAGGATGGATACTGGTTGGAGAGGTGGATTTGTGCGAAAAAACGAAGCAGGAGAAAGCGCGTGGGTCGTGGCGACCCCCGCGCAGCCACAAACGCCCGCAGTGCGGGCGTTTTTTCAGCACCAAAAGTGGGTCACGGCGAGGCTTTGAAAGGCCAAATTGTGTCGTGTGGCCTATAAAAGCTCGAAACGACAAAGAAAAACAGTGTGTCATGTCCACTGAAATAGGAGGTTTTGAACGTTGAAAAAGGAAAAAACGCGGTTTGCGCTGTGGATCGACGAGGAGACCCTGAAGCAGGTACAGGAGCATTACAGTAGCGATGGATGCCGGACACAAAGCGAGTTCATCGCACGGGCCATTCGGTTTTACTGTGGTTACCTCACGGCGAAGAAGGCTGGAGATTATCTTCCCGGCACTATTGCATCTACCCTCGAAGGAGTCCTTCTCATGTTCGGCGACCGCTTGGGACGATTGTTGTTCCGGCTGGTGGTAGAGGTCGGCATGATGGGACGCATCATTGCGTCCGATACAGCGATGGACAGTGAAACGATTGAGCGGCTCCGTGCCGAATGCGTTCGGGATGCCAAGAAGACCAACGGGCAGATTTCATTCCGAGATGCTTTGAGGTTTTGTGACCTGGACATGTAAATGCTTGTTCAAAAGTGCGGATACATCAAAGGCGGAAATGCCGGTGGATATATGCGTTATATCGCAACCAGAGATGGCGTTGAATTTCGC
>JAQXMD010000053.1 GCA_029012465.1 Oscillospiraceae bacterium | reverse complement strand
CGGCGGCGGTCTGGGCCTCAATGCCCTCATCGGTCTCCCCCTGATCCCCGGTTACATCATCACTGCCGTTCTGGCAATCGCCATTTTCCTGTTTAAGCAGGCCAAGTCCATTATGGACACCGTCACCAAGGTTCTCGGCGGCGTGATGATCCTGCTGATCCTTGTGGTCATCTTCATCGTACAGCCTCCTGTGGGTGACGCTCTGAAGAACACCTTTGTTCCCTCTAAGGGTTATTTCACCCCCAATATGTCCAACGCCATCCTGACCCTGCTGGGCGGCACCGTGGGCGGCTACATCACCTTCGCAGGCGCTCACCGGCTCATTGACGCAGGCACCACCGGCAAGGACCGGCTCCCCGACATCAACAAGAGCGCCTGCATGGGCATCGGTGTTGCAGCCATCGTCCGTATTCTCCTGTTCCTGGCCATTCTGGGTGTTGTGGTCAAGGGCGCTGTGGATCTCTCTGCCGGCATCAACCCCGCCGCTGAGGCATTCCGCATTGGCGCAGGTGAGCTGGGCTACCGGTTTGCAGGTCTTGTGATCTTCTGCGCAGCCATTACCTCCGTCATCGGCTGCTCCTACACCTCTGTTTCCTTTATGAAGTCCATTCCCTTCGTGGAGAAGAACGAGAACTGGTTCGTCATTGGCTTCATCATCCTCTCCACCGTGGTCATGTGCGTGCTGGGCGCGGCTCCTGCCACACTGCTGGTTCTGGCCGGTGCTATCAACGGTCTGATCCTCCCCATCACCCTTGCCATCTGCCTGATTGCAGCAAAGAGCAAGAAGATCATGGGCGAGAACTACAAGCACAGCTGGGTTCTGCTGATTCTGGGCATTGTGGTTGTTATCATCTCCGGTTATCTGGGCGTAACGACCTTCGTTGCCAAGATCGGCAGTCTGTTCTGAGACACTCAGGGGAGCTTTCATCCAGAGGCTTCATCATCAACACATACCGGATGGGGTGCAATCGCAAGGTTGCACCTCTTTCCACAGGAGTGAGACTATGAATTATAAAATATTGACAGCCGGAGATTCTTCTGTCCTCATTGAATTCGGAAAGGAGATCAGCCCGGAGATCAACCACAAAATATCCGCCACTGTGCAGCTGGTGCGGGATCAGCACATTGAGGGCATTCTCGACATGATTCCCTCCTTCTGCGCCCTGCTTATCAACTACGACCCCCGGATCATCTCCTATGAAAAGCTCTGCCGCCGGTTGGAGCGGCTTCTCAAAATCGACGTGACCGCAGGGGCCCGAAAAAAGAAAATCTATGAGATTCCCGTGTGCTACGGCGGGGATTTTGGCCCGGACATTCAGAACATCGCCGACCACGCGGGCATCTCCGTGGAGGAGGTCATTGCCCGGCATTCCTCCCGGGATTATCTCATCTACATGCTGGGGTTCCTGCCGGGGTTCTGCTATCTGGGCGGTCTTGATGAAAAGATCCACACCCCCAGACTGTCCAACCCCCGCATCCGCATTCCCGCAGGCAGCGTGGGTATCGGCGGCTCCCAGACGGGCATCTATCCCCTGGATTCCCCCGGAGGCTGGCAGCTCATGGGCATGACCCCCGTGAAAACCTATGACCCCAACCGGGACCCCGCCATTCTGGTGGAGGCCGGTGACTACATCCGGTTCAATCCCATTGACGAAGCAGAGTTCCGCCGGATCAAAGAGCTGGTGGACAAGGACGAATACCAGGTGGTTATTCGGGAAGGAGATGATTGAGCATGGGCATTCGTGTTCTCAAGGGCGGTCTGTTGACCACCGTGCAGGATCTGGGCCGAAACGGCTACCAGAGCCAGGGCTTCAGCGTATCCGGCGTCATGGATGTGCGCTCCTTTAAGATTGCAAACCTCCTGCTGGACAACCCGGAAAATGAGGCGGTGCTGGAATTCACCCTCATCGGCCCCACCCTGGAGTTTACCTCCGAAACCATCATCGCCATCACCGGCGGCGATTTCCAGCCCACCATCAACGGTGAGCCTGCGCCCATGTATCAGGCCATTTTGATGAAAAAGGGCGACATTCTGAAGCTGGGCAGCGCCCGCACCGGCAGCCGGGGCTACATTGCCTTCTCCAGCTATCTGAAAATTCCCACGGTCATGGGCAGCCGCTGCACCAATCTGAAAATCGGTCTGGGCGGCTTCAAGGGCCGGAAGCTGGAGGCGGGAGACTATATCTACTTCCGCATCAAACGGCGGTATCTGCCCTACTTCCTGTCCCGGCATCTGGATCTGGATGAATTCGATCAGGAAAAAGTCACCCTCCGGGTGGTCATGGGTCCCCAGGAGGACCGGTTCACGGCTCAGGGCATTGAAACCTTCCTGGGCAGCGAATACACCGTCACCAGTGACTTTGACCGGATGGGCTGCCGTCTGGATGGGCCCTTTATCTCCTCCAAGTCCACTTCGGACATTATCTCCGACGGCATCGCCTTCGGCTCCATTCAGGTGCCCTCCCACGGAAAGCCCATCATTCTGCTGGCTGACCGGCAGACCACCGGCGGCTATGCCAAGATCGCCACAGTGGCTTCCGTGGACATTCCCAAACTGGTCCAGAGAAAGACAGACGACAAAATCCGGTTCAAGGCCATTTCCGTGGAGGAGGCTCAGGCTCTGTATATGCAGGAGCTTCAGGAAATGGACGAAATGCGCCGCACCATCCACAAGCCCTGTCAGGAGGTACTCCAGTGCCGCATGGTGGCCCGCCGGGTATCCAAGCTGTTTGCCAATCAGAAGTAACCGATTCATTTGAACCAAAGGAGCGTTAATTATGGATTATAAGCAGATCGAACGACTGGTAAAGCTCATCGAGAACTCCTCTCTGATGCAGTTTTCCTTCAAGGATGGGGATGTGGAGATCGTGATGGATAAAAAGGACAATCCCCCTGTTGTGGCCCCTGCCGCAGCTGCGGCACCCATGGCTGCCATGCCTCAGATGCCCCCCGCCGCTCCCGCAGCCCCCGAAGCTGCCGAAGCAAAGGCTGAGGAAGAAGAGGTATTTATCACCTCTCCCATTGTGGCAACCTTCTATTCCGCTCCCGCACCGGAAGCTCCTGCCTTTGTAAAGGTGGGCGACCGGGTCAGAAGCGGTGAGACCGTCTGTATTCTGGAGGCCATGAAGCTGATGAACGAAATTCAGTGCGACTGGGACTGCGAAATCGAAGCGGTTCTGGTCAGCAACGAGCAGAAGGTGGAGTACGGCCAGCCCCTGTTCCGCGTGAAGCGGCTGTAACGGTAAAGGAGGCTGAACTTTTTGTTTCAGAAAGTTTTAATTGCCAACCGGGGAGAAATCGCTGTCCGCATTATCCGTGCCTGCCGAAACATGGGCATCCGCAGCGTCGCAGTCTACTCCCGTGAGGACGCGGACAGTCTCCATGTGCAGCTGGCGGATCAGCGAATCTGCATCGGCGAAGGTCCCTCCCGGAACAGCTATCTGAACATGGACCGCATTATTATGGCGGCCATCAACATGGAAGCTGACGCCATTCATCCCGGATTTGGGTTCCTGTCGGAAAACAGCACCTTTGCCCGGAAGTGCCGGGAAAACGGCATTGTATTCATTGGCCCGGACCCGGATGTCATCGACAAGATGGGCAACAAGTCCCACGCAAGACTCACCATGATGAACGCCGGCGTGCCCGTTGTCCCCGGCACCAAAGAGCCGGTCTATGATGCGGAGGAGGGAAAGCGCCAGTCTGCCATCATCGGCTACCCGGTGATGATCAAGGCCTCCTCCGGCGGCGGCGGCAAGGGTATGCGGGTTGCCAGAAATGAAGAGGAATTTGAATTCCAGTTCAGTCTTGCCCAGCGGGAATCTGCCAACGCTTTCGGGGATGACACAATGTACATTGAACGGTACATTGAGAATCCCCGCCATGTGGAAATTCAGATTATGGCCGACCAGCAGGGCAACGTGGTGGCTTTGGGTGAGCGTGACTGCTCCGTTCAGCGGAACCACCAGAAGCTCATTGAGGAATCCCCCTCTCCCGCCATTGATGATGCTGCCCGCCGGAAGATGAACGAATATGCGGTTCTGGCCGCAAAGACCGTGGGCTACACCAACGCGGGCACCATTGAGTATATCGTGTCGTCCACCGGCGAATTCTTCTTTCTGGAGATGAACACCCGCATTCAGGTGGAGCACGGCGTCACGGAAATGGTCACGGGCACCGATCTGATTATCGAGCAGATTCGGGTGGCGGCAGGCCTGCCCCTGAGCTTCCGGCAGGAGGACATTGTGCCCCGGGGCCACGCCATTGAGTGCCGCATCAACGCGGAGATTCCCGGAAAGAACTTCATGCCCAGTCCCGGACTGGTACAGCACATTCATCTGCCCGCCGGCAACGGCGTCCGGGTGGATACGGGGCTGTACGCGGGCTATCGGATTCCCTCGGAATACGATTCCATGATCGCAAAAATCATTGTCCACGCCCCAGACAGGGATGCCGCCATTATGAAGATGCGGGCGGCTCTGGACGAAATGGTGGTCATAGGCGTGGAAACCAATCTGGATTTCCAGTACCACATCATGCAGAACCCCACATTCTGCAAGGGCGAAGCAGACACCGGCTTCATTGAGAAGCTCATCAGCAATTGACAGGAGGGAAACGAATGTATCAAGTGGATTTGAACAGCGACCTGGGAGAGAGCTTTGGCCGCTACACATTGGGCTGCGACGACCAGATCATTCCCCTGATCACCTCCGCCAACGTGGCCTGCGGCTATCACGCCGCCGACCCGGTGGTTATGGAGACCACCATTTCCCGGGCAAAGGCCGCGGGAATTCAGGTGGGTGCCCACCCGGGTTTCCCGGACCTCATGGGCTTCGGCCGGAGAAATATGGCTGTGTCCAACGAGGAGGCCAGAGCCTATACCCTCTATCAGCTGGGGGCTCTGGATGCCTTCTGCCGGGTAAAGGGCATGAAGCTCCAGCATGTGAAGCCCCACGGCGCCATGTACAACATGGCAGCCAAGGACTATGAACTGTCCAGGGCCATCTGTCAGGCCGTGAAGGAATATGACCCGGAGCTGATTATTCTGGGCCTCTCCGGCAGCGAAACCGTCCGGGCCGCAAAGGATCTGGGCCTCAGAGTGGCAGAGGAGGTCTTTGCCGACCGGGCCTATGAAGAGGACGGCTCTCTGGTAAACCGCCGGAAGGAGGGAGCCATGATTACCGACGAGGAGCTTGCCATCTCCCGGGTGATCCGTATGGTGAAGGAGCACAAGGTCACTTCCATCACCGGAAAGGACATCGCCATTCAGGCCGATTCCATCTGTGTCCATGGAGACGGGGCCAAATCTCTGGCCTTTGTGGACAGGATCCGCAAGGCTTTTCAGGCCGAGGGCATAAAGATTTGCCCCCTGAAGGAGCTTGTATAACGTATAAAATCAGCCGCTGTTCCACTGATTGTTGGGAATGGCGGCTGCTTTGTGTTTATTGTGTGAAGAAATCGAAATAGTTTCCAATTAGAAGCCCAGGTTTTTGTAACATATTCCAAAAAACGCTTTTCCTATTGCGGTGCTATTGTTAATATCATATAATTGTATTGTATACAATACAGGATTCTCGAAATACATGATTATGAAAGGTGGTACCAGGTATGCTTACAGAATCCTATTTTAGCACAGCGATTGAATTTCTTGACGGGGAGGAAATCAAAGAGGTCTGCACCAGCGGTGAATACTATGATAAGCCCTCCAAGCTGACGAAGAAGGGCTATCTGGTGTTCACAAACAAGCGCTTCATGATCTATGCGGAGGTTCTGGCAAAGGGCGGCCTGTTCAAAAAAGCCCGGCTGGAGGGCAAGTGCATTGCCACCATCCCCTATGAGGAGATTACCCTGCTGAAGCGCCACCGGGTGGGCAGCGACGACAGCTTCTGCTGCGCAGTGACAAAATCCGGCGAGCAGATCGTCTTTAACATCTTCGGCGATGTGTTCGGCGCATTGGCAGGAAAGTTTAATACCTATTCGGGCATGAAAATTCCCAGACAGAATTCTATTTGATTATCAGGATCAGTAAAACCGGGGGCATTGCAGAATTGCAACACCCCCGGTTGTTTCTCGTTTTTGGCTGGTGACGGTCGGGAATGCCTGTGGCGGACTGACGATTCGGGGAAATTGCCTGCCTCGTTCGGAGTGCCTGCAACGGGCGCACACATGGGTGCGCCCGCGAACGAGGCAAGCATTTTCACATCTGTTATTCCCAGCCAGTGGGCACACTGGCGCAGGAATCTCCCAGCCGCCGAAACGAAGAACCCGCCGTAGTCCATCCTCAGTCAGCTTCGCTGACAGCTCCTTCTCCAAGGAGCTCTTTGGGGTGCCTCCCTTCTCCCATCTGTTATTCTGAGCCAGTCCGCAGACTGGCGTAGGAACCTCCGGAACTGACAACGAGGCACTTGCCGCCTAAGTCGGCAGGGAGGCTCCCTTGTGTAAAGGGAGCTGTCGGCGCAGCCGACTGAGGGATTGTTTCGCCGCAGCACAAACTCCGGAAAGGGTTGCTTCATTTCTCCAACTCGGTCGCAACCCCTCCGGCATGGCCCAGCCGTGCCACCTCCCCTTACACAGGGGAGGCTCTGATACGGAGGAACTCAAAAGGCTGTAGAACCAAAGGTAGTGCGCACCAGCGGGGCGTCGAGGAGGACGCCGCCCCCTACGGGAATTTCCCTGTCATAGCGTAGGGGACGGCCTCCCGGACGTCCCATCAGATTAAGAACGTATTTCCATAGGATGGAGTAGGGGCGCACCCGTGTGTGCGCCCATTGCAGGCTATTCGCTCTTACAACCCAAATGTCCAATATACAGTCTGTTTACGAGAAAAGTTATCCACAATTTATGCAAATTCTTGTGGAAAACTATTTTGTTACCCAAAAGTTATTGGACTTTTCCACG
This sequence comes from Oscillospiraceae bacterium, assembly GCA_029012465.1. Lineage (GTDB taxonomy): Bacteria > Bacillota > Clostridia > Oscillospirales > Oscillospiraceae > HGM13006. Next base: position 1,413 of record JAQXMD010000053.1, on the reverse strand, counting down.
AGTTTTCCACAAAATCTCGCAATATATGGGGTTAAAACTGTAATTTCGACCTTTGTTATTCTGTCACTTTCCACAGGACATTTGGGAAAACTCTGTTCAAAAACCGCAAAAATAATCCGGAGCACCGAATTCGGTGCTCCGGAAAAACTGTATCTCAGATTTGGGAAGCCACGCCGAAGGCGGAGCGCATGCAGCGCTGCACGTTGCCGGGCTTGTCGCAGTCGCCGATGACCACGCTGTAGGGAGCGGCGGAAGCAAGCTCCATGGCCTCCTCGTTGAGAGAGCGCATGCCGATGGCCAGCAGTACATTGTCAGCCAGCTGCTTCTTCTCCACGCCGTTGGGGTCCAGATAGCGAACGCCGTCGGGATCAATGGCGGTGCAGGTAACGCCTGCCTGATAAGCGAAGTTCTCGGTGTGACGCCAGTAGTTGACCACCATGTTGCGGTAATGGGCGTGAGGTGCGTCCAGAATCAGGTCATGCTGCATCTCCAGCACCGTGACCAGATGGCCTTTTTCTGCCAGATACAGGCCGGTCTCCACACCGATCTCGCCGCCGCCGATGATGGTGACGTTCTTGCCCAGCTTGTCCTCGTGGCCGTAGACGTTGGCGGCGTAGGAAACATTCTCGCCGTCCTTGCCGGGCAGAGGCAGAGAGGAGGGCGTTGCGCCCAGTGCCAGTGCCAGAACCTCGTAGTTCTCAGCAGCCAGCATCTCCCGGGTAGCTCTGGTGTTCAGCTTCACGTTGACACCCAGTCTGTCCATCTCCTTAATCATGTACTCCATGAACTGGCGAAGGGGCCACTTGAAGGAGGGATACTTGGAGTGCTTCAGCATACCGCCCAGCTCCCCGGAGGCCTCATAGAGGGTCACGTCATGGCCCCGCTGTGCGGCAATACGGGCGAACTCCATGCCGGCAGGGCCGCCGCCCACAACGGCAACCTTCCGCTTGGCGGTGGGGGGATCGATCATCTTGCCAATGCGGTCCTCCATGCCCAGAATGGGGTTCACGGAGCAGACGCTGCGCCAGAGATCGGGACCGTTGGGAACGTGGCACTTGTTGCAGCGGATGCAGGGAACGATGTCCTCACTGCGGCCCTCGTAGACCTTCTGACCGTAATCGGGGTTGTTGATCCAGCTTCTTGCCATGTAAACCATGTCAGCGCCGCCGTCGGCGATCAGGTCGTTGGCAATCTCAGGCATATGGAAGCCTGAGGAAGCAGCAACCACCATGTATATGCCCCTGTCCTAGATCTGCTTGACCACATAGCTCATTGCGTCAATGTAGGGCGCAGGCTTTTCCTCGGTGGAGGTGAAGCCCAGAGGATGCTGGGGATCCATGTCGCCGGAGCGCAGATGGAAGATGTCACAGGCGCCCTCCATCATCTTGGCAAGCTGGATGGTGTCCTCCTTGG
>JAQXMD010000052.1 GCA_029012465.1 Oscillospiraceae bacterium | reverse complement strand
CCCAGGTACTTTGTGGCGCTCTGGACCACGATGTCAAAGCCGAAGTCCAGGGGCCGCTGGAGGTAGGGGGTCATGCCCGACGCGAAGGCAAAGCCCGCATGCCCATGCTCCATTGCCGCAATCTGGGCCTCCACGGCCTTTTGGGTGGGGTTGGACACCCGGGAATAGGCGAACTCCGGGAACTGGGCCACGTCCTCCAGCTCATAGGTCGAGGTCTGATAAATCGGTACATTGACTGCGTGGTGCAGGGGATCGCTTTCCACCGCGCCATGCACCACAAGAGTATCAAAGGGTTCCATAGCTGTCTCCTTTTGCGCTATATAAATATATATTCTATATATGTTATATATGGATTATAGTACAAACAGGCCCGCTTGTCAACACTGCGGTACGGGCAGCATATCCGCCGGCTCCCCCGCATATCCTCTAGCAGACAACATTTGGGAGGTGCCTTTTTGCAGGGGAGCATGGAACAGCGAGCCTGTGCGCTGGCTGTGTACATGATCGAGAATGGTGCAACCGTGCGCCAGGCAGCGAAGCGATTCGGTATATCAAAATCCACTGTGCACAAGGATCTGACCTCCCGGCTTCCCACAGTCAACAGCAGTCTGTATCAGCAGGTGCGGGAGGTTCTGGACCAGAACAAGGCAGAGCGCCATCTGCGGGGTGGAATGGCCACCTGGCGAAAATATCGGGGAAACTGATGTACAATATGAAATATCGGCTGCGGGATTTCTCCGCAGCCGAATGTTTTTCATCAGTCAACGTACTTGACGGCTTCCTCACCTGCCAGATAGCCGCCGCAGAAAGCGGAAGTCAGGGCAGAGAGGACACCCTCGATGTACTGAACACCAATCTCGCCGGGGAGCATAATGCCGCGGATGTTGTCACCGGCAGCATACAGGCCGGGGATGGGCTTGCCCTGCTTCAGGACCCGAACCCTGCCATCGGTTGCCATGCCGCCCACGGCATTTTCGTGGAACAGCTTAATCAGCAAGGCATAGAAGGGGCCGTTCTCCAGAGGAGTGGGAGCAGGCATATCCATGGGCCCGAACATGGGGCCGTCGTCCGCATCCTCATCGGGGCCGCCGGGACCGGCAGGGGGAGGTCCGCCGGGGCCTTCCTCATCGCCTCCGGGAGGTGGTCCGAAGGGCATGGGATCGTTCAGATGCGCATTGTGCTCCCTGACAGAGGCCAGGAATACCTCCCGGTCAACGCCCAGAGCGTCTGCCAGACCCTCCAGGGTGTCTGCCTTCTTAATGGAACCCCACTCCACCTCTTCGTCAATCTCAGCCTGGAAGTTGTTGTACAGACGATCCATGTCAACGCCCACAGCGTCAGGGGTACGGCCCTTGGAGCTTTCCATGGCATTTTCAAGACCGGTCTGGTCGATGACGCACCAGAGATAACGCTCTTTGGTGTGTGCCAGGGGACTGACCTCGGTCATGGCCATGGGGGCGTTAAAGATTTTGCCGGAGGGATCAACGTTCATGGTGCTCATGCCGCGGCTGGCGGACAGACCACAGGTGCCGAAGGGATGACGGGCAGGGCCGAACAGATTCACACGTCGGTTGACATAATCAATATCCGCACCGATCTCATCGCACATGGTAATGCCGTCACCGGTGCAGGTGGCACAGGTGAACACATGGACAGGCTCGCTGTCGTCGTCCCGATAGAAGATGGGCTGGAACTTGTTCATCAGCTCCTTGTTGTGGGTGAAAGCGCCTGCGGTGACAATGGTGGCCTTGGCACGGATCTCGATTTCGCCTCCAGCGTCCTCACAAATGGCACCTACCACCGCGCCTGTCTCGTCGGTGAGCAGATGCTTGCCGGCGGTTTTATAGAGGACCTCGCCGCCCTTTGCCTCCAGAATTTTCAGCAGCTTCAGGCACAGGAACCAGCCGTTGCCGCCGGGACCGATGGCGGTGTCAATCCGCAGGTGGTTATAGGGCTCATCATAGGTGCTTACAAGACCCTTGGAATTGAAGGGACCGTCTCCAAAGACGTAGTCCTTGCCCAGATCATGCTCCGTAATGAGCCAGTTCACAAAGTCCACATCTGCATCCAGCATGTTTTTGACCAGTTCTCCGTCCACACGGTTCTGGGTCTTCTTCATAAACTGACGATACAGCTTTTCACGGGGATCGGGGATACCCTCCTGCTCGTGCCAGACGGACCACTGAGCACGGAACATATGGGCATACCATGCGCTGCCGCCCACCTCGTGGTTCTTTTCCACAACGATGACTTTTTTGCCGCTGTCTGCGGCTCTTGCCGCGGCGGCCATACCGGCAGCACCGCCGCCAATGACCAGAACGTCGCAGGACTTTCCAATTCTCTCATGGGGCTGGACGGGAGGCTCCGGACAGTCGGGGTTGGAGATCACCCCGTTGTGACATACAGTGACGCAGTGACCGCAGCTGACGCACTTCTCCGGATCGATCCAGTATTTGCTGCCCTTGAAACGAATGGCCCCGGCGGGACATTCCACCCGGCAGCGATGGCAGCAGGAACAATGGGCCTGATCGATAACATAAGCCATGTGAATAACTCCTTTCGCATCGAAGAAACTTATTGCATCTATTCTAATACGAAATATGTGGAGTTGCAAATATCAATTATCAAAGTTGCGCTGTATAAAATGCGAATTCCGCCTGGAAAAGGCCACAATCGGACGAAACAGGGGGGATTCAGATGCGATTTTTCCGTCCATCATAAAAGCCTGATTTCCCACCAGATTTCGACTGCCTTTTCCGGGATGCCCCAATATAATAAAGGGGAACATGCTGAAACAGCGGGACTTCACCCCCGAAGCTCCTCCAGACGGATCACGGCCACAGTCATATCGTCCTCCCCACCCAGCTCCTGTGCTCTGGAGACCAGCAGATTTGAAAGCTCCTTTACATTATCCCCCTCATAGCTTCGGATCAAGGCTTCGGTTTCCTCTCCTGTGACACCGTCACTGGCCAGAATCAGCATGTCTCCTCCCCACAGGGACAGCCGTATGATCTCTGCGCCGCCGGTGCTCCCCACACCAAGGCCGGGCGGAGGACCGGCTGTCCCGACCTTGTTTACCATATCTCCTGATTTTATATAGCTGGGCGCGGCGCCCCACTTATACAGAGTGCCCTGACCGCTGAGAAGGCTCAGCTCCAGCACGTCCATGGTGGAGAAGGTACCGCTGTCACGGAGTACATAGATGCCGTTGAGCAGCTCCATGGCATGCTGGGGCGGCATGCCGGACTGGAGCAGGGCAGAGAGGGTGTTGATCGCCAGCTGACTTTCCTTTGCTGCCTCTTCGCCGGTCCCCACACCGTCGCAGACGATGGTGTACAGCATGCCATCCTCCGTGTGGAGGCACATGCCCCGATCACCGCTGAGCTTTACACCCTTGCGGCCTCTGGCGCAGACACCCACCTTGGCGGCGTAGGCTTCCCGGGGAAGCCGCTGGTCACTGCGAAGCTGCCGGGCGTTTTCCTCCAGCATACGGGATATGTGCAGGAGACTGCGGCTGACAATGAGCCGGTTTTCCTCTGTGCGGCTCCGGTACTGGCTGCGGCAGGCGATGTTTGTCAGCTCCTGATTCAGCGCCACCAGAAGTCCCTCCATATGGCGGCAGTCCCGGGCAAAGTCCTCCGGGAAGTCCTCGCGGACAGCCTCACCCCGGGCGAGAATGCTGCCCAGAGCATTGTGGAGCACCACATAGGTGCTATGGGCATTTTTGTCCCAGCAGCTGTGATATCTGATGCACTGACGGCATACCTGCCGGGTGGCCTTGTCGAAAATCTGGAGCCGCTCCTGATCTGCCTGTGCGGTGGGGTCCATGCCCACGGCGTCATAGAGCATGTCCAGAGCTTCCTGACCGAAGGACAACCGCTCCTCCACCAGCGCTGAGGACTGGGCAATGGCGCTGTCCTCCCGGCCGGTAATCATGGCGGCTGGGAGCAGCAGAGAAAGCAGCAGTCCTGCCCCGAAGGTAAGGCCCAGCACGAAGGGATCTGCACCAAGAAGAAACGCGCCTGCCCAGAAGCCCGCCGCAAGGCCTGCCGTCCGCAAAAGAGGATACTTCCGGGGAATCGCGCATCCCAAAAGCACGGAACCGCCCAGAAGCAGGGTCCAGCTGAAGGAGGAAACCATGGAAATATCCACAGAAAGACCGGCGCCCACAGCCAGCGCGGCTCCGGTGCCCAGATCTCCCCGGCGTGTACCCACGGCGGATAAGGCAACAGCCATGACACAGCCCAGACAGATTCCGGGAGGAATGAGAAAAACACAGGTACCGATCAGAAAAAAGCATATGGAAAACAGACCTCCGGATGACTGCCATTTTCTTTGAAGAAATGGGGCAAAGGCAGCAGGAGAAAGTCCGGACAACAGGATCAGCGCACCATATTGCTCCAGAAGCTGACTGGTAATGGCGCTGCTGACCAGAAAAATGGTGCCCACTGCACCGCTCATGAGGGCCGATACCAGACAGTGGAACCACAGTCGCTTTGTGACCCAGAGAGAGCCGAATATGTACATGGTCACGAATACCAGAATGGCGGTACTGGTCAGCTGAAGCCCCTGGGAAAAGGGCTGCATGGTCAGAAAACCTGCTGCAGCGCCGATGAG
>JAQXMD010000051.1 GCA_029012465.1 Oscillospiraceae bacterium | reverse complement strand
TCCCGGATCAGCCGGAAGGCGATCTCCGGGTGTCCCAGAGCCTGACGCTGGACCGCGCCGGTTAAGTAGCTGCCCTCCACGCTGTCCCGCTTCAGGAACTTCATCCTTGCGGGAGTGTTGTAAAACAGCTCCCGGACGATCATGGTGGCACCCACGGGGCAGCCCGCAGGCTGAATATCCATCACATTGCCCGCCTCTACCCGAACCGCAGTGCCAAGCTCCTCTCCATCGGTGCGGGTCAGCAGCTCCACCTTGGACACGGCGCTGATGGCGGCCAGCGCCTCACCACGGAAGCCCATGGTGGCTATGCCTCCCAAATCCTCCGCCGTGGAGATTTTGGAGGTGGCATGCCGGAGAAAGGCGGTGGCAGCGTCCTCCCGGCTCATGCCGCAGCCGTCGTCAGATACCCGAATAAAGGTGATGCCGCCGTTTTTGATTTCAACGGTGATTTTCCTTGCCCCTGCGTCAATGGAGTTCTCAATCAGCTCCTTCACAACGGAGGCGGGCCGCTCCACCACCTCTCCGGCGGCAATCATATCCGCCAGAACCGGCGACAGCTTATGAATTTTTCCCATGGTTTTCACCCGATTCCTTTTCCGGCTCAGGCCACCCAGCCAAGGGATGCCATCGCCAGCATGTTTATCATCATATGCAGCAGGATCGCTGCCCAAATATTGTCCGCTTTTTCACAGGCCACGCAGAGGGAGAGCCCCGGCAGGCCGTAGATCACAAGATTCATCAGAATATCCACCGGCCCAAGGGTCCCAAGGTAAGCCAGTATGTGCATTCCCGCAAAAATCAGCCCTGTTCCCACATAGGCAAGGGGGCGGTTTTTCTTCCGCAGGGTGCCGAATACCACGCCCCGCAGAAGGGTCTCCTCGATCACCGGAGACAGGAGCACGGTTTCGGCCCACATCATCCGGTAGTGATCCTTTGCAAGGCCGGCGAGCAGGTTGTCGTTGGGGGTGGAATAGACGATTCCCAGCACATCGGTGAGCATTCCGATGAGCACCTGTGCGCTGACATAGACCCCTGCGCCCAGCAGAACGCCTCCAATCAGTTTGCCCACATTTCCCCGAACCAATGTCAGGGAATCCCCCAAAAACCGGCGAAACAGCACCGTGGTTACAAGGAACCCCAGAATCAGACAGATTCCGTTGGAGATTTCCGGCTGCAATTCCTTCCCCGCAGCCCCGGCCGCAAGCGTCACCAGAAAGCCCAGGATTCCCTCATAAAAGACCAGCCACAGCCAGCCGAGGATCTGCTCATTCCGCCGGAGCTGTACCGAAAAGGGAGCCTTCATCAGACACTCTCCGCCTGACGCTTCAGCTCGAAGAGGATATTGAGGGCCTCAATGGGAGTCAGGGTTTCGATGGTGATGCCCTTGAGCTTTTCCACCAGCAGAGCGCCGCCCATGTCCATGAGACTGACCTGCTCCGTGGGTTCGGGGGCGGGGGCTGTCTTTCCGGGGACTGTGACGGCATTTCCGCTCTCCAGCTCCCGGAGAATGGTTCTGGCCCGGTTCACCACGCCCTCGGGGACCCCAGCCAGCCGGGCCACCTCAATGCCGAAGCTGGCCTCTGCGCCGCCGGGAACGATCTTCCGGAGGAAGATGATGTCCTCGCCCCGCTTTTTCACCGCAATGTTGTAGTTCCTGAGGCCCGGGATCTCCTTCTCCATCACCGTCAGCTCGTGGTAATGGGTGGCAAAGAGCACCTTGGCCCCCAGCTTTTTGGGGCTTGCGCAGTACTCCAGCACCGCCCGGGCAATGGCCATGCCGTCAAAGGTGGAGGTGCCCCGGCCAATCTCGTCCAGAATCAGAAGGCTTCTGGAGGTGCCATGGCGGAGGATCTCCGCCACCTCGCTCATCTCCACCATAAAGGTGGACTGACCGGAGGAAAGATCGTCGGAGGCGCCGATTCTGGTGAACACCCGGTCGCAGACGCCGATCCGGGCGGAGCTGGCAGGCACGAAGGAGCCGATTTGGGCCATCAGCACGATCAGGGCCACCTGACGCATATAGGTGGATTTACCGGCCATGTTGGGGCCAGTGATCACCGCCACCCGGGTCTCCCCGGTGCCCAGCTCCGTGTCATTGGGCACAAACAGACTGTCCTTCAGCATCCGCTCCACCACGGGATGCCGTCCGTCCTTGATCCGCAGCTCCTCGGACAGGTCCACCTCCGGGCGGACATATCCATTGGTCACGGCCACCTCCGCCAGAGAGCAGAGCACGTCCACCTCAGCTACCACCGCCGAAGTCACCTGTATCCGGGCGGCGTTTTCCGCCACATAGCTCCGGAGCCTTGTGAAAATGTCATACTCCAGAGCGGTGCTCCGGTCCTTGGCCCCCAGGATGGTGGATTCCAGCTCCTTCAGCTCCTGGGTGATGTAACGCTCGCAGTTGGCAAGGGTCTGCTTCCGGATATAGCCCTCGGGGACCTCTCCCTGATAGGTTTTGGAAATCTCAATATAGTAGCCGAACACCCGGTTGTAGCCCACCTTCAGCTTGGGGATACCGGTCTTTTCCCGCTCGGCGTTTTCAATGGCCGACAGCGTTCCCTTGCCTCCGGACATAATGTCCCGGAGCTCGTCCAGCTGCGGGTCATAGCCCTCCCGGATCATGCCGCCCTCCCGGACGGTGAAGGGGGGATCGTCCACAATGGCCCGGCTCAGCTCCTCACAGAGGTCCGTCAGGGGGTCCAGCTGATCCCGCAGGGCGGCAAGTCTGGGGGATTGCAGTCCCTCCAGCTGCTCCATCACCTGGGGCAGCGCCTGCATGGCTGAGGCCATGCTGAGCAGATCCCTTGCATTGGCGGTTCCGGCCACGATCCGGCCAATGGAACGCTCCATATCCGTGACGCTCCGGAGCACATACTGAAGCTCCTGCCGCTCAACAGACTTGTTCACCAGCTCCTCCACAGCCCCGGAACGGCGCAGAATCTCCTGAGGCCGCAGCAGAGGCTTTTCCAGCCAGCCTCTGAGCAGCCGTCCTCCCATGGCGGTTTTGGTCTTGTCCAGCACCCACAGCAGGCTTCCCCGCTTTTCCTTGGTGCGCATGGTCTCCGTCAGCTCCAGATTCCGTCTGGCGGTGAGATCCAGCTCCATGAACTGGCCGGATACATAGTATTCCAGATGATGAATGTGGCAAAGGTCGGATTTCTCGATTTCCCTGAGGTGCATCACCAGACTGCCGCAGGCCATCAATGCCGCGGGGCAGTCTCCCAGTCCCAGCTCCTGAAGGGTTTCCCCGCCAAACTGGGTCAAAACCAGATCCGCATCCTGAATCCGGTCGTAGAGATGCCTGTCGCCCTTCTGGATGCAGCAGCCAAGACGATCCTCCAGCAGGCTCCGGAGCTCCCCGCTGCCAGCGGCCTCTGTGCTGAGCAGCGCCTCGGCAGGGGAAAACCGGCCAAGCTCGTTGAAAATCTTCTCCATGCCCCCATTGCCCCGTCCGTCTGTGGCGTAAAAAGCGCCGGTGGACACATCGCAGAAGGCAACCGCCCAATCCCCCCCGGAGGACACCACGGAGGCGATGTAGTTGTTCTTTCCCTCATCCAGCATGGAGCTTTCCGTGACGGTGCCGGGGGTGATGACCCGGGTGATCTCCCGCTTTACAAGGCCCTTGGCCAGAGCCGGGTCCTCGGTTTGCTCACAGATGGCCACCTTGTAGCCCTTTGCCACCAGACGGGCAATATAGCTTTCACAGCTGTGGAAGGGAACGCCGCACATGGGTGTCCGATCCTCCTCGCTTTTGTTCCGGTCCCGGGTGGTCAGGGTCAGATCCAGCTCTCTGGAGGCAAGCTTTGCGTCCTCGTTGAACATCTCATAAAAGTCGCCCAGTCTGAAAAACAGAATGCTGTCAGGATTCTGCTCCTTGATCTCCAGATACTGCTTCATCATGGGGGTCAGTTCTGCCATCTTTTATGCCTCCTCAATGCTGCCTGTCAGGCTCCAGGTGGTGTTTCCGGTGATGGTCACATTCTGGAAGGTGCCCACCAGAGCGGGGTCTCCCTCCAGACGCACCAGACGACCTCCGTCTGTCCGGGCGGTCAGGAATTCTCCGTCCTGACCGTCCACCAGCACCCGGAGGGTCTTTCCCACATAGGCGCTGTGCTTTTCCTGAGAAATCCGGTTCTGGGTCTCCAGCAGCCGGTCAAACCGGGCCTGCTTCTGGGCCTTGGTAAAGGGATCGTCCATCTTCGCCGCAGGGGTTCCGGTTCTGGGAGAGAAAATGAAGGTAAACAGGGCGTCATAGCGCACCTGCTCCACCAGCTTCAGGGTATCTTCAAACTCCTCGTCGGTCTCCCCGGGGAAGCCCACGATCACATCGGAGGTCAGCACCAGATCAGGCATTTTCTCCCGGGCATAGCGCACCAGCTCCAGATACTGGCCGGAGGTATAGCTGCGGTTCATGGCCTTCAGCACCCGGTCATTGCCCGCCTGGAAGGGCAGGTGGATATGCTTTGCGATCTTGGGAGAGGAAGCCATGGTGTCAAAGAGCTTTTTGGAGGCGTCCTTGGGATGGCTGGTCATAAACCGCAGGACGAAATCCCCCGGCAGCTCCGAGAGCATCCTGAGCAGGTCTGCAAAGTCCACGCCCAGTCCCAGATCCTTTCCGTAGGAGTTGACGTTCTGGCCCAGAAGGGTGATGTCCTTGAACCCGGAATCAATCATCTCCCGGACCTCCCGGACAATGTCCTCGGGCTGACGGCTCCGCTCCCGGCCCCGGACGTAGGGGACGATACAATAGGTGCAGAAATTGTTGCAGCCGTACATGATGCTGACCCAGCCCTTCAGCTGGCCCTTTCTGGCAACGGGCAGGCCCTCGGCAATGTTGCCCTTGTCGGGGGTCACAAACTGGCGCTTGCTGCCGGTGAGGGAATGGTATAAAAGCTCCGGCAGCTGCCACTGGGCATGGGAGGAGAGCACGCAGTCCACATGGGGATAGCTCTTTCGGATACGGTCCACCACGATCTGCTGGCCTGCCATGCAGCCGGTAAAGAAGATCTTCTGGCCGCCGTGGCGGCGCTTGGTGTGGGTCAGGGCGCCCAGATTGCCGAACACCCGCTGCTCCGCGTGTTCCCGGACGGCGCAGGTGTTGATGATGATGATATCGGCCCCCTCAGGCTCCTCCTGGGCCTGATAGCCCATCTCCAGGAGCATGCCCAGCATACGCTCACTGTCTGCCTCGTTCTGCTGGCAGCCGTAGGTGTCGATGTAGGCCCGGGGCGTAACGCCCTGAGAAGCCCACCAGGCCCGGACCCGGTCCATATATTCGCCCTGCTGTGCAAGGGCCTCAGGGGATATGATTTCAGTGGAAACAGCCATAATGGTTCCTCCGGAATGGTTGTAAAATGTGTTGTAACAATAGATTATTTTATCAGTTGCAGCAACAAAAAGCAAGGGTGGGGTGCGGCATGGGGCTGCTGCACAGTGAAATTCTGCCTGCTGCATGTGAAATCCAGCCTATGGCTGGGTGAAATCGCCCTTTCGGGCGGTGTTGATGTGCGTAACAACAATACGCAGAACCTCCTCCGCGGCTCCCAGGAAACGGCGTCCTCTGTTTGGTTCTCGACGTCCCGCCCGACGAAAAAGGCTTTTCAATACAGAAAATGCCCCCGGGAACTGCCGTTCCCGGGGGCTGATAGCACCTCATGATTCAAGGAAAGATGTGACCGTTCCGGCAATCAGCTCCGCCAGCTTATCGTGGGACATCATGGAAGTGTCCAGACTCATCATGGCGCTGCCGGCCTCGCCCCACTTTTTGTGGGTGAAGAAATTGTAGTAATCTGCCCGGGCCTTATCCTGCTTGCGGATGGTCTTCTCCGCAAGGGAACGGCTGGAGATTCCCTGAGTTTTCATCACATTGTCAACCCGATTCTCCAAAGGCGCATGGAGGAACACCGTCAGCAGGTTCTTTTTCTCCCGGAGAATGTAGTCGGCACAGCGGCCCACAATGACGCAGTTGTCGTTCTGGGCCACCTTACGGATCACATTAAACTGGGCAAAGGCCAGCTGCTGGTTCAGGGGCAGATTGTCGCTGGTGGCTGCACCGGTCATATACAGGCTGTAGATCAGGCTGCCGGTGGGTTTCTCGTCGTAGTGTTCCATGGCGGCGGGGGAAAAGCCACTTTCCTCGGCTGCCATGGTCAGGATTTCCTTGTCGTAAAAGGTGTAGCCAAGGAGCTTTGCAACCTTTTCACCGATCTCCCGTCCGCCGGAGCCAAACTGCCTTCCAATCGTAATAATCATAATAGCACCGCCTTTCTGCAATGAAGAAAAGATTCTTCCTCTACCTTATCATAGCATTTTCCGAAAAAATTCACAACAGAAAAAATGACTGAAACAGATTTTTTATAAAAAATTCACAAATTGCGGCAGTAAAAATTTATGCGAACTCCAATACCATGCCCGTGTAGATCTGCACCACCCGGTCCCCAAGGACCTTTTGCAGCAGCTCTATGGCCCGGTCGCCGGTGCAGTGACCGGTGTAGATCCGGTCAACCCCTGCCTCCTTCAGGGCAGAGGCCAGCTCCTCCACGGTCTCATCCGGGGAGTCGTAGAGATGGAGACCGCCGATGAGGGCACAGATGTGCTTTCCGGGGAAGGCCTCCCCCACCTCCCGGAGAATGTTCAGAGCGCCTCCGTGGGAGCAGCTGTTCATGACCACCAGACCCTCTTCCGTTTCCAGTACCAGACTCTGCTCGTGGTCAAAGGAATCCCAGCGGCGAACCCCGTTTTCCAGCACATACATGCCGGCCTTTTCGCCTATGGCGCCGAGGCCGGGGGTGCTGTGGGGCAGCAGGGTCACACCGGGCAGGGGCGATACTGTCCCCTCTGCACATTCAATGCGGCTCTGATAAGCTTCCAACGTGCCCTTTCGGATGCCGATATAGGCATCCCCATGGTAGCAGTTCTCCCCGCAGCCCGCCTGAAGGTAAAAGGGGGCGGTGGGGTTTTTGGCGAAAAAGGTCTCCATGCCGTCGGAGTGGTCATAGTGAGCGTGGGACAGAACACCGAACTCCACCTGCTCCAGCGGAAGCCCCAGCATTTCGGCGTTTTTTGCAAAGGTATCCGAGGCTCCCGTGTCCAGCAGCAGAGTGTGCTCCCCATACTGAATGTACACGGACAGGCCCCACTCCGGGGTCAGGTCGCTGCGTGTGTTGTTGTCCACCAGAAAGGTAAGCTTCATGGAAAGCCCCTCCTTATTCATACATAAACAGGTTGCATTTGATCATGCCGTTGTAGAGCTTCCGCTTTTTCTGGCATTTCCGGCCATAGTACCGCTCCAGCTCCTCCTCCGAGGAGATGATGAACACCGAAGCGTTCTGACCCTTCATGTGCCGGCCAAAGGCCCGAAGCAGCTGCTGGGCCTCACGCTGTTCCAGCATCCGCTGACCATAGGGCGGGTTGGTGACAATGAGGTTTTTTCCCACCGGCAGCGTAAGCTTGGTGGCGTCGGTCTGGGAGAAGGTGATCAGCTCCTCCATGCCGGCCTTTTTGGCATTGCTTCTGGCAATGGACAGGGATTTGGGGTCGATGTCCGAGGCAAAAATGTGATAGTCCCCGGAGAATTCCAGGGCTCTGGCGGACTCCTTTTCCTGCTGCCACAGCTTGGGGTCACTGATGGCCCATTTCTGGCAGGAGAAGGCGCGATTCAAACCCGGAGCGCGGTTTTTTGCAATCATGGCGGCTTCAATGGCGATGGTTCCGGAGCCGCAGAAGGGGTCAAAGAAGTTCTCCCGGCCCCGGTAACGGCTTAGCTCCACCAGAGCAGCCGCAAGAGTTTCCCGAAGGGGCGCGTCATTGCCCACGGCCCGGTAGCCCCGCTTGTGAAGTCCCGCTCCGGAGGTATCCAGAAACAGCTCCGCCTGATCCTTCATGATGGAAAATTGCAGCTGGTAGAGCGCACCGGTTTCCGGCAGCCAGCTCATGCGGTATTTCTCCCCCAGACGCTTGGCGGCGGCCTTCTTGATGATGGCCTGACAGTCGGGAACGGAATGAAGCTGGGAATTCAGGCAGTGGCCCTTTACGGGGAACGCGCCGTCTTTGGGGATAAAGTCCTCCAGATGGGTCTGATAGACCCCCTGAAACAGCTCCTCAAAGGTTCTGGCGGGGAAGGAAGCCAGCCGCAGCAGCACCCGTTCGCCGGTGCGCAGCCGGAGATTTGCCCGGATGCAGTGGGAGAAATCTCCCCGGAACAGCACCCGGCCGTTCTCTGCTGCCACATCCTGAAGGTCCATCCGGCGCAGCTCTTTTGCCACCAGTCCCTCCAGACCGAAGAGACAGGGAACGGAAAAGGTATAGGTTGTCATGTTTTACTCCTTAATAATATGTATGGGGGCAATGTCCTTTGTCTGGAATGCCTGCTCCGGGCGCACACGCGGGTGCGCCCCTACGGCTTCTATTTGGATGCGTACCAGCGGGACGTCCGGGAGGCCGTCCTCTACAAAAGCTCCTTGGAGAAGGAGCTGTCAGCGTAGCTGACTGAGGATGGACTACAGCGGTTCCCTCGTTTCAGAACAGCGGAGATTCCTGCGCCAGTGTGCGCACTGGCTGGGAATGACCGATGGGGAAATGCCTGCCTCGTTTGGCGGGACGTCCGGGAGGCCGTCCCCGACGCCCCGTTTTTAACGGAAATGCAGTTTACATAACGTTGTACGGGCGATTATCAATCGCCCGTTTCCGGTGGTGTGTACTGCGGGCGAATAATAATCGCCCCAACTCCGGAATTTGGGAATGCACGCTAATCAGATCGCCCGGGTGGCAGACTCCAGCCACTGACGCTCTTCCTCATTGAACATGGGGCTGAGGGTTTCATAGACCTTGGCGTGGTAGTCGTTGAGCAGCTTGATTTCCTCCTGAGAGAGCATCTCGGGAACAATGGCCTCCAACT
>JAQXMD010000050.1 GCA_029012465.1 Oscillospiraceae bacterium | reverse complement strand
TTCGACTGCGCTTATGAGCTGGAAGCTCCCACAGAGGAGGAATATCCCTCGGTGCCGGTTAAGCTGAAAAACGGCAAAATCGCAACCTCTTTGAATACCGTTACGGAGATGTATTCCCTTCCCCAGTACGGCTCCATCGACCCCAACCCCCTGATGGCTCCCTTCTTCATTCTGTTCTTTGGAATGATGATGGCAGATATGGCCTACGGACTTCTGATGTTCTTCGGCTGCTCTCTGATCGTCAGGAAGAAGCGGCTTCACGGGTCAAGCGCACATCTGTATAACCTGATTAAATACTGCGGTGTCACCAGTTTCCTTTTCGGTGCCGTTACCGGCAGCTTCTTTGGAGACTTTCTGACTCAGGCAGCCACGATTCTCGGACATCCCGGGTTCGCGCTTCCCAAGCTGTTCTCTCCCATGGATGACGCGCTGGCTGTTATGATCGGCTCCCTCGTTTTGGGCGTCATTCAGATCTTTACCGGTATGGCCATCAGTATGTACAAGCAGATAAAGCGCGGTCAGGTCATGGCAGCCCTCTGCAATGAAGGCGCATGGTATCTGGTATTCATCCTGCTGGGCGCCGCAATTCTCACGCCCTTCACCACCCCCTGTCTGGTCGCGCTTGTGCTCGTGATCGTTCTGACCCAGGGTTATGGAAAGAAAGGCATTCTCGGAAAGCTCTCCGGAATTGGCGGCTCCCTCTACAACAATATTACAGGCTACTTCAGTGATATTCTTTCCTATTCCCGACTGATGGCACTGATGCTGGCCGGTGCGGTTATCGCTCAGGTGTTCAACACCCTGGGTTCCATCACCGGCAATATCGTAGGCTATGTGATCATTGCCATGATCGGCAACGCACTGAACCTTGCTTTGAACCTGCTGAGCTGCTACGTCCACGACCTGAGACTTCAGTGTCTGGAGTTCTTCGGCAGATTCTATGAGGACGGAGGCAAGCCCTTCGATCCCGTTTCCATTAAAACCAACTATGTTGATGTTATCCAGTAATTATTAAGGAGGAAATTATTATGTTAGAAAATATTGGTGGCCTCGCACTGGCTCTGTTTGGTTCCGGTCTGGCAGTGGCACTTTCCTGTGTCGGTTCCGCAAAGGGCACCGGCATCGCCGGTGAGGCTGGTACAGGCCTTCTCGCCGAAGATCCTTCCAAAAACGGTAAGGTCATGATTCTCCAGCTGCTGCCCGGTACTCAGGGCCTGTACGGCCTGGTCGTCTGGTTCGTCGCAGCGCTCCGTATGGGCTTCCTGTTCAGCGACGCAGTTCCCGATCTGACCATTATGCAGGGTATGCAGTATTTTGCAGCCTGCCTGCCCATGGCTCTTGGCGGCCTGCTGTCCGCTATTGCGCAGGGCCGCGTTGCTGCAGGCTCCATCAACATTCTGGCCAAGAAGCCCAATGACTGGGCTAAGGGCATGATCCTCTGCGGCATTGTTGAGTTCTACGCAATTCTGTCCCTGCTGGCTTCCATGCTGATGCTGTTCAGCCTCTGATAAAATTTTCATAAAGGCTGGTATCATTATGAATGGTATTGAAAAAATCACTGACCGAATTGCCGTGGACAACGACAAGGAAGTCAAGGCCCTGATGGCCCGTACACAGGCACAGGCCGATTCCATCTATGCCGGATATCGAACTGTTGCCGATCAGGAGTATGAAGCCGCCATTGCCCAGGGCAAAAAGGATGCTGAAGAGCGCGTGGAGCGTCTCGGCGGCGTGGCTGATCTGGAGGCAAGAAAGCTGAATCTGGCAGCCAAGCAGGAAATGCTGGACAAGGCATTCCAGCTGGCTCAGGAAAAGCTCACCTCCCTCCCCGAGGATCAGTACGTCGAACTTCTGACCACTCTTGCAATTTCCGCCTCCTCCAAGGGCACTGAGGCTCTGGTCTTTTCCGTCACCGACCGCGCCCGCTTCGGCAAGCGCGTGGTGATCGCTGCCAACGAAAAGCTCGCTGAGGCCGGGAAAACCGCATCTCTGATACTCTCCGAGGAGTCCCGGGAGTTCGACGGCGGTCTGTATGTGGTGGACGGCAACGTGGAGACCAACTGTACCTTCGCCACCCTGCTCCGCATGCAGCGCCAGCAGATGGCCGGTGAAGTGGCAGCCATGCTTTTTGGTTGATCCCATACCAGTATCAAAGGAGGATGGGTCTTGTCTAAACTCAAAGACACTGATTTCCTGTATATCTCCACCAATCTTCGTGCCCGGGAAAACCGCATGCTTACCCGGGAGCGGATGGAGCGGATGCTGGAGGCCCGGACAGACGAGGATGCCGCTAAGGTTCTCAGCGAATGCGGCTACACTGGTCTGGAGCACCTGACCGTTGATACCCTCAACGATTCTCTGGCCCGGTCCCGGGCAGAGCTTTTCCAGGAGCTTGCCTCCTTCACCCCCAACAGTGATATGGTGGATGTATTCCGGATCAAATATGATTATCACAACGCAAAGGCCCTTGTAAAATGTGCTTCAACCGGCAGAGAAGCAGAACCCATGCTGATCGACAGCGGCCGGTATTCTCTGACGGTCCTGACCGCCGCCGTAGTTCAGGAGAACTATTCTCTCCTGACAGACGCCATGCGCAGCGCCATTACCGAAGCGTCGGAGGTTTTGGCCTCCACCGGTGATCCCCAGCTCAGCGACCTGATTCTGGACAAAGCCTGCTACGCGGAAATGCTCTCTATTGCAAAGCGTTCCGGAAGTGATTTCCTTACAGGCTATGTGCAGCTCCAGATTGACAGCGCAAACCTCAAAACTGCCGTTCGCTGCCTTCGCATGAAAAAAGGCTCTGACATGCTGACCAAGGCCCTTTTGCCCGGTGGAAACGCCTCGCTCAGCGCCATCACCGGGGCGGTTCTCTCCGGCGGCAATCTGGAATCCGTATTCACGGGTTATCTCCAGGAGGCTGCTGTTCTGGGTACCGCCGCCGCAAAGGGCGGCCGTCAGACCGCATTTGAGGCTGCTGTGGACAACGGACTTTGCGATTATCTCAAATCAAGCCGTCTCACCTCCTTCGGTGACAGTGTGCTTGTAGCCTTTGCCGCTGCAAAGGAAAATGAAATTACTGCCGCCCGCATCATCATGTCCGGCCGTCTGTCCGGCATTCCTGCGGACGCCATTCGAGAAAGGCTGCGTGAGGCTTATGTATAAAATTGCAGTCATGGGAGATCGGGACAGCATTCTGGGCTTTCAGGCTCTGGGCCTTGAGGTATTCCCCACTGAGGATTTAAACGAAGCCCGACGCACCCTTCACAGACTTGCCCACAGCGATTACGCTGTCATTTATATCACCGAACAGCTCTCCCGCAGTCTCTCAGCAGATATTGCCCGCTATCAGGATGCGGTCACTCCTGCAATCATTCTGATTCCCGGCAAGTCCGGCTCCCTTGGCCTTGGCTCCGCAGCGCTCCGAAGCGCAGTGGAGCGTGCTGTAGGCAGCGACATTCTGTAACCCGCGAAATTTAGTGTAAAGGAATGATAGAATATGGCAACCGGTACTGTTGTCAAGGTTTCCGGCCCGCTGGTCGTGGCCGAGGGTCTTCAGGACGCCAACATGTATGACGTCGTGCGCGTTGGCCCTCAGCGCCTCATCGGTGAAGTCATTGAGATGCGCGGCGACGCGGCATCCATTCAGGTCTATGAGGAAACCTCCGGTCTTGGCCCCGGTGTTCAGGTGGAAACCACTGGTATGCCCCTGTCCGTAGAGCTTGGACCCGGTATGCTCGAAAATATTTACGACGGTATCCAGCGTCCTCTGGAGAAGATTATGGCCATCTGCGGCAACACCATTCAGAGAGGCATTGAGGTCTCCCCCATTGACCATGAGAAGAAATGGGACTTCGTTCCCAAGGTCAAGGTCGGCGACTATGTCATCGGCGGCGACATTCTGGGCTCCGTTCAGGAAACTTCCGTTGTGGAGCACCGCATCATGGTTCCCCGTGGTGTGGAAGGCACCGTCAAGGAAATCAAGGCCGGCTCCTTCAACGTTCTGGAGACCATCTGCGTTCTGGACCAGAACGGCAAGGACGTAGAGCTGCCCATGATGCAGCGCTGGGCTGTCCGTAACGGACGCCCCTACAAGACCAAGCTGAACCCCGATCGCCCTCTGTGCTCCGGTCAGCGTGTGGTGGATACCATGTTCCCCGTGGCAAAGGGCGGCACCGCCTGTGTACCCGGCCCCTTCGGCTCCGGTAAGACCGTCATCCAGCACCAGCTGGCAAAGTGGTCTGACGTGGACCTGGTGGTCTACATTGGCTGCGGTGAGCGTGGAAACGAGATGACCGACGTTCTTCGTGAGTTCCCGGAGCTGGTTGACCCCCGCACCGGCGACTCCATCATGAAGCGTACCGTTCTGATTGCAAACACCTCTGATATGCCCGTGGCAGCCCGTGAGGCTTCCATCTACACCGGTATCACCATCGCCGAGTATTTCCGTGATATGGGCTACGATGTGGCCGTTATCGCTGACTCCACCTCCCGTTGGGCCGAGGCCCTCCGTGAGATGTCCGGCCGTCTGGAAGAGATGCCCGGTGAGGAAGGCTACCCCGCATATCTGGCTTCCCGTCTGGCTCAGTTCTACGAGCGTGCCGGCGTTGTCAAGTGCCTTGGCTCCGACGATCGTCAGGGCTCCCTGACCGCCATCGGCGCAGTCTCCCCTCCCGGCGGCGATACCTCCGAGCCTGTGTCTCAGGCTACCATGCGTATCGTTAAGGTATTCTGGGGCCTTGACTCCTCTCTGGCCTACGCCCGTCACTTCCCCGCCATCAACTGGCTGAACTCTTACTCCCTGTATGTTGACACCCTCCAGCCCTGGCTGGATGCCAATGTCAACAAGGACTGGACCAAGAACCGTTACCGGGCCATGGCCACCCTTCAGGAAGAAGCCGAGCTGGACGAGATCGTGAAGATGGTCGGTAAGGATTCCCTGGGCGTTGACGATCAGCTGACCCTGGAGATCGCCAAGATGATCCGCGAGGACTTCCTCCAGCAGAACTCCTTCAATGAGATCGACTGGTATTCCTCCTTCGACCGTCAGTATCGTCTTCTGAACATGATCCTCAATTATGATACCCTCTGCAGAAATGCTGTTGCTAAGGGCGCTCCCATCAGCGAGCTGATCTCCATTGACGCCAGAGAGCGCATTGGCCGTGCAAAGAGCGTTCCCGATGACGAGTATGTAGAGGTTTATGCGGATATTGAGGCTTCCATGGCCGCACAGATCGACAAAATCATTGCAAAGGCAGGTGCTGAGGACTATGATTAAAGAGTATCGTACCATTTCCGAGGTCTCCGGCCCTCTGATGCTGGTGAAAAATGTTGACGGTGTCACCTATGACGAGCTGGGCGAGATCGAGCTTCCAAACGGTGAGGTTCGTCTTTGTCAGGTGCTGGAGGTAGACGGCTCCGACGTTCTGGTTCAGCTGTTTGAATCCTCCGCTGGCATCAATCTGGCACAGAGCAAGGTTCGCTTCCTGGGCCATCCCCTGCAGCTGGGCGTTTCCGAGGATATGCTGGGACGCGTCTTTGACGGCATGGGCAATCCCATCGACGGCGGCCCTGAGATTCTCCCCGCTGCCTATATGGACATCAACGGCCTGCCCATGAACCCCGCAGCAAGAGACTACCCCTCCGAGTTCATTCAGACCGGCGTTTCCGCCATTGACGGTCTGAACACCCTGGTCCGTGGTCAGAAGCTGCCCATCTTCTCCGGTTCCGGTCTCCCCCACGCCACCCTGGCTGCCCAGATCGCACGTCAGGCAAAGGTGCTGGGCGATGATGCCGGCAACTTCGCCGTGGTATTTGCCGCCATCGGCATTACCTTCGAGGAGTCCGAGTTCTTCATCAACGAGTTCCGCCGTACCGGCGCCATTGACCGTACCGTCATGTTCAGTAACCTGGCAAACGACCCCGCCATCGAGCGTATCGCTACCCCCCGTATGGCGCTGACCGCTGCCGAGTATCTGGCCTTTGAAAAGGGCATGCACGTTCTGGTCATTATGACCGATATCACCAACTACGCAGAGGCCCTCCGTGAGGTCTCCGCCGCAAAGAAAGAGGTCCCCGGCCGCCGCGGCTATCCCGGCTACCTCTACACCAACCTTGCTACCATCTACGAACGTGCAGGACGCCGTGTGGGCTGTGACGGTTCCATCACCATGATCCCCATTCTGACCATGCCTGAGGACGACAAGACCCATCCCATCCCCGACCTGACCGGCTATATCACCGAGGGTCAGATCATCCTGTCCCGCGACCTGTACCGTAAGGGTATCAATCCCCCCATTGACGTTCTTCCCTCTCTGTCCCGTCTGAAGGATAAGGGCATCGGCGTTGGCAAAACCCGAGAGGATCACGCCAACACCATGAACCAGCTGTTCGCAGCCTACTCCTCCGGTAAAGAGGCCGCAGAACTGATGACCATTCTGGGTGAAGCCGCTCTGTCCGACACCGACAAGCTCTACGCTAAGTTCGCCACGGAGTTTGAGAACCGCTATGTATCTCAGGGCAATGAGACCAACCGTTCCATCTACGAAACTCTGGACATCGGCTGGGAGCTGCTGAGCATTCTTCCCAAGAGCGAGCTGAAGCGTATCAACACCAAGTTCATCGAGAAGTATTATCCCGAAGAGGAAACGAAATAAGGAGGTGGGCGAATGGCATCCACAACCATAAATCCCACCCGTATGGAGCTGACCCGTCTGAAAACCCGGCGTAAGACCGCCGTCCGTGGTCACAAGCTCCTGAAGGATAAGCGCGATGAGCTGATGCGTCAGTTCATGGAGATCGTCCAGAAGAACAAGGAACTTCGCAGCCGCGTGGAGCAGAAGCTCATGGAGGCCCACAGCGCATTTACTGTTGCATCTGCCGTCATGAGTCCGGAAATGCTGGAGCAGGCTCTGAGCTACCCCAAGCAGTCCGTTTCCCTGGACATGAAGTTCCAGAATATCATGAGTGTGAATGTACCTCAGTACACCTTCCACACCAAAAACGACGACCCTGCGGAGATTTTCCCCTACGGCTTTGCCCAGACCTCCGGCGAACTGGATGACGCTCTGGAAGCTCTTTCCGACGTTTTTCAGGACATGCTGGAGCTGGCACAGGTGGAAAAGACCATGCAGCTTTTGGCACAGGAGATCGAAAAGACCCGCCGCCGTGTCAACGCTCTGGAGTACGTTATGATTCCGGAAATGGAGACCAACATCAAGTATATCTCCATGAAGCTGGATGAAAACGAGCGTTCCAGCACCTCCCGCCTCATGAAGGTGAAGGACATGATGCTGGAGGAGCAGCTCCAGAAGGCCGAGCAGAAACGCCTTGCGCGTGAAGCCGCCAGAAAAGCAGCTAGAGAAGCTGAATAACAGAAACGCCCGGAATTCCTGCATGGGATTCCGGGTGATTACTTGCACAAAAAACGGGAGCTGACCGAAATCAGCTCCCTTTTGTCATTTCAAAGTTACTTTTCCAATCCTTCAGATACGAAGAACTCCTTCATCAGCTTTACTACAGTGCCGCCCAGCAGGAACAGGGCAATCAGGTTGGGAATTGCCATCAGTCCGTTGAAGGTATCGGCGATGTCCCAGAGAAGGCCCAGGTTCATGGTCGCGCCCACAATGGCCATCAGCGCATAGACCAGCATAAAGGGCTTGATAATTCTCTCGCCGAAGATGAACTCCGCACAGCGGGAACCGTACAGGCCCCAGCCTATGATGGTGGAGAACGCAAAGCAGCACAGGGCAATCGCTGTGAAGATGGACACCCAGCTTCCGTAGGTGCTGGTAAAGCCGGAGATGGTCAGCTCTGCACCGGCAGCCTCACCAAAGGCAATGGAGGGAGCACCCAGCAGAATTACCAGTGCAGTGAGGGTGCAGATTACGATAGTATCTGCGAACACCTCGAAGATTCCGAAGAAGCCCTGCTTGACAGGCTTCTGGGTGTCAGCGCAGGCATGGGCAATGGAGCCGGTACCGAGGCCCGCTTCGTTGGAGAAGATGCCCCGGGAAACACCCTTTTTCATGCTCAGGAAGAAGCTTCCCACAGCGCCGCCGGTAATGCCCGCAGGAGAAAACGCACCCTTGAAGATCATGCCAAATACGGCAGGAAGCTGATCGATATTCAGGACCACAACGCCCAGAGCCAGAACCACATACAGCAGCGCCATAAAGGGAACCAGCTTTTCAGCTACCTTGCCAATGCGCTTGATGCCGCCCAGCAGAACCAGACACACAAGTATAAAAATTCCAATTCCAATCACCAGGTTCAGCACAAAATGGTTGTCGCCGGAGATCACATTGTAGTTCAAAAGCGCTGCGTCAATGGAGGTGACAATGGTATTGACCTGGGTTGCATTGCCGGTACCGAAAACCGTCAGTACACCAAATGCAGCAAACAGATAAGCCAGCCACATCCACTTCTTCCCCAGACCATTCTTGATGTAATACATAGGGCCGCCCACATAATCGCCATGCTTGTTCTTTTCCCGGAAATGGACGGCCAGCGTCACCTCGGAAAACTTGGTGCACATGCCAAGCAAAGCGGAGATCCACATCCAGAACACAGCGCCCGGGCCACCGATGGCGATGGCTCCGGCAACACCGGCAATATTGCCCGTACCCACCGTAGCCGCCAGGGCCGTACAGACAGCCTGGAAGGGTGTCATAGAGCCATCCTTCGCGTCCCTTTTGCGGAACATACGCCCAACGGTGGTCTTAATGGCATAGCCAAATTTTCGGATCTGAACAAAACCGGTTCGGATACTCAGATACAGACCCACGCCGATAATACAGATCATGGCGGGAACGCCCCAGATAAAGCCATTGACTGCGCCGTTGACATTTCCAACAATTTCAAGAATCTGATTCAAAAATTCCATATAATCTCTCTTTCCTGTTAATTTTACAGTGTGACAGGAAGAATACTACCATATTATCTGCAACTTTTCAATCAAAAAACATTGGATTTTTGTCTCCATTTTGCCGTGATTATGAATAAAATCATACATTTTTCCAATCTCGGCCCCCGGATAGAAAACGAATGCCTCTGTCATATGTTCAGCAGAGCCACTGCGGTCATAATCAGCAGGATTGCCCCGATCTGCCGTCTGGAGAGCTTTTCTCGGAAGAACAGCACGCCTCCCACACACACCAGAATGATGGTGGAAACGCTGTGAGTGGGATAAACCACAATGGCTGGCAGGGATTTCAGGGCATAGAGCATGAATCTGGCAGAAAAGAAGTTGGGAATACCAATTAGGATGCCAAACAAAACATCCATCAGGGTAAGACGCTGCTTTTTGAGAATTGCCAGTCCAATACAGATCAGGCCTGAAGCAATAAAGGCATACAGAAGATACGTATCCCGCAGAGCAGCATTTCCAAATTCCTCATAGACCTTTGCAAGAAAATCCGTCACACCGGCGCAGAGAAGAATGCAGATCAGTCCCAGCTTGAAGGATGCTTTTCCGCTTCCCTTCTCCAGGCTAATCATCAGAATTGCACAGATGGCCGCAAGGAAGCCCACAACCTGCAGCCATTCCGGCAATTCTCCGAAAATCACCACAGAACAGATGGTGGGTACCAGCAGTCCCAGCCGCATGAAGGTAGTGGACATGACCACTCCGTTTTTGGATATGTTCAGCTGCAGCAGCAGAAAGGACGCAAGATACAAAACGCCCTGAAGTATGCCAAGGGAAAGGCAGAATCCCGCTCCTTCTTCCAAGTCCGGGAGAATAGAGCTCCAGCCGGAAAAGCACCCGGCCAGAACAATACAGATGACATAGTTTACCGCAAGCATACTGATGTGATTATTTCGATACCGTTCACTGAGCCGCATGGCCAGTGACACAACCGCGGTGCTCAGCACAGACAGTACCAGATAGAACATAGCTTCACTTCCTTTTCTCGCCTGTTATCCTATCACATTTTCTACAATTTTTCTATACCTCCCCAATAGACGACATTGCAATGTACACCCAACTCTGATATAATGGTGCCATTCTTAGTGAAGGGAATAATCGATATGTCCGAATCTAAGGTATACCATACAGCCTGTCACCTATGCCATGGCTCCTGTATCGCGGAAGTCACCGTAGCGGATGGGAAAGTGACTGATATCCGGCCGGATCAAAACGGCGTTTTCAACACCGGCCGTATGTGTCCAAAGGGACTGCTCAGCAAAGAGCTGATCTACAATCCCCACAGGCTTCTGCACCCCATGAAGCGTACCGGCCCCAGAGGCTCAGGCCAGTTTGAACGGATTACATGGGTGGAAGCCTATGACATCATTCGGGATAACCTTTTGAAAATCGAAGCGAAATACGGCATGGAGGCCGTTGCCATCGCACAGGGCACCGGTCGGCACCACCTGCCCTATACCGCCCGGTTTGCCAACTGCCTTGGCACGCCAAACTGGTTTGAGCCAGGGTCCGCACAGTGCTTTTTCCCCAGAATTCACGCCGGAGCAGTGACCTTCGGCTTTGCCCCTGCCGCGGACTATTACAGCGACACCCCACCGGAGCTGATGCTGGTGTGGGGCTGTAATCCCTCGATCTCCGGTGCCGACGGGGAAAGCCGGTATTGTTTTCTGGACACTCTGAAGCGCGGTACCCGGCTGATTGTCGTGGACCCCTGCAAAAACAATCTGGAGCCCTATGCGGATCATTTTTTGCAGCTTCGGCCCGGCACGGACGACGCCCTGGCCCTTGGCATACTCCATGTGCTGATTTTTGAAGATCTCTACGATCATGAATTTGTAGAGAACTGGTGTTACGGCTTTGCCCCCCTGAAGGAACGGGTAAAAAAATACACGCCTGAGCTTGTATCACAAATCTGCGGAATCCCCGCAGAAGCCATTACCGCCGCAGCCCGTCGAATCGGAACCGCCACCACCGTTTCCATGGAGTGGGGCTGTGCCATCGAACATACCCCCAACTGCTTCCAGACCGTTCGGGCCATTGCGCTGATTCTGGCCATCACCGGAAACATCGACAAAAAAGGCGGTTTTATCGAGAATATGCACGTTCTGGATGAACCGGAAATGTTGGAAGACCATCTTGGAGACGAGAAGAAGAAAAAGCGTATGGGCGAGCAGTACAAAATGCTGGCAGGCGCTCACAAGCCCTTTTCATCTGCTCATATTCCCACGGTATTTGAGGCCATGCGCACCGGAAAGCCCTACCCCATCCGAGCCCTGATGATGTGCGGAAACAATGGGCTGCTGGGCTTTGCGGACAGTCAGAAAACCCTTGATACCTGGATGGGTCTGGATTTTATCTGTTGTCAGGATCAGTTTTTGACTCCCTCTGCCCTGCTGGCCGATGTGGTACTGCCCGTCTGCACCTGGCTGGAGGTGGATTCCCTCACCGGCGGTCCCGGGGGCGCGGATCATGTGATTCTCTGTCAAAGGGCCGTTGTTCCACCGGTGGGAGAATGCAAGACCGACGAAACGATTTTTATGGAGATCTGTCAGCACCTTGGAAAGGACTGGGGCGCAAGCAATCTGGACGACATTCTGGACAAACGTCTTGACCGGCTTCGTACCTTCCCCGGCTACGAGGATATGACCCTGGAAAAGCTCCGGGAAACCGGCTGGGTGGCTGTCCCCATCCAATATGAGCAGTACAAAGAGCGGGCCGCCCGGGGTGAAAAAGCCTTCAATACCCCCACCGGGAAGATAGAGCTTTACAGCACCATAATGGAGGAATTTGGCTTTGATCCGCTGCCGGACTACAGGGAGCCTCCCGAGAGTCCCCTTTCCACCCCTGAGCTGCTGAATGAATACCCTCTGATTCTGACCACAGGCACCCGGATCAATGCTTTTTTCCTGTCAGAGCAGCGTCAGGTGCCCTCCCTGCGAAAGCAGAATCCCTATCCCATAGCCACCCTGCATCCGGATACAGCCAGCCAATATGGCATTGCAGACGGTGACTGGATCTTCATTGAGACAAAACGTGGCCGTATTACCCAGAAAGCCAGGGTAACACCCAATTTGAAGCCCGGAGTTGTCAACTGTCAAATCGGCTGGTGGATTCCGGAAGCAACGGAGAAGCCGTTCTTCGGTGCTTTTGAGGTAAATGCCAATGTGCTTACCACCATGGAGCCGCCCTTTGATCCCTGCATGGGCACATACCAGCTCCGCGGAATGCTCTGCCGGGTTTATCCAAACCCTGACGCAAAGGATTCCGATTACTACAGGCCCTCCCGGCTGTGATTTATGGCTCCCTGCCAACCCGGCAGGGAGCTTTTTCGCTATTTATTACATATATATTTCAATATATTTCATTTCTATATAAATGATACCTCCGTTTCGCTTTTTGGTACTTTTGTCAGAATTTCGCCTGTGCTACTATTGAAGTATCTTTCAGTTAAGGAGGACTTGAAATGAAGAAGACAACCCGTTTCCTTGCACTGCTTCTGGCCACAGTCATGGTGCTTGCCCTGGCAGCCTGCGGCGGTAATGCACCCGCGGCATCCGCAGAAGCCTCTGCCGCCTCTGAGGCATCAGCACCCGCTCCCGAAGTAAAGCCCGATGAGCCGGAGGACGAGGCTCCCCAGGTTGATGAAGAGGAACCCGCCAGCACTTTGGAGGATTCCGCAGAAGAAACCGTAGTGCCCGAAGTGGTGGTGGAGTACCCGCTGTTTGACGAGACCCACACCTACACCATCTGGCTTGGCACCGCTCCCGACCTCAGCGACGTGGTCAGTGACATGTCCCAGTTCGTCATCTTCCGTGAACTGGAGAAGATCACCAACGTGACCTGGGACGCCACCATGGTCTCCTTTATGGCAGAAGCCGAGCAGTTCCAGCTGATGGTTGCCGGCGGCGAATATACCGACGTGATCTCCAAGGCTGTGGACAACTATACCGGCACCGTGGATCAGGCCATTGAAGAGGATTTCCTCATTGATCTGGCTCCCTACATTTCCGAAAACATGCCCAACCTTTCCGCAAAGTTCCAGGAGTACCCCGATCTGCTCCGCCAGATCAAATCTGACGGTGGGGCCATCGGCGCATTCCCCAAAATCTATGCAGCTCCCAGCGACATTTCCTCCGGTGGCTCCATCCGCGCCGACTGGCTGGAGGATCTGGGCCTTGCAGAGCCAAAAACCTATGACGATCTGTACAACATTCTGAGGGAATTCAAGGAAAAGAAGGGCGCCGACAAGCCTCTGATTATCTCCCGTGCCACCGGCGTACAGCCCGAGCTTCTCAACGGCTACAATGTAGGCGCCGGCTTTTATCAGGTTGACGGCGAGATCCGCTACGGCGTGGTTCAGCCCGAATTCAAGGAATTCCTGACCATGATGAACAAATGGTACTCCGAGGGTCTGATCAACGACCTGTTCCTGTCTCAGGGTAGCTATGAAAGCCTGATGGATGCTTCTCCCATTCTCAACGGCTCCTGCGGCGTATGGTATGGCACCTCTGCCCAGACCTACACCAACGTCATCAGCCAGAGCACCGACCCCAATATGAAGATCACCGGTGTCACCAATGTGACCACCGACGGCTCCATGGCTCATCTGGGCGAGGAAGGTTCCATGTTTGATTCCCACCTGTGGTCTGTGACCACCGCCTGCGAGGACCCGGAGATCATCTGCCAGTACATTGACTACGTTTACAGCGAGGAAGGCACTCTGCTGGCCAACTACGGCGTTGAGGGTGAGACCTTCACCTATGTGGACGGCGTTCCCACCCTGACAGATCTGGTTCTGAACAACCCCGATTACTCCTATGGCGCAGCCATGAACATCTTCGTCTGCGACCGTATGACCCCCGCTCCCTTTGTCATTGACGAGGCAAGAGTCCGGGCAAACTATGTGGAGGATCAGCTCAATGCCATTGCTGTCTGGAACAACTCCAACGACGGTCTCTACAACCTGCCGAGAACCGGTGTAAACATGAATGTGGAGGAGTCCGAGGAATACAATTCCCTGTATTCCGACATCGAGACCTATATGGATGAGCACATCGTCAAGTTCATCGTTGGTGATGAGCCTCTGAGCGATTTCGACAGCTTTGTGGAAACTCTCCATTCCATGGGCATTGACCGCTGCATCGAGCTTGAGCAGTCCGCTTACGACCGCTACATGGCAAGCTGAATCAGCCCAAATCATCTGCTGTGGCCGGGAACTTTATGGTTCCCGGCCACAATTCATACTGAAGCGCCCGGAAGCAGCTGGCTTCCGGGCGCTGTCTTGTATGTATGCGATTACTTTTTATCCATTTCTACGGCGGTGTTCAGAGCAACCTTCATCATCTGGGTAAAGGAATTCTGACGCTCCTCGGCAGTGGTTTCCTCCCCGGTGATGAGATGATCGGAAATGGTCAGAATGGCGAGGCCGTTCTTTCCGCAGCGGGCAGCGGTGAGGTACAGAGCGTATGCCTCCATCTCTACACACATCAGGCCCATCTTTCTCCATCTGGCGTTTGCCTCAGGATCATCATGATAGAACACATCCGAGGAAAGGATGTTGCCCACATGATAACTGGCCCCAAGGGCCTCCGCCTGATCGATGGATGCCTTCATCAGAGGATACCCGGCAATGGCAGAAATGGTTCCGCCTGTGCCGAACTGGGCGCCAAAGTTGGAGTCGCTGGATGCGCCCATGGCAATGACCAGATCACGGATCTTCACGTCCGGGTGCATACTGCCTGCGGAGCCAACGCGGATGATATTGTCCACATCAAAGAAGTGGAACAGCTCATAGGCATAGATGCCCACGGCGGGCATACCCATGCCGCTGGCCATTACGCTGACCTTGGTGCCCTTATAATAGCCGGTATATCCATGGACACCCCGGATGTTGTTCACCAGCTGGGCGTCCTCCAGATAGGTTTCTGCAATGAATTTTGCACGAAGGGGATCGCCGGGCATCAGAAGGGTTTTGCCGAAGGCATCCTTGGGCGCCTTAATGTGAGGGGTAGCAATCATTTCCATATCATGATCCTCCTTGTTCCTAGAATGTCTTCAGTATATCGAATTCCCGATCATTTTTCAAGTGTTGAAATCTGAAGCTCCGGTTGTCTCTGTTTCGCATTTCAGAAGCAGGCGGAAAGCGAAAAAAGGAGCGGACGCGTACAGCGTACACATCCGCTCTGATGTTTTCATAGACCTGCTACCGAACCTCCGAAAGAATGGACATGGCCTGCTGTAACGAGGCCTTGAGCTTTGCAGCCTGGTCAGCAGTAATGGAGGACTCCAGCCGCTTCTCCATCTTGGCCTGCAAAAGGCCTGAAATACGCCGCAGGTATGCCCTTCCCGCATCCGTAAGCCGGACGTGAACATGCACACGATTGGAGGGCTCTGTAAACCGTTCCACAAGGTTCGCGTCTACCAGCGGGGCCACAGAACGTGTGGCCTGCTCCTGAGAGGAGGACAGATACCCGGCGACATCCTTCATGGTAAGAGAACTGCGAAGAGACAGAACCGTCAGAATGGACATTTGTGATTTTGTATAGGGAAACTCCTTCCGGTCAACGCAGGAAAACACAAGCCGCTGGATCAACGGCAGTATGGAAAGCAGCGGGTACTCATCCTCCACTGGATGTATCCGCTCAGCAAAGACGTCCGCCTTCATCCTGGAACCGGAGGTATTCCGGCCTGCTTCCGCCGGGGTGATGGATTGATTCATTCATTTTCGCTTCCTTTCGACAAGGATTCTTGCCGATTACCTAAAAACCTTCCTAATGATACGCCCCGACCTCACAAATGTCAATCCCTATTTCGATGAATATTAATTTGATTTCTGTATAGTATTGACTTTTATCAATCCTTGATGTAAAATAAATGCATATAGAAGGCGCAATGTACCGTTTACATGGTGCACAGAGGTTTACAGATCATTTGTCCCGGTAATCTTCGGTTCTTCTGCTGGGGCAGGAAGGAGTATGCTATGATTGAATTTAAGAACGTTTGCAAGTCCTATGGTAATACGCAGATATTAAAAAACCTGTCCTTTCAGGTCAATGACGGAGAATTTATCGCCCTTGTAGGGCCATCAGGCTGCGGAAAAACCACCACCCTGAAAACCATCAATCGGCTCAACGAGATTGACAGCGGTCAGATTCTCATTGACAATGTGGACATTCAGACAAGAGACAAAACAGAGCTTCGCCGCAGCATCGGATATGTGATTCAGCAGATCGGTCTGTTTCCCAATATGACTGTGGAGCAGAATATCTGTGTGGTTCCGAAGCTTCTGAAGTTCGACCGGGCAAGATGCAGGCAGATCACAAAGGAGCTGCTGAAAATGCTGGACATGGAGGAATACGCCGGCAGATACCCTTCGGAGCTTTCCGGCGGTCAGCAGCAGCGTGTGGGTGTCCTTCGGGCTCTGGCCGCTTCCCCGGAGATCATCCTGATGGACGAGCCCTTCTCCGCACTGGACCCCCAGACCAGAACCCTTCTGCAGGACGAAGTGAAGAACATTCAGAAGAAGCTGGGAGTTACCATCATGTTCGTGACCCATGATATGGATGAGGCCCTGAAGCTGGCAGACCGAATCATCTTTCTCGACGGCGGCGAAATTGTCCAGATGGACACCCCGGAGCAGATTCTCCTGCACCCGGCCACAGAGCGCGTGAAGATTTTCCTTGGGAAACAGCTCAAGGTGGAAGACCATCATCCGGTCAGTCAGTTTATGAAGCGGAACCCGGTGACTATGGACATCCACAAAGGGATTCTGGAATGTGCCGAACGCATCGCCCGGGGCAATGTGGATTCCCTGATCGTCACCCGGGACGGAAAGTACGCAGGCACCGTTACCCTTGCCGACATGCGGAAATACGGCCATGATATCCGCACCATCGAGCCCATTACCCGCCAGAACCTGAGAACCGTCAATGCAAAGGATGACGCCAAGGAGTGCTTTGACCATCTTCTCGAATCCCCGGATGGATATGTGGTGGTTCTAAACGATGAATCGGAGGTTCTGGGGATCGTCACGAAAACCAGCGTCGCAAAGTCCGTTGCCGCAGAGCTATGGGGGGATCACAGATGATTGCGGAACTGCTGAATACCTACGGACAGTCTCTGATGCAGGCTGTTCTGCTGCATCTTGAATACACCATTGTCTCCGTGGCCGCAGGCTCGGTCATTGGTGTACTTTTGGGGATTCTTCTGTCCAGATTTCAGATCCTATCCAGAAAAATCATGCCGCTGCTGTCGATTTTGCAGACGATTCCCGGCATTGCCTTTATTGGCGTACTCTTCATTCTGATCGGTATGTACCGGATTTCCGTCATTGCCGCCCTGGCAGTATACGCCATGTTCCCGGTGCTGAAAAATACATATACCGGCCTCCTGGAAGTGGAGAAGCAATACAAGGAAGCCGCAAAGGGAATCGGCATGAATCAGCTCCAGTCCCTGCTTCAGGTAGAGCTGCCCCTGGCCGCCAACCAGATTTTTGCGGGAATCCGGATGGCTGCTGTTTATGTGGTTTCCTGGGCAACCCTTGCCGCAATGATCGGACTGGGCGGTCTGGGCGATTTCGTATATCAGGGAACCGCCTCCAACAATCATGTGCTGATCCTCATCGGAGCCATTCCATCTGCACTTTTGGCGATCCTGCTGAGCTATCTGATTGATTTTGTCGGGAAGCTTCCCGGTCGGAAATGGAGGAAACAGGCATGACCATTTTGCAGGTGCTTCAGCACATTTACATTGTATTTGCCGCCATCATGCTTTCCGTTTTGTTTGGTGTGCTGCTGGGAATCGTCGCGTATTTGTCAAAACCAGCGCGACCCATCATTCTGAAGATCAGTGAGATTCTCCAAACCATCCCTTCATTGGCGCTTCTGGGTATCATCATGGTATTCACAGGGGCAGGAAAGCTGCCGGCCATCATTGGAATTACCCTGTACTCTCTGATGCCGGTGGTCAGCAATACCTATCTGGCCCTGTCGGAAACACCGGAGGGCGTCAGTGAAGCGGCCAGAGGCGTTGGCATGAGCAGGCTCCAGCAGCTGATCAAAGTCCAGATTCCCCTTGCCGCTCCCACGATTTTTACCGGAATCCGAATTGCCGTTGTCAGTGCAGTGGGAACCGGCGTGTTTGCCGCATATGTTGGAGGCGGCGGACTGGGGGGAACCATTACAAACGCGATTCGGGTGTCCGACATTGGACAAATTCTGCTGTGTACGGCAGTGCTGATGGTCATTGCGGTTGTGCTGGATATTTTTTTCTCAAAGCTCGAGAAAAACGCAAAGCAACTGCGCAAAGGAAAGCTGTATACACAGCTGGGCATATTTGCTGTGCTGTTCCTTTTGCTAATCCCCATCGTCAGTCGTAGCTCCAGCGGAATTACAGTTTACGACGGAGACTACAGTGAAACCCAGATCCTCACCCATATGGCCAAAATGCTCATTGAGGACCAGACAGATTTGACTGTGACCATTGAGGATCAGATGACTCAGGTGAATTCCTGGAACTGTCTCACCCGGGAGGAAGCGGATTTCATGATCTCCTACGACGGAACCATCCTGACAACCTTCCTGGGGCAGGATACGGCAGACATTCCGGAGGGTCAAAGCCTGTACCAATATGTCAGCGACGAGCTTGTAAACAAGCACCTTACCATGACGGGCAAGCTGGGCTTTGACAACACCTATGCTATTGCAGCCACAAGGCAAACCGCGGAAAAATACCAGCTGAAAAAGGTCAGTGATCTGACACCTGTAGCCGGTGAGCTTGTTTTCGGCGCGGAGCAGGGCTTCTTCACGCTGGAAGGCTCCATGAAATACGGCCCCTTCTGCGATTATTACGGGCTGCACTTCAAGGATGATGTTTCCGTCGACATTGGGCTGAAGTACGCCGCAATCCAGAATGGGAGCTTCGATGTGACGGAAGTGTACGCAACAGACGGACTGAACGTGGAAGCGGGTCTTGTGATTCTGGAGGATGATCTGGAGTTCTTCCCGGAGTATAACGGCGTATATCTGATCCGAAACGAAGTATTGCTGGATTATCCGGAAATTGAGGACACTCTGAACCTTCTCTCCGGGCTGATCTCCACAGAGGATATGTCCCAAATGACCTACGAAGTGGATGTAAACGGAAAACCAGTCGATGAGGTTGCAAAAGAATTTTTGGAGGAGCGAGGGCTGATTCAAACAAATTGAGTGATATCCTGTAAGCTCCGCCAATCATCGCTCCCCCGGAATGCTTTCAGGCTTCCGGAGGAGCCAATTTTTACAATTCCCCGTATCAGGATTATTGAACGTTGCTCATTTTTGTGATACTATAGGCTAAAATAATACGAGAGTGATAAACATGTATCCTTACGCAAAGTGGAAATGGCTCATGGGCATCTTTTTATTGTTTGCATGGGGCCTCATTATTTTCGTATTGTATCAGACAAACGGCGATTTGACCGTGGAAACACTGCTGCAATACAGACCGAAGAACATACCCTTGACGTTACTGGCCCTTGTTGGGGTCTTTTTGCTGAAAAGTGTGGATTTCATTCTAAATACCGGGATTCTGTTCGCCGCTGTGGGGGTAATGTTTCCTCTTCCTGCGGCAATCCTCATCAATCTGATTGGCGCAGGCATTGTTCTGCTGGTTCCGTACCCGGTTGGAAGAACGTTGGGGCAGCCTCTGGTCCAGTCTTTACTGGAGAAGCATCCAAAACTGCATAGATTTCATGCGCTTCAAATACAGCATCAATTCCTGCTGGGGATTCTCCTTCGGCTCTCCTTCGTGCCCATCAATGTGAGCAGTCTGTATATGAGCGCCACGGGATTTAGCCTCAGATCCTATCTGATCGGTTCATACCTTGGTTGGCTCCCATCCTTGATTCTCTATACTGTAATCGGGATGGAGCTTCATAACATCACATCTCCTGTTTTGTGGAGTGCAATTGTATTACAGGTGCTTCTTTTCGTCGCAGCCATCTTTGGCTGTCGCGTATTGGAACGGAAGGATGCCCAGCAGTCATAAGGAGTGTTTGATATGGAAAACAAGAAAACCAGCTTGCTCTACAAAATGATCAAAGGTCTGGTTCGCTTCTTCTACCCAAAAATGGAGGCCGTTGGGACGGAGTATCTGCCCGAAGGTCCCGCGATTCTGGTGGGAAACCACGCAAAAATGAACGGCCCCATCACCGCCGAGCTTTATGTTCCCGGATACCACTACACATGGTGTATCGGCGAGATGATGCACTTAAAGGATGTTCCCGGTTACGCCTACAAGGATTTCTGGTGGGATCGAAAGCCCAAATGGATTCGATGGTTTTACCGGCTGCTTTCCTACATCATTGCGCCGTTCTCGGTCTGCGTCTTTAACAACGCGAATACCATCGGCGTATACCATGACACACGGCTCATCGGAACCTTTCGGGAGACCCTGGAAAAGCTTCAGGAGGGTGCCCGGGTGGTAATCTTCCCGGAGCATGACGAGGACTATAACCACATTCTTTGCGGGTTCCAGCAAAACTTCACAGACGTGGCAAAGCAGTATTACGCCCGGACAAAAAAGCCCCTCCCCTTTGTTCCCATGTACATTGCCCCGGAACTGAAAAAGCTCTGCTTTGGGAAGCCCATCTATTACGATCCCGGCATTCCCATCAAGCAGCAGCGTGGCATGCTCTGTGATTACCTCACGGAGGAAATTACCAGAATTGCCGTGGAGCTTCCCGAGCACACTGTCGTTCCCTATCGGAACATTCCCAAAAAGGATTATCCCAAAAACCATGCAGCCCATGGAGACAGGAGCGCCCCGGTATGAAAAAGCCTGTCGTAGACTACCGCTCCTTCCGGTTTTCCAAACTGGGGGAGCCGGAGTTTTCCCATTTGAAGCTGCTGGGTGGGTGGATCGTCTATTTCACTCTGTTCTTTGTATCAGAAAACCTGATTCCCGCCGAAACGTGTCATGTGATCCACTGCGGTTTGGACGATTTGATTCCTTTTTGCGAGTATTTTGCGATTTTTTATATCTTGTGGTATGTATTTGTATTCGGATGGCTGCTTTACTATCTGCTCTACGACATTCCCCAGTTCAAGAGGCTCCAGATTTTCATTATGCTGACCCAGGCCATCGGAATGGCCATTTATATTCTTTATCCCAGCAGGCAGGACCTTCGGCCCGACGTGTTTCAGCACAACAATGTCTTTACGCACATCATGGGGTTGATCTACGCCTTTGACACAAACACCGGTGTCTTTCCCTCCCTTCATGTGGGTTACAGCATCGCCATTTTGTCCACCACCTGGAAGGATCGTTCTCTCCCCATTGGCATCAAGCTTTTGAACCTGTTTTTCACCCTGATGGTGTCGATATCGGTATGCTTTGTCAAGCAGCATTCCGTGCTGGATGTGCTGGCAGCCGTCATAATGTGCATTGTGATTGAAATTGTTCTCTATTGTGTTAAACTATACCCAAAGCATTCCATGGAAGAAAAGAGGAGTAACAGAACATGAGTAGAAGAGATCGAAGAGATGGAACGTATTTACGAAATGTGGATTCCATGCACACCATTATGCCCCTGATGTACCCAAACCGCTGTGACAACGAAGCGTTTATCAGCGAGACCGTTGACCTCACCAACATCAACCGTTTTCTGGAGGAGAAAAACGCCGGAAACCCGGAATACAAGTACAATCTGTTTCAGGTCGTTGTCGCCACCCTGCTGAAAACCATTACCCTTCGCCCGAAAATGAACCGCTTCATCGCCAACAAAAATCTGTACCAGCGGAATGAGGTATCCGTGGCATTTACCATCAAGAAAATCTTCTCAGACAACGGCGGAGAAGCCCTTGCTTTTATCCATTCCAAACCCGAAGACACCCTGGATTCCATACACAACGAAATCTATCGTCAGGTGTCCTATTGTCGCAGCGATCAGAAGGACCCCTCCACTGCCAGCATGGACATCATTCAAAAGCTGCCTGTGCCCCTTTTGAAGCTGGTGGGGGCCATTTGCAGAAGTCTTGACCGCCATGGTCATATGCCCAAATCCATTATCGCAACCGATCCATACTATTCCTCCGGTGTCATCAGCAATCTCGGTTCCATAAAGCTCCACGCCGGATATCACCACCTGACAAACTGGGGCACCACATCCGTGTTCTGTGTCATCGGCGAACGGAAAAAGCGTCCCTTTTACGATGATGACGGAAATATGGAGATGCGGGACAGCGTAGACCTGACCCTGACCATTGACGAACGTATTGCCGATGGCTACTATTACGCAAAGACCATCCGCCTGATTCGTCATCTGTTGGCCCACCCGGAGCTTCTGGAG